>JAFGRP010000138.1 GCA_016935075.1 Deltaproteobacteria bacterium | reverse complement strand
GGGAGCTGTCCCTAATTTTCCGTTCAGCGAAGCGAGGAGGCGCAGGGTCGAAAAATGTCCAGTGCGCGGAGGGATCACGATTTTCAAAGTCTCTCAACGGCTCTTCGTCACGCCGATGCGGTCGCAGTAAACTTCCACCGGACAATGGCTGCAGAGAGGCGAAATGGGACGGCAGGTGTTCCGTCCGAAAGCGACGAGGAGCGTGTTGTAGCGGGACCAGTGTTCCGGAGGGAGCTTCGACCGGAGGGCGAATTCCGTCTCTTCGGGATTTTTCGTCCGGACATAGCCCATGCGGTTGGAAATCCGGTGCACATGGGTGTCCACGCAGAGGCCTGCCCCGCCGAAACCGAGGGAAACGACCAGGTTGGCCGTTTTTCGCCCCACCCCTTTAAGCGTCAGCAGTTCTTCGATGCTGTCCGGCACACGGGACTCAAAGCGTTCGATGAGCTCCCGGCAGACATGCCGGATCGTTTCGGCCTTGTTTCGATAGAATCCGACGGGATAGATCATTTTCCGAATCTCCGCTTCCGAAAGCCGGAGCATCTCCGTCGGCGTGGAGGCGAGAGTAAAGAGCCGCTCCGTCGCCGCCGCCGTCACCTCATCTTTGGTCCGGAGGCTGAGCAGCGTGGAGATGAGGATCTCAAAAGGATCACGGTGTTCCTCGGCCAGCCTTGTTACGATGGGAAGCTCCCGCTTCTCCAATTCCAGTTCCAGAAGACGGATCATCTCCGCCATGTTCCTGTCGTCCATGGGCATTTCCGAAGCCGTCAGTCGTATCCCTCGTCGTTGGCCAGCATATCCAGATGGAGCGTGGCAATATCCTCCACATCCAGGTCCACCTTCTGCTGCGCCTTCCGGAAGTCGACGATTTTGATGTACCGCTTGCACTCGTTGCAGACGTCGACGCGATACCGTTCGTCCTCTTCGATCGTGAAATAGGCGAGGCTCTGCTGCTCCTCGTTGCCGCAAAAGGGACATTTGATTCGCAGGTAGTTCCATTCAAAACCGCACTGGTTGCAGAAAAGGTATCGGCTTCCCTCCTCATCCCGGACCTCGCCGATTTTGGGTTCCCGGCCGCAGATAGGGCAGTAGCCCTCCGCCCAGTTTGCCTTTCGGACGACGTCGCCGTAACGCACCGCGACCTTCTCCAGGGCCGGTCTGAGGCTCTCTTCGATGAACAGCTCCACGAGATCGAAGGAGGCCTCTTCCCCGCTGTCCGCCGCCTCTTCTTCCTCCAAGGTGGGGGGATTGAAGGATTCGTAGATCAGGTCGTTGAAGCGGATCTCGCCCTCGAGGATCTTCCTTGCCATTTCACCGGTTTCCCCCGGGGCCCGCTTTTCCGCGATTTCCAGCAGGTCCAGAAAATAGGCCTGGGGCTCCGCAAGGTCAAAAATGACGGAGGAAAAATCAACGAGGGGAAATCCTCCCGCCATCTTGGCTGCAATCAATTTTTCATCGACGGGGAAGATCTCCCTCTGTGTCCGGCGCCGGTATTCCTCGCGCAGGATCAGGATCTCCTCCAGGATATCAAGAAGTTCCGCATAATGGGGGCTCAAGTCCCGGTGGGTTTGTATCGTCTGTAATGCATCCTTCAATACCATCGCCATACCGGCTGATCTCCTTTATATTGAATGCTGGCGATCTATATTCCCTTTCACCACCAAGTTCAAGCGATATTTGTCCGGGTGCGCACCTTTAAGATGCGATAGGCCTTTTTAGAAAATATCACATGAATTCAGGTATATGAACGGCTGATAGGCGAAATAATCCGGCCCCTCATCCTGCAGGATCAGGCGGCGGAATCTCATTCATGCCTGCAACATTTTAATCTTTCCGATCAGATCCTCCTTTGCGGTCTGGAGTCTCTTCAGGGCCTTCGCGACCTCCGCAAGGTTGAGCTTTTCCGAGGCTGTCAGCAGAAATCGCGAAGCCGTTGTTTCGGCGTCGAGAACGGCTTGGATGCCATCGGCCAGGGTTTTGACCTCTTTCTGCGGTATTTCGGACGGAAAATCCGCCGCCTTCAGATTGCGGACCGGCTCCAGGATCATTTCGGTGATGTTTTCCCGGCGGATGGTTTCCAGTGTCCGGCGGTGTTTCTTTTTCACCTGGATGATCTCTTCCAGTGTCGGCCTAACAGCGATGCCGTCCTTTCTTATAATAAGCTTTTCCAAAAAGGCGATGGAACGGTCTTCCGTATCGAGGGCAAAGGTCAGGATGGCGCTGAACGTGGACAGATTCATGGTCCCTCTTCCCTAAAACCAGCGGGTGATGACGACCTTTGTGTCTGTGAAGAACTGGAAGACCTCCCGGCCGTGCCCCTTGATATCGCCAAACAGAGAACCCTGCGTCCCGCCGAAAGGGAAGTAGGCCATCGGCGCGGCGATCCCGATGTTGATCCCAATCATACTCGGGTTGACCCGGTATTTAAAGTCACGGGCCGACTTGCCGCTGGCCGTATAGATACAGGCAGCGTTTGCGTAGGGGCTGCTGTTCGTGATGGCGATCGCCTCATCGAGGTCCTTCGCCCGGATTAGGCTGACGACCGGCCCGAAGATCTCCTCTCTGGCAATGGTCATCTCGGGTGTTACCCTGTCGAAGACTGTGGGACCGATGAAAAATCCTTTTTCGCAGCCGGGGATCTTGATCTTCCGGCCGTCAAGGAGCAGTTTCGCGCCTTCGGAGATCCCTTTGTCGATGAAGGCGAGGATTTTTTCTTTGTGGGCCAGGCTGACGACCGGTCCCATATTGACCCCTTCATCGAGGCCGTTACCCACCCGGATCGCCTTACAGGCGGCGACGAATTTCTTCTTCAAGGTCTCATAGACGCCGCCCACGGCGATGAGGACCGATCCGGAGAGGCAGCGTTCTCCGGCGCATCCGAAAAAAGAGGTGATGATCGAGGGCATCGCCTTGCCCAGGTCGGCGTCGGACATGATAACGACGGAATTCTTCGCGCTTCCCAAAGCCTGGACCCTCTTTCCTTCTTCGGCGGCCGTCTTGTAGATGTAGCGGGCCGTTGCGCTCTGTCCGACGAAGGAAATGCCTTTGATGCCGGGATGGTGGAGCAGGGCGTTCACGACGTCCCGGGAGCCGTGGACCATGTTGACGACCCCCTCAGGGAGACCGGCGTCATCAATGGCCTCGAATATCCGGGTCTGGGTCAACGGAACCACCTCCGATGGCTTGACGACATAAGTGTTGCCGGCAACGATGGCGTAGGGGAGGAACCACCAGGGAACCATCGCCGGAAAATTGAAGGGGGCGATGCAGGCGAAAACACCCATCGGTTGACGTTCGGCGCAGGAGTCGATGTCCTTGGCCACGTCTTCGAGGTTGTAGCCGGCCAGCATCGTTGTCACGCCGGTCGCATGCTCCACGTTCTCGATCATCCGGCGGACCTCGGCGCGGGATTCGTCGATCGTTTTTCCCTCTTCCATGACGAGGGTTCGCGCGATGTCCTCAAAATTTTCTTCAAAGGAGGTTTTCAGCCGGAACAGGTAACGAGCGCGGGACACGGGCGGGGTGCAGCGCCATTCCCAGAAAGCCGCCTGGGCCGCGGCCACGGCCCGGTCCACGTCCGCGGCCGTAGAATAGGGCACATGGGCAATCCTCTCCCCGGTTGCCGGACACCAGACATCCCCCATCTGTTTCGATTTCGAGGTTTCCCACGCACCGTTGATATAGTTCTTCACGACAGGCAGTGCCATATGTTTTTCCTTGTAACAAAGTGAGACGATCTCCTGCGGTGCGGCAATGCGGGAGGGGGGATCTTGGGATCGGCTAAACATCCCCCAGGGTAATGTCCGTTTCCCCCTTCGGCAGCGGTATGATATAAACGGGTTTCCGGATCCGGCGGAGGACCCTTTCGGAAACGCTGCCGAGGAAGGCATGGCTGATCGCTCCTTTCCCGTGCGTTCCCATAATGATCGTGTCGCAGCCGCATTCATCCGTTTTATTCAGAATTTCCGTTGCGGGATCGCCTTGAACAATGTGTATTCCGACGACCCGCTTCAGGGTCTCCGGATCGTCTTTGAGTTCCTTTTCGGCAAACTGTTTCAGGCGTTCTTCGATGCGCCGGTGCATTTTTTCTTCCGAATCCTGTTTCAACCGGTCGAGTTTCTTATGATCGAGATGCATGAGCAAGAGTGCTTCCGTCTGCGGCGAAAGGGGCTCGATGACATGGAGAATGTGGATTTTTGCGTCGTGTTTCCGCGCCGTGTTGACTGCGTAGCGGAAAGCATAGGCTGAGTTCCTGCTCAGGTCGGTCGCGTACAGAACGTTTTGTATCTTTGGAAGCATATTCTCTTTCCTCCTTTTTGATGATGTATTCCGAAGTGGACTTTTCCAATCGCAATTTTCCCGGCATCGCATGGGGCAGCCGGGAAGATCGCGCAGGTTACAGCTCCAATCGCCTGGAGGATCGGAAACGGGATTACACCCCGGCGCATGCGGTTAAACTATACCCCCTCAATCCGGAACCGCAACATATGATGATGGCGTAGCCGAACAGCGGGATGCTGTCAAGTTTTTTATTCAAGGGATAATTCTTTGAAAAAAGGCAAGTTCCTGCACACTCTTGCCGCGGAATTTGACCTGCGGCTTATCTCCATTTTCAAAGGGAATCAGCCCCTCGAGGGGGGTCAGGCCGGCGCCGCCCGGGTTTGTCCCGATTTTTTTCACAAGAATTTTGACGGGTTTCATCCGATTTTCTATGGCCAATTCCTTCAGGATGGTCTATCATTACAACATTATGATTCCTATCGTTTCCATTGTCGGCAAATCCGATTCGGGAAAAACCACCCTGATCGAAAAGCTCATTACCGAACTGACTTGCCGGGGATGGCGGGTGGCGACGATCAAGCACAACCGCCACGGCTTCGAAATCGACCTCGAGGGCAAGGACAGTTGGCGCCACAGGAAAGCGGGCGCCGTGACGACGGTCCTCGTTTCGTCCCGTCAGGTCGCCGTCATGGAGGATGTCGAGGAGGATTACGGGCTCGCCGACATCCGGGAGCGCTACATCCGTAATGCGGACATCATCCTGGCGGAGGGATACAAGGGAAATCCGCACCCGAAGATCGAGGTCTTCCGAAGCGAGCTCAGGCAGGAACGTCTCTGCGGTCCGGAGGACAACCTCATCGCGCTGGCCGGGGATCGGCCGGTTTCCGCGGGGGTCCCCTGTTTCGACCGGAACGATGCAACGGGGATTGCGGATCTGATCGAAAGTCGTTTTCTCCCCCGGAAGAAATCCTGAAGATTGAAGGACTCGCAAAAAGTAGCAAAAGCCTTAAATTCGGGACGCGTCTGACCTTCGCGGCCTGATACCCGAACTTCTGGTTCCCTCTCCCCTGCCGGAAAAGGGGGACTTCAGCCATCAATCTTTTATTTTCTCCGCCAGCAGGTCCGCCACGTGCTTCATCCTGACGCCGGGAACCTGCTTGTCGAGACCGCCCTGGATCTGGACCATGCAGCCCGAGCAGGCGCAGGCGACGATCTCGGCGCCCGTATCCCGGATGTTGTTCATTTTTTGTTCCAGGATCGGCATCGACAGCTCGGCGTACTTGATGCCGAAGATCCCGGACATCCCGCAGCACTGGTCGGCGTCCTTCATCTCGACCAGTTCGCAGCCGGCAGCCTCGATAAGCCGTCGGGGTGGTTCGGATACCCCCAGGACGCGCTTGAGGTGGCAGGAGTCGTGGTAGGTTACCTTTGGTCCCCCCGGACGCTTCGTCAGGCGTCCCCGCTTTCCGTATTCCTCCGAAACGAAACTGGTGAATTCCCGGACCTTCCCGGACATCTCCGCCGCCTTCGCGGCCCACAGGGAATCCTCCTTGAGCAATTCCCCGTATTCCAAAAGGGTCTCGACGCAGGTGGGACAGGCGGTGATGATTACGTCGGGATCGGGCGCCATGAGCGCCTCAATGTTTTTCCGGGCCAGCTTACGGGTCGTCTCCAGGTCCCCCAAAGCGGAGACGGGCTTGCCGCAGCAGCTCTGTCCCTG
The DNA here is from genome assembly GCA_016935075.1 of Deltaproteobacteria bacterium. Taxonomy (GTDB): domain Bacteria; phylum Desulfobacterota; class Syntrophia; order Syntrophales; family UBA5619; genus UBA5619. The sequence goes on along the minus strand of JAFGRP010000138.1, from coordinate 20,049 downwards.
GGGATAGAAGACCTCGTACCCCAGGTCCTGGAGAACCTTGATGACCGAGGCCCCCGTGTCGGGCAGGACGAAGTCCATCGTGCAGCCGGAGAAGAAGACGGCCCGGCCGACGGGTTTCTCCGGCCTGCGCTCGAGCTCCGGCAGGCGGTCCCGGAGGGGCGTGGCGGCGATGGTCGGCAGGCTCCGGTCTTTCGCCAATCCCGAAAAGAAAAGGGGCAGATGGCGGATCAGGTTCCCCGAAGCAAAGGGCTTCATCCCCAGAGAGGCCGCCCGGAGCAGGCCGTGGAAGACCTTGCGGTTGACGATCACGTTGTCAAAAAGCTGCTTGACAATGAAGGGGAGTCCGTGCGCCTCGACGGCCCGGAAGCGCAGTTCCTCGATGAGCCCCGGGATGTCGATCTTTCCCGGACAGACCTCGACGCAGCGGCGGCAGCCGATGCAGAGTTCGTGGAACTTCTCGAAGTCGGCCATCCCGCTCAGAAAGGCCGTCAGGATCGCCCCGATCCCGCCGGCGTAGGTGTGGCCGCCGTAGACGTGGCCGCCCACCAGGGTGTAGACGGGACAGACGTTCAGGCAGGAGGCGCAGCGGATGCACTGGTAGATCTCCTTGAACCGCTTGTCCTTGGCCGCCTTGAGCCGTCCGTTGTCCAGGAGGATGATGTGCATCTCCCGCATCTTCTCCACCCAACGGTCCCCTTCCCGCACCATCACGGGGGTGGGGCCGCCGATCAGGGTCGTGTAGCTCGTCAGGAGCTGGGCCGTGGCGCCGCGGGGCAGCAGCTTGAGGATCAGCGCCGCGTCGGTGATCCTGGGGATGAGCTTTTCATAGCCGATGACGACCACGTGGATCGGCGGCAGGGTCGTGACGAGACGGCCGTTTCCCTCGTTTGTGATCAGACCGATCGCCCCGTTTTCGGCGATCCCGAAGTTGGCCCCGGAGATCCCCATGTCGCCGTTGAGGAAATCCCCCCGCAGGCGCTGCCGGGCGGCCTGGATCATGAAGGCGATGTCCGGCGGAATGGCCTTGTCCAATTCCTTTGAGAAATAGTCTGCGACCTGGTAGCGGCTCAGGTGGATGGCCGGCAGGACCATGTGGGAGGGGCGGTGTCCCGCCAAATCGATGATCCATTCCCCCAGGTCCGATTCGCAGACGTTCAGGCCCCTTTCCCGTAAATACTTCGTGAGGTCGATCTCCTCGGTGGCCATTGACTTGGACTTGACGATCCGCTTTACGCCGCGGGCCCGGCACAGGTCCATCAGATAGTCGAAGACGGCCTGGCCGTCGGCGGCGCGGAAGACCGTGGCGCCGCGCTTGGTCGCCTCCACCTCGAAGGCGTCGGCCACCGCCTCGATCCGTTCAACGGTGTCGATCTTCATCCGCTTGATCGCCTCCCGCAGGGCCTCCACATCCCCGGCGTTCTCCAGGGCGGCAGCGCGGGCGGCGGGATATTCCTCGGCAAACCGGGCCAGGTTGACCCGCAGGGGCTCCTGCCCGAGTTTCTCGCTGATCTCTTTGCGAATGTTTCGTTTCTCGCCGCTCATGCCTGCCCCCCTCCTTCCTCCGAAACCCCGTCGACGGCAATGATGATGAACCGGCTCGGGCCGTGGACACCGATCGTCAAAACCCGCTCGATGTCGGCCGTCCGGCTGGGCCCCGTGATGAAAGTGATGTATCCGCGGTCGAAGACCCGGGAGACGATCTCGAAGGCCTCGAAAATACCCGGCACGATGAGGTTGCTGTCGAGAAAAGCCACATGGAGAGGGGGGAGGGTTGAGACCAGGCGGCTCTCGACGGCATAGGCGTCCTGGCAGACGCTGCCTGTTTCGGCGATGCCGAACTCCACGCCGGAGATGCCGATGTCGGCCGTTGCGGCGTGGGTCGCGATCTCCGTCTGATCGGTGTACACCTCGATGCCGGAAGTTCTCAGGGCCTCATCGAGGTCCGCCTCCTCCTGCAGGGGACTGGTCACGGAAACGATCTTTTTGGCGTTGGTGAAGCGGGCAAGGTTGCAGACCACTTCCCTCGCCTCCTTCACGGTTTTCACCCGGAAAACCTCCGTGGAGACGGCCTTTGCCCGCTTCTCGAATTCGGGGAAGAGATGCGCCCCGAACCTTCCTGCCGGCAAATGCCGTTTCCAGTCGTCACAGGTTTTTTTCATGACTTTGCGCCCCCCCGCAAGTGTCCATCCAAAAGAAGCCAACCAGCTGATTAAACGCGTTCTATACGATTTTGACGCAATGGCTTTAAACCTGTGAACGGTATAGCGGAAACACCACTGCGAGTCAAACGGAAACCGCCTGCGCCAAGGTTGTCGCCGGGATCGTGCGCTTTTCCCTTCGTGACTTGAAACGAAAAATATGATATCCACTCAAAAAAAACAAACGGCAACGGTCAACACTGAAAGGAGGATCCTGTGATGAACCTGATGGTCCAACGTGTGGATGTGTGGGCGGCAGGGATCAAGGACGAACCCGGCGGTTTGGCGAAGATACTCGACGGCCTGAGGGAGGCCGGCGCAGATCTCGACTTTGTCGTCGCGAGGCGGGCGCCGGAGAAGCCCGGCATGGGGGTCGTGTTTGTCACCCCGCTGCGCGGCGATAGGGAGGTCGCTGCGGCCGCCACATTGGGCTTCAACGTTACGAGCAGCATCCAGTCGGTGCGCGTCGAGGGAGAGAACAAACCGGGAGTTGCCGCAGAGCTGTCGAAAAAACTTGCCGCAGCGGGGCTGAACCTCCACGGACTCTCGGCGGCCGTGATCGGTTTAAAATTCATCCTGTACATCGGTCTGGACACCGCCGAAGACGCCGCGAAGGCTGCCGAAATTCTCAGGCAGGCATAACGCATGTTGAAAAAGTCTCTTTTGCAGTCTGTTCAAAATCTTTTTTCAATGTGGATGGATGAAGGTGAAGGTTATTCTCGCGGGCTACAACATCGATCACGAAATCATCGAGGAATTTAAGAACCTGCAACCGGAGCGGCAGGATTTGACGCCGGAGACCATCGCCGCCGCCTATGCCCGGATCAGCCGGAACCCGAGGCCCGTCGACGAGCTGCGGAAGACCGCCCGTGGCGAGGTGGAAAAGGCCCGCGCATCGAACCGGAACATCGTCTTCGAGATGGGGCACAGCTCCATCGCCGAGCACGCCGTCTTCAACCTCGACGTCCTAAAGGTCTCCCGTCTCCTCGTCGAGGAGATCGAAAGATTCCGCCTCGCCTCCTACACCGAAAAATCCCAGCGCTACGTCCTGCTTCAGGACGATTTCGTCATCCCGGAAGAGATTCGGACCGCCGGTATGGAAGAGGCCTTTGTCGCGACCGTCCGGCTGCAGAACGGCTTTTACCACAAGCTTTATGAAAGGCTCCGCCCCTGGGTTTTCGACCGGAACCCCGGGCTCGCCGCCGATCCGGCAAACCGGTTGCTCCTCGAAGGGTGGGCCAAGGAGGATGCCCGCTACTGCCTCCCGCTGGCCACGGAAACACAGCTCGGGATGACCGTGAACGCACGGAACATCGAGTTGATGATCCGCCGTCTTGCCGCCGGCCCCCTGATCGAAGGACATGAGTACAGCCGCCGGCTTTACGACGCCGCAAAGGGGGTTGTCCCGTCGCTCGTCCGCTATACGGAACCGACGCCATACGATCGCGAAACGCGCGAGGCGCTCCGAACGGAGGCGGCCGGGATCATCACGAAAATATCGAACATTTCCTCCGGCATGAAACCGGGTAAGGGTGGCGATCCGCCGGCTGCGGCCGGAGCCGGAACGGCGGATGACCTCGTGCGCCTGCACGATGCGACGCCGGCGGCCGACGAGAAGATTGCAGCGGCGCTCCTCCACGGCGCCTCGGACCTTCCGCTTGCGCAATGCCTGCAGATCGCAGCGCGGATGAACGGCGAGGAGCAGGAATCGCTGATCAAAACGGCCCTCCGGCGGATGAAGGCCTACGACGCCGCACCGCGGGAATTCGAGCACGCGGGACTAATCTTCGAGCTCACCATCAGCGCGACCTGCTTCGCCCAGGTGAAGCGGCACCGGATGGCCGCGATCACGGTCCAGGGATACGACCCGGCGCTCGGCGTCACGATCCCGCCTTCCATTGCGGCGATCGGCATGGAAAACGCGTTCCGGGAGATCTGCGCCCGGACGGAAGAGACCTGGGAGCGGATCCGCCGGCATTCACCCGCTGCGGCCGCCTACATTCTGACGAACGCCCATCGGCGCCGGGTCATGATGAGGGTCAGCGCCCGCGAACTCTACCACCTCGCCCGCGTCCGGGCGGACGGCCACGCCCAGTGGGACATCCGGGAGACGGCCGGGCGAATGGTCGCGCGGGGACGGGAGGTCATGCCGCTTACGCTGATCCTCGCCGCGGGGAAGGACGGTTTCGACGCCCTTTACGCCCGGGTTTTCGCCAATGGTGAATGATGGATGCGCAAGAAGCCGTCATTCGCGCGCGGGCGGCAGTCCCAGGGGCATGAAACCGAGCCGGCTTGAATCGTGAAATGTTAGAAACAGTCAATCTGATCTAATGTGACCAGGTCAGAAAATTCCGCTACCGTGAAAGGAGGATGATCAGCACAATGAAGAAAGAAGAAGCGATAAAAAAATCGAGGGAGTTGTTACAGGACGAAAAGGTTTCCGGCTTCGATCATGCATCGAGGGTCGCCTATTGGTGCCGGTATCTGGGTGAAAAAGAAACCGCCGACCTCGACGCATTGGCGATTGCAGCTTATCTCCATGATATCGGTCTGAGCATTGTGGGCCTGCCCACACACCATATCGAAAGCGCCAGGATGGCGGAGGCCCTGCTCAGAGAGGAAAATCTTCCTGAAGAGCGGGTCAAACAAATCGGAAGCATCATAGAACACCATGCCATGCGTGCACCGGAGGCGGAAACCACGGAAGAAAAAATCATCAATGACGCCGACCGGATCGATCATCTGGGAGCCATCGGCATCGTCAGGGCCATCGCAAGAGCCATATTGGTGAAAAAAGAATACACCGGTGACGTGTCCGATATCCCGATACTCCTGCGGCAGGCGATTGCCGACACAAAAAAAAGGGTGTATACCGAAACCGCAAAAAAAATCGTGAATGAAAAAGCCCTTTATGTCGAGAGTTTTATTGAACAATTGGAAAAGGAGATCGCGGAAGCGCAATAGCAAAGTTCCCGATTAAAAAGGTGTTCTGCCGTTGGTTTGACACGTTGCCATGAAAGATGCGGGGCTAATCGTGTCCCTGTGGTTTTCGCTCGCGTTTCAACCACCCGGATCAGTCTGATCCGGGAACAGACCGCATTGATTCATCTTACCATCATTATTATATTTGAAACTCATAAGATTATAGGATTGTTGAATATTACTTCTGTGCGCCCTGAAAAAATATTTACTTGACAAGCAATGGTATTATCCTATATAGGTCATACCTAACGAGGGAAATCACGAGCTTTTTCCGATTATAAAAAAGGAGGCAAAATATGAAGAAGATGAGATTCCTGTGTATCATCGGTACCGTTGTGCTGCTGGCAGGGCTGGGATGTTCCGCGGCCATTGCTGCAGAAAAGATCTACTTCACCATCGGCGGCGCCGGATCCCAGGGACGCTGGTATGCGGAAGTGTCATGCATCGCCAAACTGCTCACGGAAAAGATGCCCAATGTCACTGCCTCCGGCGTGGTCTCACCCGGCGTTTCACGAGGCAACATCAATCGGATGGCCAAGGGTGAACTCCAGGCGGGGCGTCTCATGGCGGATGATTTCTATGCCGTCGTCCACAAACTCCCCCCCTTTGATAAGGGCGCCTTTCCCGTGAAGGCCTGGTTCAAGGTTATCCGCCAGCCCCTCCGGGTCGTCGCGGACATCTCCATCAAGAACAACCGCGACCTCAAGGGGAAAAAAATCGCCCTGGGCGTCCGGGGAAGCGGCGATGACACCATTGCCTGGCGATACCTGAATTTCCTCGGGCTCAAGGAAGGGGACGTCAAAGTCCAGTACATCGGGAGAAAAGAGGCTCTGGCAGCCTTCACGAACCATCAGGTCGATGCGGTTATCATGAGTTTCACACGGAACAACCAGGGGTACTTCGGTCCCGTTTTCGCGGCGCGCCCCTACGGCAAGAGCGCCCATTTTCTGGCCCCGACCATGGAAGAAGCCAAGCAGTTCAGCCAGCAGTGGCCCTGCTATATCGTTGATGTCTACGGAGAGCCTGACTTCGGTGCACCGGATCTTATCGGTGTTACCTACGAAACCATCTTTGCCATCCATGAAAAAGTCGACGAAAAACTTGCCTATGAGATGACCAAGATCATCTTCGACAACTGGGACACGGTGGTGACACAGGCCTTGCCTTGGTTCAAGCCGGAATCGGAGTCGAAAAAACCGGGTGCGGAAAAAGAACTCGGCGCCTCTCTCCAGAAGGCAATGGATATTCCCGGCACAACGGCCAAGGATTTCCATCCGGGCGCCCTTCGTTACTACAAAGAAAAAGGCGTGGCAAAGTGATGTTATTACGGAACCGTCATGATCCTTTCTGCCGGGCGGGGTCCGCTGGCTTTTTCAACGGGGACCCCGCCGCCCCCTCCTTCATACCCGATCAAGATCTGTGGGCATGATGATGATCGTGTTTACGGAGGCAACGAGAATCCAAAATCAATGTGCCGTCCCATCCGCACCCTTGACAGGTTAAGTAACCTACCGACGCGAAACCCCGGTCATATTACAAGCCCTTCTTAAGGAGACCCTATGGACAGCGTCTGGAAAAAACATACGATCGTTTTTTTCTCCATGGCCCTGGGATTTTTCACCCTCTACACGGGCGCCGCGGGTGCCTTGGTGGCGCCGGTGCAAAGGGGGATTCACTTAATGCTCATCATTCCGGTCATGTTCCTGCTGAAGGGATCCAAGGTGTTGCAAGGTCGGGCAGAGATGGTCCTCAATCTCATCCTGATCGCCGCGGGCATGGCCGCCATGGGGTGGTACATCCTGGCATGGGAACGGCTCTATGCCGACCCCAACCTTGCAACCACGGATTTGCTGATGGGGATCATTGGCATTGTCGTTGTCATTGAGGCAACACGCCGGCTGGCCGGAACGGGCATCACGGTCCTGATAATCATCTTTATTCTGTACGCCCTGTTCGGCCGTCAAATCCCTTTTGATTTTCTGGCCCATCGAGGATTCACGCCGTCCGAACTCGTTTATATGATCTTCTACGGGACGGAAGGAATCTTCTCGACGCCCATCGCCGTCTGCGCCACCTTTATCATCCTCATCGTCATGTTCGGGGGATTTCTCACCGTGAGCGGGGCCTCTGACTTTTTCATGAATATTGCCCAGAGCGTTGCCGGCGGGTACCGGGGCGGTCCGGCGAAGATCGCCGTCATTGCTTCCGGTTTGCTGGGAATGATCACAGGGGCGTCGGTGGCCAATGTCGCCACGACGGGCTCCGTCACCATACCCATGATGAAGCGCATGGGGTTTCAACCCCATTACGCCGGCGCCGTGGAGGCCCTGGCCTCGTCCGGGAGCCAGATCATGCCGCCCATCATGGGGGCGGCGGTCTTTATCATGGTCGAGTATGTCATGATCCCTTATCTCAAGGTCTGCATCTACTCGCTGCCGGCGGCCCTGCTTTTTTTCCTTGCCGTGTTCCTTGCCGTCCATTTCCATGCCGTCAAGGAGGGCATGCAGGGGATTCCCCAGGAACTGCGCCCCAGTTTCTGGGAGGAAATCAAGCGTAACGGTCATTTGGTGATTTCCATCGTTCTGCTCCTCTACCTGTTGAGCGAATGGATGGCGCCCATGTTCGCCATCACACTCGTCATCGGGGCCCATATTGTGATCAGTTGGTTGCGTCCGGCGACTCGGATCGGGCCGAAGCGTTTCGTCGAGGGCACGGTCCAGGGGATCAAGGCCATGGCGCCGCTGACGGCCGTCTGCGCGGGGGCGGGGATCATCATCGGGATCCTGTGCATGACCGGCATGGGCATGCGGCTCAGCTTCCTGATCGAGTATCTCTCCCAGGGAAACCTCTTGCTGGCCCTCTTTTTCACGGCCGTCGCCTGCCTCATCCTGGGCATGGGCTTGCCGACCGTGGCCGCTTATGTGGTCCTGGCGTCCATCGTTCCGCCTGTCCTGAAGAAGATGGGCGTCGATGTCTTTCCAGCACACATGTTTATCTTCTATTTTGCCATCCTGGCGGGCATCACGCCACCGGTCTGCACGGCGGCCTACTGCGCCGCCGGGATCGCGGACTCCAATCCGATGAAGACGGGGCTCACGGCTACGCGGCTGGGATTTGTCTGTTTCCTGCTCCCGTTTGCCTTTGTCTACGATCCGGCCATCCTTGGTCAGGGAACGCCGTCAGAGATTGCCATCGCCATCTTTTTTACCACCGCGTCGGTTTTGTTCTGGGCGGCCTTCGTCGAAGGGTTCTTTTTTCTGGGGAAGCTCAACATCATCCAGCAGATTCTCATGGGAGTCTGTTCCCTTGCCCTGATTCATCCCAGCTATCTCGTGTCGTCCACAGGGTTGGTCGCTGCTCTGATCACCCTGTTTGTTCCCAAATTGCTCAGTTCGAAAAGGAGTTGATTTATGACAGACTCAACCAGCAAGAGAAGCGAGCAGATCGCCCGCGACCTCGAAGAGACACTGCCGAAAGAACGCATTTCCGCCAGTCTCTTCGAACGGGTGGCCAATGCCCTGCACCCTTTTCCGTACGATGTGGAAGAGGGGCAGGTGCCTTATGCCGTCGCATACCCCGAGACCGCGGAAGAGGTGAGCGGAATCATGAAGTACGCGAACAGGGAAAAGGTGCCCGTCTTTGTCCGGGGATCCGGGACCCAGCTGGGCGGTTCTTCCCGGCCCCACACGCACGGCATCGTGTTGAACGTCCACCGCCTCAACCGGTTCGATATCCGTGAGGATTACGGGTTTTTCGAATGCGGTCCCGGTTGCGTTGTCGGCGACCTGGAGCACAAGCTTGCCGCCAAGGGATACTTCCTCCCGTTCCATCCGGGCAGCCGGCTCATTGCCAATATGGGCGGCTGCGTGAGCAACAACACGAGCGGGCACCTGGTCGACACCTGTCTCGGCAAGCCCTGTGATTATGTGTTGGGTTTGCAAGTCGTTCTTCCCAACGGGGAGATCATCGAAACGGGTACCAAAGGTATGCGCCGGCCTGCCGGTACGGACCTGACCCGGTACTTTGCCAGTGGAGACGGTCTCCTGGGCGTTATCACCAACATCCGCGTGCGCCTCGTCCCGGACTTCAAACGGGCTTACGGATACGCCATGTTCAAGAGCCTGCGAAGCCTCGCCAGCGGGGTCCAGCGGATGTACCGCGAGAAACGCCCCAGCCCGCTCCTCATGGAGTTCATGGAAAAGGAGGCGGCAAAGATCGGTTACGAGATCAAGGGATTGCCGGAACCGACGGGGTCGGCGATCTTTTTCGTGAGTGTCGGCAATACCCAGGAGGAGGCCTCGCACAAGCTCGGCGAAATGCTGACCTCTTTCCGGGCGGAACAGCCGGATGAGGCCTATGAAGTGACGGACCTCGATGTCTGGGAAAAGCTTTGGGGCGCCCGGGAGGTGATCGGGTCCTTCCTCATGCAGAAGACGGGACACCAGTGGAAATCCGCGGAGGTCGTCTGCAACCTGAAGGATCTCGTTGAGGCCATCGAGGAGGCGGCGAATTTCAACAAGGGCGTGCCCATCCTGGAGGATCTGCCCTTGTATCTCTACGGACACATCGGCGCCCTCGGCATGCACCCGGGCATTTTGATCCCGTCCGACTGGGACAATGAGAAACAGAAGGAGGCCCTCGCGGCGATTTTTCACCGGGAGGCGGAGTTGAACGTAAAATACGGCAGCTGCGGCGGCGAATGGGGGCAGTTCTCCAAGCGCAAGGAATTCTTTCTCATGCGCTACGGCGAGGCCGCCTACGCATTCGTGAAAACGATCAAGAACGCCGTGGATCCCAACAACATCCTGAACCCGGGCATTCTCGAGGGCTACCGGTAAAAGCGGGAGCGGTCGGGCGGACGCGGGGTCATACCATGGCCGGGAGTTAAATCCCGGAGAAAAGGGGAACGGAAGGGGCGGCCCCAGGGTGCGGGCCGGGCACAGTTTCCGAAGAGGAGATCAATGATGGAAGACAATTACCTGGAGACTTTAACAAGAGACATATCCGAGGCGTCGCACAAATGCAGGATCTGCATGAGTTGCTATGCCGATTGCCCCCTGCAGCTTTCCACGCGGGGATTTGTCACGAACGGACCCACGGGTATCACGAAGGCCCTGTATTACGGGATCCTGTGGGATATCCAGAAAGGAAAAGAGACCGAAGACCTGCGCGAGATTGTGTATTCCTGCACCACCTGCGGCGCCTGCGTCCTCCGCTGCCAGAAATCGGCCTGTGGGCTCGAGCTGGTGGACGTGATTGAGAAAGGACGCCGGTATCTGGTGGAAAAGATGATCGGTCCCCTCCCGCAGCAGCGGCAAGCCCTGGATGCGATATACAAGTATGGAAATCCCTATGGGGAATCCCCGGAAAAAAGACTGAACTGGCTGCAGGATGCCCCTGTGAAAAAACTGCCGGCAGAGCAGGCCGAGATTCTTCTGTATGTCGGATGCACCGCATCCTTTGAACCGGAGCTGCACCCGGTGGCGCGCTCGGTGTTGAAACTCATGCAAGGGTTGAACGTTGATTTCGGTATCCTCGAAAACGAGGTGTGCTGCGGAGATCCGGCACGCACCCTGGGAGACGAATTTCTTTTCGAGGAAATGAAACAGCAGAATGTGGACAAACTGGTTGCTACGGGCGTAAAAACCATTGTGACCATTTCCCCCCACTGTTTTAACGCCTATGCAAAGCAGTACGGGGAATGGAGCGAGCGGTTCAAGGTCATGCATTACACCGAGTTTCTGGCAAAGGCCTTCAACGACAAGCCTCCGGTCTTTCAGGGCAGCCTGAGCGAAACCGTCACGTATCATGATCCCTGTTACCTGGGGAAGCGCAGCAACGTGTACGATGCGCCGCGGGATCTCCTGAAGAGGATTCCCGGCGTCAAGCTCGTTGAGATGGCCATGTCGCGGGCGAACAGCCTGTGCTGCGGAGGAGGCGGCGGCCGGATGTATGCGGAGGTGGAAGAGACGCAGCGGCTTTCAGAGACCCGGGTGCGACAGGCGCAGGATGTCGGCGCCCGCATCATCGCAACGGCCTGTCCGTGGTGCCACATGATGCTTCTGAACGCCGTCAGAGACCTGAACCTGCAGGAGCATCTCCGGGTTGCCGACATATCGGAGTTGCTGGCCGAAGCCATGGCCCTGTAACGAGGACAATCTCATGAACATCGTTGTATGCGTCAAACAGACATTTGATACGGAGGCCAAAATCGTCCTTGATGAGGCCGGCGGCATCAGCGAGCAATCGGTGCTGCAGATCATGAACCCCTCCGACGAATACGCCGTCGAGGAGGGGATACGCCTGAAGGAGAAGTATGGCGGCCAGGTTACGGTGGTCACCGTTGGGGATGATGCGGCGGTCAAATCCCTTCAGCAGGCACTGGCCATGGGAGCGGATCATGCCGTTCTGGTGAGCGATTCCCGCCTGAAAATGTCGGACAGCCATGGGATCGCCGCGGCCCTGAGCCGCGTCCTCGGTCGCATGGAATACGATATCATCCTGTGCGGCAGGCTTTCCGTCGACGGGGCCAATGCGGAGGTGCCTGGCCGGCTCGCGGAGCGGCTGGATCTTCCCCAGGTCAGTCTGGTTTCGAAGCTGCAGGTCACTGCCGAGGGAAAGGTGGATGCCCGGCGTGACATCGAGGGGGGAGTCGAGATTGTCGAGACGCATCTCCCGGCCGTCATCACGGTGCAGAAGGGGATCAACGAGGTGCGCTATCCTTCTTTGCGTCTGACCATGCAGGCGAGAAAAATGCCGATCCGGAAGCTGGGGCTGGACGATCTGGAGTTGACACCGGAGGATGTCGCGCCGCTGGGCAGGATCGAGGGATACATTTTTCCCCCGCCGCGCAAGCAGGGGAGGACTCTCACCGGTCCATTGCCGGAGATTATTCCCGAGGTGATCCGGTTTCTTTATGAAGAACAAAAAATTCTATAGATGAGAGGGGAAGCGAAACATGCCATTCCTCGTTTATGTTGAACAGCGGGACGGTCGTATCCCCAAGCCTTGCCGGCAGGCTCTCAGCGAAGGCCGGCGCATGGCCGATGCCCGGGGGGAGTCCCTCGCGGCGTGCATCATGGGAAACCGGGTCTCCGATCTGGCGGACGCCATTTTCGAATACGGCGTGGATGACCTTTTCCTCCACGAACATGAAAGTCTGGCGCGATACGAAACGGAGCCGCACGCGGCCCTTCTTTCCGACATCCAGAAAAAGACCGGCGCGACGGTCGTGTTGATGGGACAGACGTCCATGACGAGAGACCTTGCCCCGCGGGTGGCCGAGCGCCTGGAGGCCGGTCTGGTTACGGATTGTACGGGCATGTCCTGGGATGATCAGGGCCTCCTCTATCTCCGCCCTCTGTATGCAGGCAAGGTTACGGCGAGACTCCGCCTGCGCACACCGATTCAAATGGTGCTGCTGCGGCCCAATATCTTTCCTCCGGGGAAAAAGGCCGGTGCGGGAAGGATGCACCGGGTGGCCGCCGAGCCCCCTCCCGCCCGGGCAAAGGTTGTCGATATCGTTTGGCAGCAGCGGGACCGGCCGGAATTAACGGATGCGGAGATCATCGTCTCTGGAGGTCGCGGTCTGGGAAAAGCGGAGGGATTTCAGTTGATCGAGGAACTGGCCGGTCTCCTGGGGGCGGCCGTCGGAGCCTCCCGGGCGGCCGTTGATGCCGGATGGCAAGGACAGCCGCAACAGGTCGGACAGACGGGAAAGGTCGTGACCCCAAACCTTTACGTCGCCTGCGGCATTTCCGGGTCCGTGCAGCACATGGCCGGTATGGGCACCTCGCGGTGCATCATGGCCGTGAACAAGGACCCGGAGGCGAACATCATGAAAGTCGCCGATCTCTCCATTCAGGGAGATCTGTACCAGGTTCTGCCTGCCCTGATCCGGGGAATCGAAGAGAAAAACAGCAGCGGCCATGACCGCAGCCTGTGACGCCTTCCGAGGAAGGAGGGAAGAGAATCCATGGACAGTATTGCTGCGATCGCCAGGCATGTCGCTCAAACATCGTATCAGGATCTCCCGGCGTCGGTCATTGAGAACACGAAAAAATGCATCATCGACACACTCGGAGTCGGGATAGCCGGTCGAATGGCGCCGGCGTGCCCGGAGGCCTTCGACATGGTCCGGCAATGGTCGGGGCGTCCGGAGTCCACCGTGATCCTGCGCGATAGCAAGAGCCCGGCGCCCTGGGCCGCTTTCGTCAACAGCATTGCCATGCATGCCCTGGACTTTGACGACACCCTGGATGAGTCGCCCCACCATGCCAATGTCTCCGCCTTCCCGGCGTTGCTGGCGGCCGCGGAGGCCCGCGGAAGCGTATCCGGCAAGGACCTGATCTGCGCCCTGGCCTTGGGAAACGACGTTTCCTGCCGGCTGGCCCTGTCTCTGAAAAGGCCGCTGGCATGGACAAGGGCGGCAACCTGCGGTCACTTCGGGGCAACGGCGGCCGTCGGCAAGATTTCGGAACTCGGCGAGGAACGGCTGGTCCATGCCTTTGGCATCGTCTACGCGCAGACGGCGGGCAATGTGCAGGGTCTGCTGGACGGCGCCCTCACGAAGAGGATGCAACCCGCCTTCGCGGCCAAAAACGCCATCGTCTCCGTTGAATTGGCGAAGCGGGGAATCACCGGCGCATCCCATGTGCTGGAAGGGGATATGGGTTTCTTCCGGCTTTACGAACAAAACGAGTACGACAAATCGGTCCTTCTTGAAGATATGGGAAAGGTTTTTGCCGGTGAACGCCTGAGCCTGAAGCCCTATCCGTCCTGCCGGATGACCCACGCAGCCATCGATCTGGCCATTTCCATCCGGAAAAACAATCAGATCTGCCTTGACGACGTAGACGCCGTCACCGTCACCTGTTCCCGCATGGTGCACAAGATGGTGGGGGGGGCGTTTCAGATACGCACGAATCCGGAGGTCGACGCCCAGTTCAGCATTCCCTATACGGTGTCGATCGCCTTCGACAGGGGTGATGTGTTTCTGGAGGATTTCGAGCCGGACGTTGTTGCCAGGGTTTCGGCCGCCGGGCTGCACGGGCGTATCCGCGTCGAAGAAGATCCCGTATTGCCCGAACGCGATATCATGCAATGCCGGATGGAGGTCAGATTGGGGGATGGTCGTATTCTGACGGAGGCTACCGCGGCTCCCAGGGGAAGCCCGGCGAATCCTCTATCCATGGACGAATGTATCGAAAAATTCAAGAAGTGCGCCCGGTATGGATCAGACCCCATGAAGGAGGATCGGATCAAAGCGATGCTGCATCTGCTGGGAGATCTTGAGAACCTCCCTGATATCAGCCGTTTGATGAATATTCTCTCCTGAAGGTTCTGCAGCCTGGTTTGGTGATCCATTTAAGGGAAACGCTTTTTAAAAAAATGACATTGCATCCCTTCGGGGACGATTTTGGCAGTGCAAAAAAGGGGAAAATGGTTTATAGAATAACTGAGAGGACCTCACATTAATGGAATTGAACATGATCCGGGAAACCGAAGAGGAGTCCCTTTTCAAGAAAGTCAAGTCTAAAAGGGTATTTGAGGACATCGCCGACCAGATCCGGGAATTGATCTACGCCGGTGTTCTGAAACCGGGGGACAAGTTGCCGCCCGAAAGGGAGTTGGCGATGCAGTTCGGCGCCGGACGGATGGTCGTTCGGGAAGCCTTGCGGGTATTGGAACAGGCGGGCTTCATTTATATCAAACAAGGCATCGAGGGGGGAACCTTTGTCAAGACCGCCGATACGAAAGTGGTCACCGAATCCTTTTCAAACCTGATCAAGCTGGGGAATGTATCCATTGCCCAACTCATGGAGGCAAGGATCGCTTTTGAGGAGCTTGTCCTGAAGTTCGCAATGGAAAAGATAGACGAACATGATCTCGAGCTGCTCGAGAGAAACATCTCGGATACGGAGGATCTTCTCATGCAACGGGTTCGCCTTCGGAGGGAGAACCTGAATTTTCACCTGTTGATCGCGCGGGCCGCGAAAAACCCCCTTTTTGAAATGATCATCCAGTCCGTATTGGACATCGTGCTCGGATACCTGACCAAATTCCGACCGGATGAGCAATATCTCAGAAACAACCTTGAATCCCACCGCACCATCTATTCCGCCCTGAAAACCAAGGACTTCGATCGGGCTCGCCGTTGTTTGCGAGAACACCTGAATATCGTCAGCGTTAAATTGTCAGAACTCAGCCAGACAACCCTACAGGAAACCGGCGAAGTCAACCCCGTCCGAAAGGCGTAAGACCTTTGCGGCAAAACAAATGGACCGCTCCGGTTTTTTCTGCGGGTAAGCCATGGTCAACGTTGCTTACGGGATCATGGCCGTTGCCCGGCAAACATCCGCATTCTCACCTCCATTCCGGCTGAGAGTTGCGAATTTGCAGGTGACAGACCATCAAGGTTTGATCCAGCGGGCCCTTTTGGAATCGTGATCCCTGCAGGCTGCTCACCTTCTTGGAGCTACGAACCAGTTCCCGGCCGGTTTGAAAGCTTTTCCAGCAGGAGCAGGAAACTGGAATTGTCCATATCCCCCTGCCCGTCTTTGAGCGTTTCGGTCATCAGTTCACGCACCAGCGCCGTCACGGGGAGCGCCGCACCGTATGTTTCTCCGGCGTCCAGGGTGATGTCCAGGTCTTTATGATGCAGGCGCATTCGAAAGCCGGGTTTGAAGTCCCGTTCAATCATCTTTTCCCCATGGGTTTCCAGGATGCGGCTGGATGCCGAACCGCCCATCAGCGCCTGACGCACCTTGGCCGGATCGACACCGGCCTTTGCGGCGAACACCAGCGCCTCGGCGACCGCTTCGGTGGTGACGGAGGTAAGGATCTGGTTTGCGGCTTTGGCGATCTGTCCCGCCCCCGAATCACCGATGAGCAGGATCGTCTTTCCCAGCGCCTGGAACACGGGCATGGCGCGCCGGAACGCCGGCTCTTCGCCGCCCGCCATGATCGAAAGCGTCCCGTTCTGCGCCCCGATGTCGCCGCCGCTGACGGGCGCATCGAGAAAATCGCAGTCACGCACCCTGGCTTCACGCGCAAGTCTTCTCACCGCAACCGGCGAAACCGTGCTCATGTCGATGAGCAGCATCCCCGGGCGCGCGCCGTCAAACACGCCGTCCCTGCCGCTGAAGACCTGTTCCACGTCGGGCGTGTCCGGCAGCATTGTGATGACGATTTCGCTGTTCTGAGCGATCTCCTTCGGTGTGTTGCACCACACCGCGCCG
Organism: Deltaproteobacteria bacterium; assembly: GCA_016935075.1. GTDB lineage: Bacteria > Desulfobacterota > Syntrophia > Syntrophales > UBA5619 > UBA5619. The sequence goes on along the minus strand of JAFGRP010000138.1, from coordinate 3,629 downwards.
TCGGCAAGCAAGTCCCCGATCCGGGATTGCGTGCGCGTCAGCACATTGACCGGATACCCCGCCTTCATCAGGTTGCGCGTCATCGGTTTGCCCATTGCGCCGAGACCGATAAAGCCAATCCGTTCCATAAGCCCCCTCTTCTGGACATACAACCGTGCATTCCCAAGATTTTGGCCACGGCGGCCCGTCTCTTGCCCGCCGCCGTCCTTGTGGCTCCAAGAATTCTCTTCTGACCGGAACCCTTTTGCGGAAAACCGGTCAGCCCTTCCCGTCTTCCGGTTTCTCTTTACCGCTCTCCCCGGAGCAGCCCCTGCGCATTCAGGTTGAGATGCCCAGCTTGGGCAACAGCCATCCTTGGACGAAAAACCACACCGCGACCACGACCAGCAAGGTTAAAAGTTCGTTCATTATCTCCCCATCGGCGAAAAATTGATTTTGCCCGTCCTTCTGACATGCAGACATACGGTTGCTATGAACACTCGGTCATGTTACAAGATATGTCAAGGAGAATGAAAAAAGCGGGACTGACGGCCGCTCTCTGCCATGACCTCGACGGTGGTAAATGGTTTCAGGATCTATATAACGATGAGAGTCCTATTGGTCGAAGATGACGTCAAGATCGCCTCTTTCATCGTCAAAGGGTTGAGGTCGGCGGGTTATGCCGTGGACAACGCCCAGGACGGCGAGGAAGGTCTCCGTCTCGCCCTGACGGAACCCTACGATGCGGCCGTCATCGATCTCATGCTGCCCCGGAGAAACGGCTTGGCGTTGATCAGGGCAATGCGCGCCGAAAAGGTGAACACCCCCGTCCTGATTCTGAGCGCGAAAGGTTCGGTGGACGACCGGGTGAAGGGGCTGGAAACCGGGGGGGACGACTATCTCACGAAACCGTTTGCCTTCTCGGAACTTCTGGCCCGCGTGCAGGCCCTGATCCGCAGGGCCGGCGGCATTTCCGATCCGATCCGATTGACCGTCGCGGATCTTTCCGTCAATCTTCTCACCCGGGAGGTCAGACGGGGGGGAAAACGCATCGACCTGCAGCCCCGGGAGTTTTCGCTGCTCGAGTACCTGATGCGCAATGCGGGGAGAATCGTTTCCAAGACGATGATCATGGAACACGTGTGGGACTATCATTTCGATCCCCAGACCAACGTGGTGGAGGCCAGAATCAGCAGGTTGCGGGAAAAGATCGACAGAGACGCGGATCAAAAACTGATCCATACCGTTCGGGGAGCGGGATATGTCCTTAAAGAAAGCCGGTCGCTTCCGGAATAGCCTCACCTTCCGCCTGACCCTCTGGTACGCCGGCATCTTTGCGGCTTCCTCCTTTGTCGCTTTCTTCCTGTTTTACACGCTCATCACCTCCGTGATCCAGGAAAAAACGGATCAGGATCTGTTGAATCAGGCGGGGCAGTTTTCGACGGTTTTGAGGGAACGCGGGATCGGAGCGCTCGAAAATCTCGTCCTTTTCGAAGCCCAGGCGGCCGGGGAGAAAAAGGTCTTCTTCCGTCTCCTCTACCCGACCGGCCAGGCCTTTTCATCGTCCAACATGGCCTACTGGGCGGAGATCGCCGTCCGCAAAGAGGCGGTCGGACAACTGCTCGGCGGCGCCGGACGGGTGATCGAAACGGTCATCCTGACGACCCGCAGGGATCAGGTGCGCATCCTCTACGCCATGATCGGTCCCCGCGTGATCCTTCAGGTCGGCCAGTCCATGGAAAACTACATGCGCATCATCGACGCCTTCCGGGGGGTTTTTCTTGTCACAATGGCCTTGCTCATCGGCCTGGCGTCGGGAATCGGCTGGTTCATGGCCCGCCGGGCGGTTTCGGGCGTCGAGGCCATCACCAGCACCGCGCAGGGCATCTCCAGGGGAACCCTCGAAAAGCGGGTCCCCGTAAAGGACCGGGGCGACGAGATCGATCAACTGGCGATGACCTTCAATCAGATGCTGGACCGCATCCAGTCGCTGGTCGCCGAGATCCGGCAGATGGGAGACGACATTGCCCATGACCTGAAGAGCCCGCTCGCCCGGATTCGGGGGCTGGCTGAAATTACTCTGACGACCGGGACATCGCTCGCAGAGTACGAAGCCATGGCGGCAAGCGCCATCGAGGAGTGCGACCGTCTTCTGGATATCATCAACACCATGCTGATGATTTCGAAGACGGAGGCAGGCGTGGAGAAACCCTCCCGTGAAAAGATCGATCTGGCGGGTCTTGTCCGGGAGGCCTGCGAACTTTTCGGGACGACGGCCGAAGACCGGGGCTTGACCCTGTCCTGCAATGTTCCGGAGAGATGCGTCATTGCAGGAGACGCCCGCATGATCCAGCGCCTGCTCTCGAATCTTCTGGACAACGCGATCAAGTACACCTCCGCGGGGGGAAGGGTGGAGGTTTCTCTTTCGCAAGTCGAAGGACTGGGCGCAACCCTCACGGTGAAGGATACGGGGGTCGGCATCGCCGTCGGGGATCTGCCCCGGATTTTCGAGCGCTTCTACCGGGGAGACCGGAGCCGCTCCGAGTCCGGAACCGGTCTGGGGCTCAGTCTGGCCAGGGCCATTGCCCGGGCCCACGGTGGGGATATCAAGGGAGAGAGCCGCCTCCACGAGGGGAGCGTCTTCACCGTAACCCTTCCGTATCAATAACTTGCCATGACCAACGGTAGCGCGGGTTAACGAATGAAATGTGCAACGTTCCGGTTCAGCGGAAGGCATATCAGCCGCCGCTGAACCGGTTGTTCGCTGGCCGTTTTTTACCGTCCTGTCGGAAGCCCTCGAAGACGTTTTATCTACGATCAAGCGAGGTCGAAACGGTCAAGGTTCATGACCTTGTTCCATGCCGCGACAAAGTCGTTCAGGAACTTCTCCTGGCCGTCCTCGCAGGCGTAAACTTCCGCCAGGGCCCGGAGCTGGGAGTTGGAACCGAAGATGAGGTCCACGCGGGTAGCGGTCCACTTGAGATCGCCGGACTTGCGGTCACGACCTTCGAAGAGGTCCCCGTCCGGGGAAACGGACTTCCACTCCGTTTTCATGTTGAGGAGGTTCACGAAGAAGTCGTTGGTGAGCGCCCCGGGCCGCTGGGTGAAAACGCCGTGCTTGGCGTCCCCGAAGTTCGCGCCCAGCACGCGCAGGCCGCCGATGAGCACAGTCATCTCCGGCGCCGTCAGCGTCAGGAGCTGTGCCTTGTCGACCAGCATCTCCTCGGCCGATACGGCGTACTTGGCCTTCTGGTAGTTGCGGAAGCCGTCGGCCTTGGGCTCGAGAACGCCGAAGGAGACCGTATCGGTCTGCTCCTGCGAGGCGTCCATCCGCCCCGGCGAGAAGGGTACGGTCACCTGGTGGCCGGCATTTTTCGCCGCCTGTTCGACGGCGGCGCAGCCGCCCAGAACGATCAGATCGGCGAGGGAGACCTTCTTGCCGCCGGAGGCCTCGCTGTTGAACTTCTTTTGAATCCCCTCCAGGGTCTTGAGCACCTTCGCCAGCTGTTCAGGCTGGTTGACTTGCCAATCGTTCTGCGGCGCCAGGCGGATGCGGGCGCCGTTGGCACCGCCGCGCATGTCGGAGCCGCGGAAGGTGAAGGCCGAAGCCCAGGCGGTTGAAACCAGCTCCGCGACAGTCAGGCCGGAAG
>JAFGRP010000137.1 GCA_016935075.1 Deltaproteobacteria bacterium | reverse complement strand
GATCTTCTTCCGTGGCCCGGAATCTCTTTCACTCGGCCGACGATACCGCCCTCCAGGCGAACCTTAATGCCGTGGGGGTGGTGGGACGATTTTGTAAGCAGATCCCGGACAACCCCTTCGGTAAGGGCGCCGCTTCGCTGATCCTCTTTTCGGACCACTCTTACCAGCAGGCCGGGTGCGATATCGGATCGGTTGTTGCCGTTCATAGGTTTGTTCTCTGCCATAGGTCACCGTTTTATGTAAAAACTGTGGTTGACGATCCACTACCCGACTGGACGATCTGAATAGGGGACCTCCAATTCCGCCACCGGGCCCGGAATAATGTGAAACAGGGGGTGCGTTTGCGGACGACAGAAGGGTTCCAGTCCGGCGAGCCACGACGGAGCACGGACTCGCAGTTTCGCTTTGAGATGCGCCCACTCGTAATCAAGTTGTCCAAGGGTGACTCCGATAGGTTCGACGCAGCCGGCAGAGGCTATTTTCGTCGCGTCGAAACGGTAACCCCGCCGGGTGGATTCGACATGAACGGCTTGCAGATAGGATGCGATCGATTGCACGGGTGACGGAGAGTTACGGAAACGGAAGAGCTGGGGATGGCGGGTGTATCCATATGTTCGCCCATTCAGAATCGCTTGCGCCAGCAAGGCTTCACGCCAGAGTGCCACGAGGCCTCGGGCGTCCAGGTATTTAGGATGTAGTGTCCAAAGTCGCATGATCCATCTTTTTATTTGGCCATAAAAACGCCCCGTTCCCGGTCCTGGAAATAGATCAGGTTGTATTTCCCCCGGTTGGTTTTTTCGTAAAACATCTCCCCGTTGCTCCGGCACTCGGGACAGCAGCGTCCGGGAAGAATGACGGCGAATATCCGATTTCCCGTATCTGCGACAGATTCGATCATGACCAGACCGCCACAGTCGTCACAGACGCGGACCGTTTCCTCCTGTTGTTCTCTGATGCCGTCCGTGTCGTAATAGATCGATTTTCCCCGTTTTACATAACGGGCGGTGCCGACCAATTTCCTTTTTATTTCATGCCGTCCCTTCCAGAGCTTCATCACTTTTGACGTCTCCTGTTCGATGGTCCGCGAAATGTCGTCGGACTGTCGCAGGGCGACCGGATCATAGTCCGGTTCGAGGACATGGCTGTAATCGAGACCGGCCATCGCCAGGATAATTCCGACATTGACGTAAGGGAGTGCCCTTTCGATAGAATATCCCCCCTCCAGAACGGCGATGTCCGGTGCGAGCCTTTCGTTCAACAGGGCGTATCCCTGTGCGGAGAAACGCATGTTCGTGATCGGGTCGCTGTAATGGTTGTCCTGACCGGCGGAGTTGATGATCAGATCCGGTTTGAATTCTTTCAGGATGGGGAGAATCACGCGGTCGAGGACCATCAGAAATCCCTCATCCGAGGTCTGCGGAGGAAGCGGGATGTTGACGGTTGCCCCAAGGGCGTTCGGTCCGCCGAACTCGTCGTGAAAACCGGTTCCCGGATAGAGGGTCCGGCCGTCCTGGTGGATGGAGATGCAGAGGGTGTCCGGGTCATTCCAGTAAATGTCCTGGGTGCCGTCGCCGTGGTGGCAGTCCGTATCCACGACGGCGATCCTTTTCGGACCGAAGTGCCGACGGATGTACTCGATCATGATTGCTTCGATGTTTACGTTGCAGAAGCCGCGGGCGCCGTGGACAACGAGCATCGCGTGGTGGCCCGGCGGCCGGACCAGGGCGAAGGCGTTGTCGACTTCTCCTGAGAGAACTTTCTGCGCTGCCGTGATGGCGCCACCCGCAGAAATGAGATGCGATTCGGTGACCACGCTGCCTGCATCGGGAACGCAGATGTGCGTCCGGTTGATGTCCTCCACCGTTGCAATCCCGGGCTTGTACTCGCGGATGTTCTCGAAATCGAGAAGACCCTCCTCGAAGACCTGATCCTGTGTGTAGAGAAGACGCTCCTCCCGTTCCGGGTGGTTCTGAGAGATAGCCCAGTCGAAAGCGGGAAAGAAGATCAGGCCGGTCCGTTTTTGCGGTTTTAACGGCATGGGGTACTCCCTTTTTTAAGATCGGAGATGCAGCCCGGCTTGATCTGGACCTTAACCCGGATATTCTTTCCGGTCGTATAAAACTCCCGGACCATGTTGAATTCCTGGGCTTCGACCACATCGATCTCAAGGTCTTCTTCGGCGGCGCCCATCTTAAGAACCTTCTCCTTAAGTTTTTCGCTGCCGATCCGGATGGCATCCTCCATCGTGAACGACGGCTGAATGGCGGTTTGATAGCCTTCTTCGCCGATGGTCAGGATCTGTTTTTCGGTGTCGGCAAGGAGGGTCATCTCTGCCGTCGTACGGGCCAGGGCAGCTCCGATGGCGTTGGCCGCTTCGGCATGGACTGGGACATGGGCATCGCAGTCGAGCAGCCTGCCCAGTTCATGCGCCAGGAAGCCGGCGGGTCCTCCCACCACATAGAGGTGTCGTGGATTAAGCCGCTTCTCGTCCAGCATTTCATGGATCGTATAAACCGGCTGGTTGTTGATCTCCTCGATGAAATTTCGGACATGACGGGTGATCATATTGCAGATTTCCTGAAAGATTGCCCGTGACGCCTCGGCGACCGTACAATGAAGGGCGTCGGCGAGGGGGGTGATTGCGGCGGCTGCCTTGTAAGGGTCGCCAATGCCGGTCATGCCGAGAACGATCATGGCGTCTGTCGGTGTCGGAAAAGGTCCGCCGAAAGCGGCGGCAGGGCCTTCCCGTTCCGGTCCGATGGAGAGATTCCCTTCCCGAAACCGGACTACGCTGTCGCCGCCGACACCGATCGACCGGGTTCTCAGTCCCCGGATCAGGGTTTTGTGGCCTTCAATGGTGACACCGAAGGGCTCGAAAAGGGGAACCCCGTCTGCGAACATTGCGATATCCGTCGTCGTACCGCCGATATCGAGGGCGATGGCGTCGCACGTGCAGCCGGCCGTAGTGAGAATTCCCATAATGCTGGCCGCAGGGCCGGAAAGGATCGTTTGGACGGGAAATTCCACGGATTGCGAGATGTCAAAGGTTCCGCCGTCCGCCTTGAGGATATAGATCGGTACATTGATCCCCCGCGTGTGGACGAAATGAAGGACCTCCTGGACAAATCTTTGATAGAGGTTCCAGATGGACTCGTTAAGATAGGTCGTTGCGATCCGCCTGGGAAAGTTAAGATGCCCCGACATCCGGTGGCCCAGAGAGACGTGGAGAAGTTGATCGTGGACAATCTCTTGGAGTTCGATTTCCTGGCGGGGATTGCGTGTGGAAAATTTACCGACGATGCCGACGTTCCGGATCCCCTCGGAGCGGAAACGGTTCCGCATGCGTTTCGCCTCCATCCGGTCGATTCCGGCAATTTCCATTCCCCGGTGATTGATGTAGCCGGACATGAAATAGGTGTCCTGGTGAACGTCATAAAGGCCCGGCGCAAGCCCGGGGCCGTTGACCACCAGCATTCCCACCCGGTCAACCTTGTTCTGGACAATGGCATTCGTGGAAATGGTGGTACTGAGGACGACCCTTTCCAGATGATCCACGGTGGATTCATCGACCAGCGCCTTTGTGACCGCGAGGAGGGAGTTCAGCAGATTCCGTTCGTCCGTGAGAACCTTGGCTTTTTTAAAAACGGCGAAGCGATCGATCAGAACCGCATCCGTATGTGTACCGCCCACATCAATACCCAGGATCATGACGCCGCCTTGCCCTTGTAATATGCAGTCTATATAATGATAAAAATCTCTTGACAAGGCAAAAAAAGGGTGTATTTTCCGCGCGACGTCGGCGATGCGTCCGCGAACCGGCGTCAGAGTGTAATCTGTGAAAGGAGGTGGCGTGTCGATGAAAAAGGTATGTGCTATCATTTTTTCCTTGCTTTTCTTTGCGACCTTGTCATTTGCAGTCATAGGATGCAAGAAGGCAGAGGAGCAAAAACCTGCTGAGACCGCGGCCCCCGCGCCTGCAGCAGCACCTGCTCCGGCGCCTGAGGCAGCTCCGGCAGCACCGGCGGCTCCCGCGACGAAGTAGGATCGAAAACAGCGAAAAATAAAAAACGGCTGTGCATACGGATGTACGGCCGTTTTTTATTTGAAAAGACCGTCATTACCCTGGAAATTGATAATAAAATTGGGTTTGACGCTTACAGGCAAGTTGTGTATACTCTTTAATATATTTTGAAAGAAGGAGGTTATGTCATGAGCAAGAACGGTGATTTTATCAGCGGTTTGATCGTTGGCGGTCTGATCGGCGCGGTCATCGGCATCCTGTATGCGCCTAAAAGCGGCAAGGAAACCCGCGAGGATATCGCCCGGAAGGCGGATGAAATCCTGGCCAAGGCGAAAGAGGAATATGAGCTCGCCGTCGAAAAAAGCAAAAAGGCATACGATGCGACCGTAGAGAGGCTGAAAGCGCTTGAGGAAAAAGCGAAGGAAAAGGTAGAAGAGGCGGAAGATCTGGCCGAACGCGGCAAGGAATCCCTTCAGGAAGGGAAGACCAGGCTGAAAAAGGCGATCGAGGCGGGTGTGGACGCGTTCCGGGAGGAACAGAAAAAAACCGTCTGAACGGTTTAATCGCTGGAGAGAATCCATGACAAAGATGGAAATCATGCTGATCATCTTGGGTGTGGCTTTTCTGTTCCTTGCCGGATTTTTTATTCCTGCTCTGCTACAAATTCGAAGGACGGCAAAGGGTATGGCCGAAACCCTTCAGCACCTCAATGAGGGGCTCCCTCTGATTATGAAGAATCTGGAGGAGATTACGTCGAACATCAATCGGACGACGACCACCGTCCACCTCCAGGTGGCTGAACTTTCCCTGACACTGCGGCGTATTCAGGGGGTTTTGGGGGTTTTTCTCGGATTAGAGGAGGTTCTTCGACGCCGTCTGCGTTTCCCCTTTTCACGGACGTTACAAACCTCACTGGCGGTGGCTCGCGGGATCCGCGCATTTATAGAGTGCCTGGTGGGCACATTTCCCGAGGAAAGACACGACAAGACTCCGCT
>JAFGRP010000136.1 GCA_016935075.1 Deltaproteobacteria bacterium | reverse complement strand
GGATCGCCGAGATCCTGCCCGATACGGAAAGAAAGGAGATCGTTTCGCTTCTGGAGGGGCTGACACGGGAATACGCGGACAGGGGCGGCGGGATCTGCCTCCGGGAGGTCGCCGGGGGCTTCCAGTTCAGGACGAGACCGGATCTGGCCCCCTGGCTCCGGAAATTGAAGGCAGGCAGGCCCGCGATGCTCTCTCCGGCCGCCATGGAAACCCTGGCTGTGGTCGCCTACCGACAACCGCTCGTGAAATCCGAGATCGATCGGATCCGCGGTGTCGATGCAAGCGGTGCGCTGAAGGGACTTCTGGAAAAGAAACTTGTCAGGATCGTGGGAAGGAAGGACGTTCCCGGTAAACCGATCATCTACGGGACCACACGAAAGTTTCTCGAGGTCTTCAATCTGAAGGATCTTTCCGAATTGCCGACCCTCAGGGAACTGAAAGATTTGCAGGGGCAACAGGAGTAAGTAGGTGGAAGAACGCTTACAGAAGATCCTCTCGCAAGCCGGTGTTGCATCCCGCCGCGCAGGGGAAAAGATGATCGCTGAAGGCCGGATCAGCGTCAACCGGGTCGTGGTGACCGAACCGGGGACGAAGGCGGATTCCGGTCGGGACGAGATCCGCGTGGACGGCAGGCTGATCTCCTGTGAGACGGAACGGATATATATCCTCCTCCACAAACCGCAGGGGGTTGTGACGACCCTCAGCGACCCGCAGGGGAGGCCGATCGTGACGGATCTCTTGGAAGGTGTTACGGAACGGGTGTTTCCTGTCGGACGACTGGACTATGATTCGGAAGGGCTCCTCATCCTGACCAACGATGGGGAATTTTCCCAGCGCCTCCAGCATCCCCGTTACGGGATCCCGAAGACCTACCGCATCAAGGTTGAAGGAAATCCGGGAAAGAAAGAGATTCAGATCCTGGAAAACGGGGTGGACCTGCCCGACGGAAGATTTGCCCCCGCGGACGTATGTCTCGAAAAGACGAACCGGGGAAGCGCCTGGCTCCGGCTGACCATCACGGACGGGAGAAATCGCGTTATCCGGCGTGCGTTCGAGGTCCTGGGCCATCCCGTCTGCCGCCTGATCCGAGTTGCCGTCGGGGATGTCACGCTCGATGCCGTCCGCGAGGGCGCCTGGCGCAGATTGACCCGGAGGGAGGTAGACCGGCTCCTGGCCCGGGCCGGCAATCCGAACCCGGGGGCGAAATAGTCTTTCTTCACCCACCGCATGCTCCGGGCATCGGTGGCAGATCCCATGAGAAGGCTGCTTCAAAAGAGGTTTCTATTTGGACTTCATCTGGTCCCGAACTTTGCGGTAAACCGGGCCCCAGACGGGATGACCCGCCTCAGCCTTATCCAGCGCAAAGTTGGGATCATCTTCAAAGGCCTTTCGGAATTCATCGTTGCACTTCGGTGTGTTGTCCGAACAGCAGGCGATGAAAGCCAAATACTTATGGGCCTTTGCGCTGTCGATCTTGCTGGAAAACCCGGCGTTGATGGCATCCTGTAAATTCTTCGCGGCGCTCTTGTATTCCCCCTCTTCATAGCTCTTGATCCCCTTTGCCAGCAACTGATCACCCGCACTCTGCGGTTGTTTGGTAAGCTGGTCAATTCTGGCGCGCACTGATGCACAGCCGGTCAGAATCATGATCCCGACCAGAAGAAGGAGGATCCTATAGTGCAAAACAGTCATATCCAAACCTCCTGTCAAGGGAATTTATGTTTGATCTTCACATGTTCTCCCGGTTTCACGTCCACGGTCTGCTTATAAGGGGGAAAAGCCGTGTTCCGGATCTCTATCGTGTGCTTGCCGGGCGCCATCTGCAATCTATTCAGGGGGGGTGACACCCCCTTCTTTTGACCATCTACGTAGACTTCCCCCCAGGGCGCGATGCCGAGCGAAACGGTTGCGGGTGCAGCAGGCTTCTCAATGGTTGTTGTTATCTCGGGCTTTTTCTGGTCTTCAGAAACCGGTGCGGGGATCTCTGCCTTCTGGACATTTACGGAAGTCTCTGCCTTTTCGGATACCGCAGGAATCTCAACCGTCTGTTCTTTTACGGAAGGTCCTGCCTTTTTGGCTGCCGCAGGAGTCTCAACCTTCCGGGCTTTCACGGAAGTCCCTTTCTTTTTGGTGACCTCCGGTACTGCAACGGATGTCGGTGAGGGGACTGTTCCGGGATCTTTGGCCGGTGCTCCCCCCATTTTCCACACGATAACCGGCACACTGATCAGGATAACGATCACGGCAGCGGCGGCGAAGAGAATCATCCGGTTATTCCGCAGCGCATTCCCGTTAAACCGTTTCACGCACCATCCGCCCAAAATTTTAAACCGTTCCACGCACCGGCTGCCCAACATTTTAAACCACTTTACGTTCCAGCTTCCTATCTTCTTTTTCCAGGCAAGCTGCCGGGAAGACGGCTGGAATGTCGGCGGCTGACCCTCCTCCGCCGTCACAGTTTTTCTGCTTTGCCGGCCTGCATTCATATCGGTTGCGGAGGTTGAAACGTCATCGCCGGTGATTTCCTGATGCCGTTCTTCCTTTTGCTGGGCGGGGGGGGTTGACGGCGAATCTTTTTCCTTTTCAACAGGATACACCGAGTAGACCTGATGTTCACGCACATGTTTGTCGGCGCGCGAACCTTCATAATGAAAGAGCTTGGCATACTCCTGGGAAAGGCGGGAGATCACCTCGAAATAGGAGCGTGAAACGAGGATCTGTCCGGGTTTGGCGAAGCTCATCACACGCTGGGCTACATTGATGCCGTCGCCGATCAGATTGCGCTGCCTGTTGATATCCTGGACAAGTTTGACCGGTCCCAGGTTAATGCCGATACATGCAGAAAGACGGGGCTTTGCCGAACTCCCCTCGGCGATGATGGTATCGCGGATGTTCAGAGCCACAAAGAGGGCATCCTCGGGATCTCCCAGAAAACTGATGGCGGCTCCATCTCCTGTATCCAGGATGATGCGGTCGTTGACTGCCACATCCTTGATCGCCTCAGCGAGTATCTCATTGAACCGGCTCTTCAACCGGATCTGCTCATCCACCGGTTGCTGGGAGTAGTCCACAATATCCAGAAAAACGACACTGCATATAAACGTTCTGTTCGTTGTGTGTTCCATAGGATCGCTCTCCGGGCATTATCACAGCATCTTGGATTTCCTCTCCACCGCAAATATACACCTTTTCATCAAAATTATCTTCGATGGGGATCGGCGCCGGTTCAATTCCCTGAAACCGGGTATGGGTGATGGGCAGGACATCCTGTGCATGGAGAAAATCATGGGGTTGCCCCTCCACCGGTATATCCCGAACAGGATATTCATACCTTGTTCTCTCCCCCCGGTCAAGGATTCTCCATTCTTTTGAAAGAAAATATTCTTGACATGCCGGTTTGCAATCTATAGCTTCAACGGGCGGCAATGGGTTGTAAGCAGGCGCTGGACGGTGCAATCCATTCAAACCGCAGACCGTTTGCGCCTGGGTTGTTGAAGGGCAATTTCCAGGATTGAAGTTAAAACACCTTATTCAGAGGGAGAGAGAAAAGTAATGAAGATATCGGTATGCGCAAAGGGCGGCAGCGGTAAAAGTACGATTGTCATGTTATTGGCCAATGAGGCAAGAAACAGGAACAATCGGGTTCTGATAGTCGATTCCGACGAATCCAATTCGGGGCTTTACAAGATGTTGGGTTTTGAAAAGCCGCCCACACCGCTGATGGAACTTGTTGGCGGCAAGGCCAGCTTGAAAAAGAATATGGGGAAACCCGGCATCTTTGCCGCGGATAAAATCCTGGTTGACGAAATTCCCCCGGGGTATTTGCTGCAGCATGACAACATAATGCTGGTCAGCATCGGCAAAATACTCCAGTCGCTGGAAGGCTGCGCCTGTCCGATGGGGGTCTTGAGCCGGGAGTTTCTCAAGAAAATCGTTGTCAATGACGGCGAGATGGTTATCGTCGATATGGAAGCCGGGGTTGAGCATTTCGGCCGCGGCGTTGAAACGAGTATTGATAACGTTCTGATCGTTGTTGAGCCGCCATTTGAATCGACGGAGGTTGCGACAAAAATCTACGGCATGTCCCGCGGAAGCGGCATAAAAAATACCTGGGCGGTGCTCAATAAAATCCCCAATGAAGAGATAAAGAAAAGACTGAAAAAAGAGCTCGACACAAGGGGAATAGAGGTTATCGGCTGCGTGTATCTCGATCATGAAATATTCATGGCAAGCGTTGATGGCCGTGTTCCGAAACAGGGGGCGGCGGCAAACGAAATCAAGGGGGTGATGGACTTCATCCTCACAAAAAAAGGGGAAAGACGTTCAAATTAAGGATTTTAAGAAGAGGAGGTCCTTGAAGATGTGTTTGGCATCGGCCTATTTCAAAAACGAAAATGGTCAACTGATCCTGAAAGACATCGCCCATCTTAAATTGAACGGCGACCATGTGGAACTGGAGACGCTTTTCGGGGAAGGCAAGTCCGTTAACGGAAAGTTGATAGAGGTGGATTTCTTTTCTTCGAAAATCTTTCTCGAACAGAAATAGGACGAATAAATAATCCGACATCAATAAGAAAATCCGATTTTGTTACGTATAGCAATAAAGAAAGATTAAAGAAGAATGGCTCTAAATTGTTTATTAGGGACCAAAGAAAGAATTGTACTGTTGCGTTATGTTGCATATCGAACGTTTTGTGAGGGAAAAATGAATGGCAAACCATCTGGAACAACTTGTTGCAGAGTGGCTTGAGTTCAAAGGCTACTTTGTGCGGCGAAACGTCAAGGTGGGCAAGCTGTCTCATGGTGGTCACGAGGGGGAGCTTGACATCGTGGCGTACCATCCCATCGACAACCATCTGATCCAGATCGAACCGTCAATCGACTCTCACGACTGGGAGACACGGGAGCACCGCTTCAAGAAGAAATTCGACGCCGGCCAGAAGCACATCATCTCGGAGATTTTTCCATGGCTTCCCCACAACAAGAAATTTGAACAGTGGGCTGTCTTGTGGGGTAGCGACAAGAATCATTCTGAAGTTGGAGGGGGAAAGGTGATCCCTATTTGGAAACTATATCGGATGATTGCGAATGACATCATTGCTATCGGGTCTCCCATGGGCAATGCAATCCCGGAGCAGTTTCCCCTACTGAGGACAATGCAGTATACGTTGCATTGGGCAACACGTGATATTGACGACTAAGGTGCAGATCAAGAAAATGCAAGCGACTTGATCATGAAAAAAGATCATTCGACATCACGAAAAATGTCTGAAAAGGGTAGCAATAGGGTAGCAATGAAAGCGACAAGGGGTTAAGCCAAATGACTTAACCCCTTGATTTTGCTTGGTGGGTCGTGCGGGAATCGGACCCGCGACCAACGGATTAAAAGTCCGCTGCTCTACCGGACTGAGCTAACGACCCTGGATTTCGAGCCGGTCTTCCTAACAGGAACGGTGTCTCCTTGTCAAGCGCTAATCCGAATTGCCGATGGGATTTCCAACGTCTCCTCAGTTAGCGAAGGGGTCGGCGAGGCTGATCGTTTCGTCCCGATCCGGACCTACGGAGACGAGGACCAACCGGACGCCGGCCAGGGTCTCCAGCCGTTCGATATAGCGCCGGGTGTTCCGGGGGAGGTCTTCGATCCGCTTTGACCCCCGGATATCCTCCATCCAGCCATCCAGTTCCTCGTAGACGGGCCGGCACTGCGCAAGGAGGCGCAGGTTGGCGGGGACGGATTCGGTGAACTCCTCCTTCTCCGACCGGTAGCCGGTGCAAATCTTCAGCTTCGCAATCCCGGTCAGGACATCGAGTTTGGTCAGGGCGATCCCGGTGATGCCGGAGAGGCGAACGGCATGGCGGACCAGAACCATGTCGAGCCACCCGCACCGGCGCTTGCGGCCCGTCGTGGCCCCGAATTCCTGCCCGACCTGCTGAAGCCTGGCCCCCGTTTCGTCCTCGAGCTCCGTCAGAAAGGGGCCTTGCCCCACCCGCGTCGTATAGGCCTTGCATATTCCGACCACCGATCGGACGGCCTGCGGTCCCACGCCGGTCCCGCAGGCGGCGTTCGCGGCGACGGTGTTGGAGGAGGTGACATAGGGAAAGGTGCCGTGGTCGATGTCGAGATGGGACCCCTGGGCGCCCTCGAAGAGGACCTTCTTTCCCTTCGCGATCTCCTTCTGCAGGAGAAGAGAACAGTCCGCCGCGTAAGGCCGGATGCGGTCGGCATAGACCCGGTACTCCTCCAGAACCTCCGCGCCTTTGATCGGTTCTTCCCCGAAGAGCTTTGTCAGGTAGAAGTTTTTCTCCTCCACGTTCCGATCCAGCTTTTCCCGGAAGACCTCTTCGTCGAGGAGATCGCAGACGCGGATGCCGATCCGCGAGATCTTGTCTTCGTAGGCCGGTCCGATACCCCGGCCGGTGGTGCCGATCTTCTTGCCGACGCCGTGCGATTCCCGGGCGACGTCGATCCGCCGGTGGTAGGGCATGATGACGTGCGCCTTCTCGCTGAGGAAAAGGCGGGTATTGTCGGGAAGCAGGCCGCGCGTCCGGAGGCTGTCCAGCTCCCCGATCAAAACCTGCGGATCCACGACGACGCCGTTGCCGATGATGCAGATTTTGCCCCCATGGAGGATGCCGGAGGGGATGAGGTGCAG
>JAFGRP010000135.1 GCA_016935075.1 Deltaproteobacteria bacterium | reverse complement strand
GGGACAAGGCGTTCAAAATCTTCAGCCAACCCATCAGGCATCGGGTCCTTCTGTGGGAGCGACCGGCAGAAAAGAAGAAATTGCCGCGCTGAAAGAACAAGCCGCGGCATTGAAGAAACAGATGGAGCAGATCATGGCCCGGGTAAAGGAACTGGAAGGGGAAGAGGAGTGAAGGAGCCAACCGTGATCGGCGGAGAGAGCTGATGATGAAATTTCAGGGGGAACCGTTAAGTTTGAAAATTTTCCCTGATGAGGTTTTGCGGAAAGTCTGCGAACCGGTGGAAAGGTTCGACGCGGAACTTCGTGATTTGATCGAAGAGATGTTGGTCTTGATGCGGACCGTAGAAGGCGTTGGCTTGGCGGCTCCCCAGGTCGGAATTGCGAAAAGATTGTTTGTTTGTGAGATCGAAAATAGGTCGTTGAGACTAATCAATCCGATCATAACGAACGTCAACGGGCAAGCCGAGATGATAGAAGGGTGTCTCAGCCTGCCCGAAGTGCGTGTCAATGTGAAGCGAAGCAACCGGCTTTGTGTAAACGGCAATGACTTCAAAGGGCGAAAAAAAATTTGAATTAACGGGCCTGTGGGCTCGCGTCGTTCAGCATGAAATGGATCACCTGGACGGCGTTTTGATATGCGATTACGGTAAGAACGTGAAACTCGAAAAGGCCCTGACATAATTGCGCAGGGTTTCATGATTTTTTTGGACAGACGAAACGGGTGGTAAGAATGTTCAAGACCATATTGTATGAGCTCAGAGCTCACGCCCCTTTTACTCTATTTGGAACGCTGACCGGAATTGTCATCATGTTGATTTCCCTGAGCACCCAATTGTCCCGATCGATATTCGAGACGTTGTTTTGGGTTCTGCATCCTTCCCACGTATTCCTCAGCGCATTGGTGACGGCCGGGATGTATAGACTTCATGGCCCGGGCAAGCTTTGGCCGACTCTGTTGATCGGGTACTTCGGGTCCGTCGGCATCGGCACCTTGAGCGATTGCGTCATCCCATACGTCGGGGAGGCCCTTTTGGATATGCCGAACCGGGGTCTTCATCTCGGATTCATAGAGAAATGGTGGATCGTCAATCCAATGGCATTCGCCGGAATGGCGCTTGCCTATTGGCGGCCGACGACAAAATTCCCCCACGCGGGACATGTTCTGCTGAGCACTTGGGCATCCCTATTCCACATGATCATGGCATTGGGAACGGGCTTTGGGTTTTTCACGGTCGTGGGGATCGCATTCTTCCTGTTCTTGGCGGTCTGGGTGCCCTGCTGTACAAGCGATATCGTATTTCCTCTGCTTTTCGCGGCAAGAGGGGAGAAATGAAAAAGGAAGAGATTGAATTTGCCGACAGGTTGCGCCGTATCCAGCATAACATCACTTCTGTACGTAGAAAACGAGGTTCGAACCAATGAATGAAATCGAACCGACAGCATCGTTTTTCGATTTCAACCCGCTCGCCGGCGAGTACGACAAGTGGTACAAAACAGCGGAGGGACGTCAATGCGATCAGTAAGGCTATCCGCTTTTCCTGAGTCCGTAAAGACGCCGCCGTCAATCGCCGGAATGGCCGACGATTTTCAGGCATGGCTGAAAATGACATCCGGCGCCTTTATCGCCGTAAGGGTGGATCTATGAAGATACAGGCGGAATTGAGTCTTTATCCCTTGAAAACCGACTTGATCGAAAATGTGGTCAGGAATTTCATTAAGGAGCTTTCAAAATCAGGGGTATCCATTGTTCCCGGCCAGATGAGCACCCTGGTTGCCGGGGAAAACGAGGAGGTCTTTCGCGTCGTCGGCGAATGCTTTGAGAATGTCTGCAGGACAGACAAGGTTGTTTTGATTGTCCAATTTTCCAACGCCTGTCCCGAAAAAGTGACGGGGAAAAAGGACGGCATAACGACGTCCCTCGGCACCGCTCAGGGGTTGAAAACGACTAACCTATGAAAAGGCTCAATAACAATGGCGGTTAAAATTGATGAAAGCAGGTGCGCCGGTTGCGGAGTATGCGCACAGATATGCCCCGTGAAGGCCATTACCATTAACCGTGTGGCTAAAGTAGACGTGGCGACTTGTACCGATTGCGGCGCATGCATCGCTGAATGTCCGAATAACGCCATCTCTATGGAAAGGATGGATGCCGCATCATTTTACCGGAATTCTCCACCATTCATTTCCACCAATGCCCCGATAAAGCGCAATCCAACTTTGCCGGTTCCTCCCCGGTTCTATGGGGCGCAACGGTCTGGTTTTCAACAGGTCAATAGAGGGGGATTTCTGGGACAAATCTTTGACTTTTTCGGAAGATTTGCAAATCAGGACCGCGGCCGGGGTTATGGACGAGGCAAGGGTCGCGGCGGGCGCAAGGGCCGTGGGAAAGGTCGATGGAGATAAAAAGTTTGACAGGTGCTCGAACTGAGTGACTTGAGGAATCAGGTTTTTCTCAGTGAAGATAAGTTTTTTTGCATGAAGTCATGGAGGCAACAGGTGATGAAAGTAAAAGAAACCATGCGGATTGGCGGAGTGGAACTTAAGAATCGCTTCGTGTTGGCCCCGTTGAAAACCGCGCTGAACAACCCGGGAGGCAGGGTCACCGCTGAAGCAGAAGCGTTTTACCGTCGCATAGCTCACGGGGGTACGGCGCTTTTGATCCTTGAGCCGGCGGCCGTATCGCCGCAGGGTGTAGAACATCCAAAGCAGCTTCGCATGCATGCAGATGAGCATATCAAGGAGCTGGAGAAACTGATTCAATCTGTCCATAAAGGCGGCTCGCTTGCCGCTATTCACCTGAACCATGCCGGCCGGGCGGCCAATCCCAAAGTCATCGGCGGTTCACCTCTCGCTCCGTCGGTCATGACGTGCCCTACGACGGGTGCGGAGGCGACAGAACTGTCCGATGGACAAATCAAGCAGATCATCGAAGACTTTGGTTTGGCCGCGCGCAGAGCGACTATCGCGGGTGTGGATTTCATCGAATTACAATGCGGCCACGGCTATTTAATCAGCCAGTTTTATTCTCTGAGAACCAATCGACGAAACGACAAGTGGGGCGAACCCGGAAAATTCGTCAATGAGGTGCTGGATCGCGTCATGGACGCCGCCGGATCGACACCGGTTATTGCCCGAATTTCCGGCAAGGAGTTTGTCGAAGGGGGATTGGGACCGGACAACCAGTCTGGACTTTTCGCTCTTTTGGGGCAAAAGGGCGTTTCCGCTTTGCATGTTGGCTTCGGAAATTCTTGCGACAGCCCGGCTTGGTATTTCGGCCACATGGCGCTTCCCGAGGAACCGCAGTACGAGATTCTTCGGGAAATACGATCCCTGATTTCGATTCCTGTCATAGCGGCTGGTCGAATGGGATACCCGGAACGAATCGAGAAGGTCATGGATGAAGGCATGGCCGACTGCATTGCTTTGGGGCGTCCGCTGATAGCGGATCCGGATTTCCCGAATAAAATGATGAAGGGCCAGACGGATTCGATCCTGTTATGCGGCTCGTGTCTTCAGGCTTGCCTGAGAAAAGTGAGATCGGCAGACCCGATTGCCTGTATGGCAAACCCTTGGGTCACGGCTTCTCCATCGCAACCGACAAAATATCCCAAACGCGTCATGGTCGTCGGAGCCGGTCCCGCCGGCATTGCGGCAGCGGTCGCCGCATCGCAACGAGGGCATAAGGTTTCGGTATATGAGGAGCGGGATTTTATCGGCGGCCAATTTGCTTTCGCCGTCAGGCCCAAGGGGAAAACCACCATGTCAAGGGTGCTCAAAGGAATGCAAGACCGTCTTAAACAATCGAATGTCGCCGTGCACATGACGCAAAGGGTCACAGCGGAGTTTGTCTTGCGGGAATCCCCCGATCTTTTGATTCTGGCGACGGGCGCCCGTCAGAAAATTCCGGAAATTGAGAAAATCGAAACCCAGTATCTGATGACTGCCTTCGATTTTTTCGAGCAGACCAAGACCGTGAAGGGAAACAGGGTGTTGGTACTGGGTGCGGGTATGGTGGGCATGGAGGTGGCTGAGATGCTTCTATCCATGGGGAAAGAGGTGGTTGCCTGCAGAAGGTCGGATGTTATCGGCTCGGACATGGACCCCATCACCAGAAATCTGATGATGAAACGGATCGCCGATCATCCCAAATTGACGCTTATGCCCTCCACCAGGTTGATCGCTTTCACGCCCAAAGGCGTGCGTGCAACCCATAAGGAAAAGGAGGTCATGCTCGATCCTTTTAACACAGTCATCGTCTGTTCAGGCATGGTGCCCGAAGACGCTCTAACTGAGGCGTTGAAGGAATTCAAAGGTGAAAGGCGCATCATCGGCGATGCGGCTGCACCGGCGACCATCGAAGCCGCCTTTGAACAGGGGTTGGCAGTTGGAAACGGAATCTAAATCATCGAACAATGAAATAATGAAATAAGGATAAAAATGCCTCTTTACGAGTATCAATGCAGAAAATGCGGACAGCGATTTGAAAGATTGGTGTCCATATCGGACGCCGTCAAAAGACAACCCTGCCCCCATTGCGGCGGCAAGGACACGGAAAAACAGCTTTCCATTTTCGCCGCCAAGTCCTCCTCTTCTTCATCCGGCGGGATTCCGTCCGGCGGCGGATTCACCTGAGGCACCAGCGGTTGCTGACCGCGGTCGCGGTCAATGACTTGAAATCGTTCAGAACCTGCTGTGATGAACGATGTTGTATCGTTGGTATGGGTTCTGATTGCATGGAAAGAGACAATCATGTAAGCATGAACACCCTCAGACCGGAGAGGCATCAACAGATTGCCAGGGGGATTTTATTTGAACGCCGCAACTGTGCCCGCCCGATGAACGGTATCGGAGGGCAAGAATCAGAAAAATGATCGTTAGGATGGCAGGAGCGTAAAAATGAGGATATTGGACGATTTGATTTCCTCACTCAACTTTGACGCCTCGGTTAAAGACGTGCGCCAGGGGGTGTTCCATACCGCCGTCTTGACCAGAAATTGCGGGCTTGCCGCCACCCTGCCCCGGGACGCTTTGCGCCAGACTCCTCCTTTGGTTAGAGAACCCGGAGTCTTAGCGGACAAAACACCGGAAGATCTGGTTCACCTGGCCTATTCGGAAAGCATTCTTGAAGCGGCCATCGGGCTTGCCGCCATTAATTCGCTTTTAGCCATCGATGAGAAATCCTGTGTGGAACTGAATGCCGCCGACCTCGTTTTGGAAAAGGGGAAGGGCAAGAGGGTCGCAGTTGTTGGACACTTCCCCTTTTTACCCAGGGTTCGGGAGAAAGCGAAAGAACTATGGGTGATCGAGAAAAACCCGAGAGAAGGTGATTTCGATGAGACGCAAACCGACCGCTTGATTCCGCTGGCGGACTTGGTGGCGATCACGGGAACGGCATTGACCAACCATACGTTCGAGAATCTGCTTGCGCTCTGCCGGCCGGATGCCTTCGTGATCCTTCTGGGGGATACGGCGCCTCTTTCCCCCGTTCTTTTCGAGCATGGTGTGGATGCTGTCTCCGGAACAAAAGTAATCCATCCTGAGTTGGCGTTGAAGTGCGTCAGTCAAGGCGCCAATTTCAGGCAGATCAGAGGAACCAAACGGTTGACCTTGTTGAAATCAGGTCAAGTGAAACATCAGGTTTAACAATCCTCCTGTTATTAAAGCCGCCGCAATCATTATTGCCGCCGATTTGAGCATGTTTACAGCTCCGAGCTCTCTCAAGAGAATGACAAATGTGGCAATGCAGGGAAAGAACATCGCCAGAACCACACTGCCGACCACCAGTTGTCCGGCGGTCAGGGCGAGAGGCGCCAGCATTCCCACAGCCACATCCTTGCGCAGAAAACCGATGACCAGGGCGGTAACAGCTTCCTTGGGTAGCCCTAGAAGACCGGTGACCACCGGCGCGGTAAAATCGGCGATGGCTTCAAAAATACCCACGAAGTACAAGACATTAATGACCAGGATCGCACCAAGGATAATGGGAATAGCCTCCATCAGAAAGCCGTATGTTCTCATCCAGAGCTTTTGCAGTGTTGCCCGCCACGGCGGCAGGCGGTACGGCGGTATCTCTATCAGCAGTTCAGGGGTAAAACCCTTGATGGCCTGGTGCAATATGAAGCCGAGAACAATCCAGACAGCGAACAATGTACCATAGACCATGGCCACATATTCCCACCCGCGCTGACCCACAAGACCGAAAATCATAGCCTGCAAAGCGGCGCATGGCACGGCAACAGAAATCAGGGTGGCGGCAATGAACCTTTCCCTCTTGCTCTCCAGGATTCTGGTTGCCAGAACCGCCGGCACATTGCAGCCAAAACCGAGCAGGGTAGGGATGATTGCGTAGCCATGCAATCCCACTCTATGCATGATGGTGTCCATCAGGATTGCCAGGCGGGGGAGGTAGCCGGTATCCTCAAGCAGACCCAGCACCAGGTAGAAAGAGACGATATAAGGCAGTACCATGGCAAACGGAACGTAAAGACCGCTGGAGAGCAGCCCAAACGACTGGACAAAGTCCACCTCGCCCCCGATAAGCTTTCCGATAAAGATATTGTGGAGAAATCCACCGCCTCCAAGGGAGTCGCTTACCCTGGTCAGTACAGGCGCCCAGAACCTGGTGAACAGAGGGTCGAACAAACGGCCGATAAGGTTCTCTCCGATGAAGCGGACCACCAGAAAGGCTCCGGCAAGGATGGTCAAAGCCATGATCCCGCCGGAGAAAGGGCGGACACTGGCGTCGGCCAGATGCTCGCGCCAGGTATGATGGCGGTGGGTCACCCGCTGCACCTGCTCGATAATGCTGCCAACCGCAGCCCATCGCTCGTCACGGCTGCGGACCGGCATCTCAGGCGAGACGGCTTTCGGAATGTTTTCGACCAGTTCCTTGATTCCCTCGCCGGTGGTGGCGACGGTGGGAACGACCGGCACACCCAATACCTCTCGGAGCCTGTTCAAATCAATGTTTATTCCCCGATGCCGGGTGTCATCCCACATGTTCAATGCTACGATCAATGGGACCTTTTTCTCCAGCAACTGTAAGGTGAGATAGAGATTCCTCTCGAGGTTGGTGGCGTTGACTACATTGACGATCGTGTTGCCCAAATCAAGCATTCGCAGGGCCACATCTTCGGCTTCGCAGGTTGGCTCCAGGGTATAGGTTCCGGGGACATCGATGACTTCGACCTGGTCATCACCCAGTTTCATGTGGCCGCGGGTGTAATTTACCGTTGTACCCGGATAATTGGAAGAAATGACACGTACACCGGTCAACCGTGAGAATACGACACTCTTCCCCACGTTGGGATTGCCCATCAACAATATTCTCATGGGGCGGAATCCTCAACCTCGACCAGTATCCTTGCGGCCATGCCGAACCCGATAGCGATCTGAGTTCTATCCACCTCGATGGTGACCGGCCCACGCATAAACCCGGAGTTGAGCTTGGTGATTCTCTGTCCCGGCCTGATGTCCAGAGCCGCAAGGCGATTCAGCATGCCGCGACCGCCGTCGATTTGGGTTATTTTCCCGCCTTCACCGGATTTCAAGTCTTTAAGATTCTTTATCTGCATCGATCTGTTCCGCTATGATTGCTGTTGATAATCACTCGTAACCCCCATAACAAAAATCATGCCTGTTCCCATAGCAGCCGCTTCTCGCTTTGTCAACACTCGAGTTCTGCTAACGGTTCCATTGTAAAGAGTTTGCGTCTTTTGAAGTTGTGGTGTATCAATAGAGAGGAGGATTGATGAACCGGTTCCTGATCCGCCGGCAGCTGCTTGATTTTGAGCCCTACCGGCCGGGGTTGTCCATCGAAGAGATTCAAGATCGATACGGTCTTTCATCCGTAATCAAGCTGGCCGGCAACGAAAACCCTCTTGGGGCATCGCCGAAGGTTCTCCAGGTCCTGGAAAAGCAGTTCAGAGAGGTGCACCGTTACCCCCGGGCGGGCAGCCCCCGGCTTCGTCAGGCCCTGGGTGCCCGTCATGGGATTCCCGGGGACCGGATCGTGGCGGGCAACGGTTCGGATGAGATCATCGATTTGCTCATCCGTGTGGCGGTTGAACCCGGCCGGAAACACGTTCTGGCGTTTCGGCCCTGTTTCAACATCTACAAAACCCAAGCCAGACTCTGCGGTGTTGAATTTCGCCAGATTGACTTGCATGATGACTTCACCTTTCCCATGCAAGCGCTTCTTGAGGCGGTCAACGATGCCACGGCGATGGTTTTTTTAACCACACCGGACAATCCTTCGGGGTTTGCCCCTCCCGTCGAAGAAGTGGTCGATTTGCACCATCGCCTTCCGGTGAATTGCCTCCTGGTCGTGGACGAGGCATACATGGACTTTGCGGCGCCCCGGGAACGCTATTCCATCATGTCGCTCGCCGGCAGGGCCCCCAATCTCGTTGTCCTGCGGACCTTCTCAAAGCTTTACGGTCTGGCCGGATTGCGTCTGGGATATGGCGTCATGCCGGCGGATCTGGCCGATGGCCTGCTGCGGGTGAAGCTTCCCTTCAGCGTGAATGTTCTGGCCGAGGCGGCTGGGATTGCGGCCCTGGACGATGACGGCTTTCGCATCAAAACCATCCGCACGGTGATCCGGGGACGGGAGATGTTGAGCCGGGCCCTGGGCGAGTTGGGGTTCCAGGTATACCCGTCCCAGGCCAATTTCATCCTGGTGAAGCCGCCGATGGCCGCTTCCGAACTGTTTGAAAAGCTTCTCAGGCGGGGGATCATTATCAGGCCGTTGTCAAGCTACGGTCTGCCGGATCACCTGCGGATCAGCATCGGAAATGCGGAGGAAAACCGGGCGTTGCTCGGGGCGATTCGAGACATTCTTGGACCATGACACATCACAGCGTCAGCGTCCGACTTCTCTACAGGGATCATTGAACAATGATTTTTATATTGACATCTGCAGTTGTCATCGTGTAGATGCGCTTCCAAACCAGGAGTGCTGAGTGAAATGAAATATCTGCCGTTATTCTTCACACCGTTAATATGAGGCGATAACAGAGAACCCGGGCGGTTCTCCGGAAGCGTCGTCTTGCCGTCTCTCCTGCTCTGACCGGTCGGCTTCCTGAAGGTCGTGCCGCAGAGATTACGGCATGGCGCGATCAGGAGGCGAATTTGGTCCCCCCGCATCGAAAAATCAAAAAATGGTTCGGAAGGTTCGGCGATGGTCCTCATCGGGCTTTGGTCCATGCCATTCCTTTCCGGATGATCCGGTTTGCACGGACGGTCCTTGTGATTCACGGCAGCGTGCTCACACCCTTTCATCCAAAGGGATCCGGACGGCATCGGGGCGGTTGTGCCTTGTCTTCGCCTATCCAGGCGGGTCCGGGATAAACACGAAAATCCAAGGGAGGAGGTATTCCATGAACGGAATCAAGAACATCTTTGCGGGGCGTTGGGGCATCATCGGCGTCGGAATCATTATTGGAATTTTAGCGCCGCTTTTGCAAAAACTGGGGAATCCCGGCAACATGGGAATCTGCGTGGCCTGCTTCGAGCGGGACATCGCCGGCGCCCTCGGCCTGCACCGGGCCGATGTGGTGCAGTACATCCGTCCCGAAATCATTGGCTTCGTCCTCGGATCGCTGGCTGCTGCATATCTCTTCAAGGAGTACCGCCCCCGTCTCGGTTCCGCGCCGATCGTCCGGTTTGTGCTCGGTGCCTTCGCCATGGTCGGGGCGCTGGTGTTTCTCGGATGCCCCTGGCGGGCGGCGCTGCGTCTCGCCGGCGGCGACGGCAACGCCATCCTCGGCCTGCTGGGCCTCATCTTCGGCATCTGGATCGGCACCCTTTTCCTCAAAGGGGGATATACCCTCGGACGGACCAAACAGACACACCATACGGCGGGATGGATGCTGCCTCTCTTTATGGTCGGGCTGCTGTTGCTTATGTCGGTCTTTCCTCAGATTTCCGGTGAGGCGAAAAGCGGGGTTCTTTTTTACAGTGTGAAGGGCCCGGGATCGATGCATGCGCCCCTTGCGGTCTCTCTGGTCGTGGGTCTGCTGATCGGGTTTCTGGCCCAACGGAGCCGCTTCTGCACCATGGGCGCCTGGCGTGACTTCCTCCTCTTCCGGCAGATGCACCTCCTTTCGGGATTCATTGCCCTCATCATAACCGCCTTTGTCGCCAACTTCATCCTGGGGCAGTTCAAACCGGGATTTGCGGGTCAGCCCGTCGCCCACACGATGCACCTCTGGAATTTTGCGGGGATGGCCCTGTCGGGCCTGGCCTTCTGCCTGGCCGGCGGCTGTCCCGGTCGCCAGCTCTTCCTGGCCGGCGAGGGTGACGGGGATGCCGCGATCTTTGTGCTGGGCATGATTTTCGGGGCCGGCATTGCCCACAACTTCGGCCTCGCCAGTTCGGCGACGGGCGTCGGGCCATACGGAATTCCTGCTGTGGGGATCGGCTTTGCGGTATGTCTCTTCATAGGATTGACCATGAGAAAGAGCATTTCATAAGGAGGAAGAAAATGGCCAAGACGATAGATGCGCGCGGACTTTCATGCCCGCAGCCCGTCCTGATGACCCTGGATGGGATCAAGGAAGGCGGGGCGGATGAGATCATTGTGACGGTGGACAACGATGCGTCAAAGGAAAATGTTTCCCGTGCCGCAGTCAACCGCGGATGGACGGTGGCCGGCATTGATGAAAAAGACGGTCTGTTTCATGTAACGATCAAAAAAGGAAAAGGATGAAGGATTTTTTCGGTTTTTTGAAAGGAAACCGGACACAGGACGTCCCCCCCGGTCGTGATGGGCAGGCCGACCGGGGGATCCTTGTGTTCGAGAATACCGGCGAGGTCATTCGGGCGGAGAACCTGTTGAAAAAAAACGGTTGGGAAATACGGGTCATGGGCCCGCCGCCGGAAATCCGGCAGGGGTGCGATCTGGTCATTGAATTTCCTCTGATCGAAGAACTCCGGATCCTGAGGACCCTGGAAGCGGAAAGATTGCTGCCGCTGAGAACGGTTCCCGTCGCAGGCCCGCTTCTTCAGCCCGTGGACATCTTTCAGTTCAAAGACTACGGCCGATACCTCATGGTCCGGGCGGCAAACATGAAGCTGACAGTGGACAGGGAAACGGGCGTCATCGTGAACATATCGGGAGGCGGATGCCCCGACGTTCCCTTTCTGGCGGCCTCCATGGTGGGACGAACCCTTGGCGACGCGCCAAGCCCCCGCGATATCGGCCAAACGCTCTGCGGTTATGCCCTTCAGCTTGCCTACGAGGAGGTCAAACGCCGATGCTCTGCATAGCGGGAACAGTCCCCTTGGACGACTTTCCCCTCACGGAAGGAGAGGTTGAATTAAAAGGGGAGCATCTTCGGATCGGGGCGTCGCTCATCGCCGTTAACCGGGGAACGCCCGCCCTGCTTGCCGCGGCGGTGAAGGCGGCGGACACGCTCGGGCAAAGGGCGCCCTTTGCGTATCTTGTGGGCGACACGGGAACCGGCAGGGGAAGCCGGCGCCTGTATGCGCATATAACCGATGTTTTGCCCCGAAGCGCTTTTCAGGTCATCGCCTTCCATTATCTTCAGCCCATCGTTCACTGGCACCGAAAGATCCAGGATGTTCTCGTCAAGCTGAATCCCCGGCCCCGGCTGATCGCCGACGCGGGCTTCATGTACGTGGCCAAGATGAGCGGCGAGGCGTCCCTGTACGATTTGTTCACCCCCGATGTGGGGGAACTCGCCTTTCTGGCCGATGAAGAGGCCCCACATCCCTTTTACACCCGGGGGTTCATCCTGCATGAAGACAACCGCGTTCCCGATCTCATCGTCCGCGCTTACCAACACCACAACGCCGCACGGTATCTGCTTGTCAAGGGGGCGAAGGATTATCTGGCCGACGAGACGGGGATCCTTGAAACGGTCGAACGTCCCGTTGAAGATGCCCTGGAGGCCATCGGGGGGACGGGGGATACATTGACGGGGCTCGTATCCGTCTTGATCGACATGGGGATGAACATGAGAGAGGCGGCCGTTGTCGCCATGCGGGCAAACCGCCTGGCGGGCCGTTACGCACAGCCCACACCGGCAACCCAGATCGTGGAAATCATCAGGCAGATACCGCAGGCGCTCCGGGAGGCGCTGGATGAACAGGCTGCAAAATGAATAAAGATATACGAAACGGGCAGGTCATCAAGAAAACGCCTTCCATCATCACACCCGCAATGATGATACTCGACATCATCAGTGAATATCGTGAGACGGAAGCGATTTTCAAGGGCCTTGAGGTGGAGACGGGGTCCTGCGTCTGCTGCCGGGGTCTCTTCCTCTCGCTCCGGGAGGCGGCAGTGCGGTTCGGTTTTAACCTGGACATCGTACTGGGGACTCTCAATGCCGCTGTTACGGGGGCATCCGGTGAAAGTGCCATTCGGAAGGGGTCGGTCTGATTTTCCGTGTCTATTGCATTTTTGCAATGCATTCGGGGAACACGGGTAGCATAGATGCTATCCTATTTCCGCCTGCCGGAATTCCCGTTCCTCATCCATCTATATTGATTGAAGATTGCCTCTATTTCTTTAAAAAGCCTTTTCTGGCATGGATTGTGATTATCCCTCGTTTGGTGTAAAAGCATTCCGCCGCCTGCGTTGCCCCTTCAGTCGACAACGGTGATCGGCGGCGGATCGCTCATCATTAAGAAACTGTGGAGGTTTGAAGAGAGATGAATTGTGGCGAAAAAAAGGGCGGCCGCGACGCGGCCGGTGAACGGAAGGACGATGAAAAACTCAGGATGTTAACGGAGGATGAGGCGCTCGTAAGGCGCCTGTCGGAAATCAAACACAAGATCCTTGTTCTGTCGGGGAAGGGCGGCGTGGGAAAGAGCACGGTGGCCGTGAATCTTGCCGTCACGCTGGGTATGGCGGGAATGAAGGTCGGGCTGCTGGATGTCGATTTCCACGGTCCCAGCGTTCCCATGCTCCTGCATCTCAAGGGGGAAATGCTCAAATCCGTCGAAGGGGTCGGAATTCTGCCCCTGGTGACGGACGACGGTCTCCGGGTCGTTTCCCTCGGATTCGCCCTCGGCCATTCGGACGAGGCGGTCATCTGGCGGGGACCCATGAAGATGGGCGTCATCAAGCAGCTCCTGACGGACGTGCAGTGGGGAGAACTGGACTATTTGGTCGTCGATTTTCCCCCCGGAACGGGGGATGAACCCCTTTCCGTGGCGCAGCTCATTCCCGAAAGCGATGGTGCCATAGTCGTCACGACGCCCCAGGATCTCTCCCTTCAGGACGTGCGGAAGTCCATCAATTTCTGTCGACATCTCAAGATTCCCGTTCTGGGGGTGATCGAAAACATGAGCGGTCTGGTCTGTCCGCACTGCGGGAAGATGATCGAGGTCTTCAAAAGCGGCGGCGGGGAGACGATGGCCCGGGAGATGGGCGTGCCCTTCCTCGGCCG
>JAFGRP010000134.1 GCA_016935075.1 Deltaproteobacteria bacterium | reverse complement strand
CGTGGTCAGGATGGTCGGCACCGTGGTCGGCACCGTCGTCGGCACCGTCGTCGGTGTGGTAGTCGGCCCCGTGGTCGGCACCGTGGTTTCCACTGTCGTGGTCAGATTCGGGTTCTGCTGCATGACATTGGCGATTCCCTGGTTCCCGAGGTTGATGAAATTCTGGCCCAACTGCTTGATGGTGGGGTCGGGGTTATTCGCGAGTGCCTCTCCTACAAGCTTGGCGAGTTCATACGCATTGAGAACGGCCAGTGCCTGATCGTTGCCGGTTCCGGTTTGGCCGGCCTTGTTGACCTGCGCGACGGTGTTGTTCAGTTTTTGATAGACGGCGTTCCGGGCGGCGGCCGTGAAGCCGGGGTTGGTGAAGGCGCCCTGCTGCCAGGGTGTGCCGAAGGTGTTGATCGCTCCCGTGATCAGGTTCAACAGGGAGCTGATGTTGTTGAAACCGAATTCGGCCTCGGATCCCCTCAACCCGCACACGGCCGTCGGCGTCTGCAGGTAATTCTCCCGCTGCGAGGAGCCGCTCCTGAAGTGGAGCTTGCCCACGAACGCGGTCATCCGGCGAACCAGCTTCTTGGTCTTGAACAACCAGAATCCGGATTCCTCTTCCCGCTCCTGAATCATGGTTGTGGAAAACGGGTTGATCGTCATGGCGGCGCCGTCCGTAAAGGCAAGCTGAACCTCACCCTCTTTGGTCTGGACCCGGTCGCCGTCGAGAACGGTCTGCCCTATTTTGTCGATCCTGAAGGCGGTGGTGCCGGTCTGGATGTAGGCCTCTCCCTTGAAACTGGTCACTTTGGCTACCGGACCGGCAGCCAAAGCGGTGAAGCCCGAACCGATCAGCAGAACAAAAACGATGAACGTGACAAGGGATAAGAAGCTTTTATTTTTCATCTCGAATCTTTCAACCTCCATAACAGGGCGGCTCCCCTTCTTTATGGAAAGCGGAGGCGCCGGACCATGGGTCGTTTTCAATAAACAATTTTCACGGAAGCCATGAACTGGTTGTCGACGAATTCCTCGGTTTCGATGTTGGAATCCTTGCGGTTGTAATTGTATCCGACCCCTACGCCCAACCAATCCTGGATGGCGTAATTCAATCCGATATTGCCCATGTAGTTGTCGTCCGTTCGGGCATTGCCTGCCGGGAGGTTGTACTCGTTCTTGCTGTAGCTTACACCGCCGAGCAGATACACTTTGGCCAGGAGTTGCTGCTTTACGCTGAAACCGATGCCGGTATCCGTGAACTGCTCGTTGTTGTCGGATGCCGTATTCCGGATGGCGCGGCTGATGTTCAGGGTCAGAGAAGTCGTCTCTGCGGGCTGGAAGGTGATTGCGGTTGCGGCAACCCATGTGTTTTTGTCTTCGCGCTCCACGCCTGCGTCGGTGAAGCGGTTGTCGTAGACCAGCCACTGATAGCCGACGTTGAGTTCTCCGCTCAGCTTCGCGCCCGGATCCCAGGACAAACCGGCGGTGGCCTTGTTCCATATGAAATCCGAATTGTTCGCGTCCGAACTTTGCATCGGCCCCAGCGTGTTGTATTTTCTCTCCCCCCGATGGTAACGGAGGAATCCCCAGGTCTTCGGAAGGAAGCGGGCTTCCGCGCCGATGCCGACTTCATTGTCCGTATAATCCTGGGTGTAGTCGGCGATGTCATCATACTGCTGCTTGTAGTTGTTGTAGAAAAGGAGCGCCCGGAAATTGCCCATCATGGTGAAGCCGGCCCTCGTCTTGAGGTCGTTGGACCAGCGTTTTGTGACGCGGCCGATACCGTACTGATCGGCGTTGCCGAACGGGTCCTCGGTCCTGGCGTAGGTATCGGTCACCCCCAGGATGAGCCCGCCCGGCGCCATGTAATTGACATCGAGGTTTCCCTGCTGGTTCTTCCAGTTATTGCTGGAGTTCTCGTCGTAGAAAGCGAAATCGCCCATGTAACCGAGATTGATATAACCCCTCTCCGGCATCACGTAGTTCAGCAACAGGCCGGGCTTTGCATGGGCGATCCAGTCGGATTCCTTCTTTTCCTCCCGGGTCGTCGCGGGGTTCGCATATTCCTTGCCGTTCCCCTTGTAGATGTTGTCGTCGTAGATTCCCTGCATCTCGATACCGGGAATCACGGATAGATTTCCGAACTTGATATTTCCTCCCTGCTGGGCCTGAAGCTGCATCGGAAATATCATCAGCATAAACGCCGCAATGCAAGTGACGATCCCGGTTTTTTTCATATCCGCATCCTTTCGTTTATGAGAAGCAGTCTATCAATATTACCGTCCGAACGAATCAATATCCCATTGTCCGGGCGTCAGGATTTGAGATTGGGCCTGTGCAGCGGCCAATAAAACAAAACGGAGCATCAGACACGCCAAAACGGTGAAACCCATCCTCCTGGTGTGCATGTCTCACACTCCTGATCCGATCCATCAATCCCCTCTGAATAAATGCCGCTCTTTCCGGCAGCCCCGGGGATCGACCATATAGACGAAATGATTGCATTTACAGCAATCTATGGACATATTATAAACCCCGAATCCGGATGTCAAGCTTTTTTTTGTTTTTTTACGGGTCTTGTGAAGCCGGTCCTCAATCTGTTTTCAGTTGCCCTTTTTCGAAGGCGCCCGGCGGGCGGATCCGGAAAAATCGAACAATAACGGGACGTCCCGGAAGAAGTATCCGATGTATGTCCGGACGTCTTTGGGAAGCTCCTTGATCTGCTCCAGTTCCATTCCCTGACGGTAATGCCACGCCGCCCTGGTCCATGCGATCTCTCTTGCCGGATCGTCCGGTCCGAGAGACCTGGTGCGCATCGTCCAGTAGTTTCCGATATCGTAGTGCAGCTTCGGGTACTGCGGCCAGCCTCCGGCGACATAGGCCGCCCGGTCCATGCAGAGGTCTGCCGCGGGAAGCCAGCGGCTGAGGCGGTCGGGACGATCGAAGAGGTAGGAGTATTCCCACCCCAGCCGCACGTGATGCTCCGCATTCCATGGATTCAGGCGGATCGCCTGCTCCAGCTCTGCGATGATCGGTCCGTGCGACTGTTTCCAGCCCTCCGGGTCCTGGATCCGGCCCTGCATCCGCAGGTCCCGCACCATGATCAGTGCGCGTGCCAGTTTAAACGGGTAGGCTGCGTTTCGGGGATTCCAGCTCTTCGCCTTGCGAACACTCTCCACCGGCGGATTCTCCTCCAGGTTCAGCGTGATGTTGTAATCCGTGTTGCAGTAAGCCTCGGCAACGAAGTGGCGGGCCGTCCAGACGCCGCACCAGAGGGTCAGGCCCGCCGCACATCCCAGAAGGATGGCGCCCCACGGGCGCAGCGGGATCATCCGCTGCCGGTGGGGCGTCCGGTTTCGATGGCGGCCGTTTTTCGAGTGGAGGGCCGCATAACCGATGGCGATGACGGCGATCAGGGCCATCATGTGCGCCGGCCGGTGGAGGTTGAAGTCGGAATAGGCGTGGATCGCCACGGCGAAAAGGGCGGCGAAAGGCGCGATCCCCAAGCAGACCGCGAAGGGATCGCTCCGTTTCCGCCAGATCCGGAACGTCCGGACGATGTACCACCCCGATCCCGCCAGCAGCAGAATCGCCCCGAGGATCCCCGCCTCGGCCAGGAACTGGGCATAGTCGTTGTGGGCGTAATCCACGTAATATTTTTTGTGGATGGGGTCCTGGTACTTCCCGTAGGCGTGACCGAAATTCCCCACCCCCACGCCGGCGAAGCTGTA
This sequence comes from Deltaproteobacteria bacterium, assembly GCA_016935075.1. Classification (GTDB taxonomy): domain Bacteria; phylum Desulfobacterota; class Syntrophia; order Syntrophales; family UBA5619; genus UBA5619. The sequence continues at coordinate 4,308 of JAFGRP010000134.1, read as the reverse complement.
ATCCTTGAAGAGACGCAGCGCATTCTCGGCCATGACGCCTCGGAATTGCATGGACTCGTCGAAGAAGCGAAAGCGCCCGACGGTGTAATCCAGGCCGGCATGGACGGCGAAGATCATGGCGATCCCGAACAGCAGAAGGATGATCCGTCCCTTCCGGCGCTCGCTTTTCCGGAAATAGAAGAAGAGCCCCATCATAAGAAGGGCGCCGGTTACGGCGATGATCCCGCCCCGCGAGCTGGAGAGGATCAGGCCCAGCCCCATGACCCCCCCCGCAAAGACGATCAGAAACCGTTTCAGATTATTTGGATTTTCGGAGAAGAACGCCAGGAAGCGCTTCGCAAGCGACCGGCGGCGGGAAGGGGCGGTTTGCTCCCGGTCTGCGTCCCCCAGGCCGGCTGCGTAGGCGACGGCCAGTGTGATCGCCGGCTCCAGGAATCCCGCGAAAGCATTCCGGTTCAGAAAAGTCCCGCTGACGTCCTGCCGATAGCTTTTCAATTTGAACCACCAGACGTGGCCGTGGCCCGAATAGGTCTGCATGATCCCGTAGAGGGTGTCGAAGGCGGCCAGGAGCAGGATCGTCACGATCGCCGCTTCGATCCTTTTGCGGGAATCCAGGCAGCGGACGAGGCCGAAGAAGAGAAGGCCGTACACGGTCCAGCGGATGAGCGACATCCGAACCGGGTGGAGATACGGGGCGATCGTGTACCAATGCCCTGTGAGGTTCTGCGGGTTCAGCGCGCCGGCCGCCGGTTGGGACATATCCCCGGCGATCTTGGAATCCGGCGAGATGAGGAGCATGAGGGATCCGGGAAGAGGCAGCATCTGCAGCAGAAGGAGCGCAATAAAGAAAAAGAACAGCGGATCGAGATCCGTCGTCACCCACTTCAGATACCAGCGTGGCCCGGCTTTCCGTGGCCGTCCATCTCTTTCGCTTTCCGGAAGGGGAATCCGGGGAGACGACCCCTGCGGCGTGGAGGGGGTGTCCACCCTTACCACGGTCCCTTTGAGCATCATCAGGCTCGCCGCAATCACCCCCAGAAAAACGATCGTATAGGCCCACGTATGGATCGCCCCGAAGGAGAGGACAGCCACGACGATGCAGACCAGAAAGATGAAAAGGGGGGACAGCTCCCTATTATTTTTCATGTCTTCGGGAAAAGCTCCGAGACCTCCTCTGCGTTTTTCTTGATGCGGGGTCGACCTGAGGGAAGGGGGATGAAGCTCCGGCTGAGAAGCGTTTCCATCTTCTTGATGAACGCCTCGCCGCCACAAGGACGGCCTTGGGCCGTCGCCCTGATGATGTTGTCCCGGACCGCCGGATCAAGCGCCTCCGAAAGATACTTCCCCCAATTCTGGACCGTTTCCGTCAGAAAACAGTTGCCGGACAGCACCGGGTCTGCCGCTCCCGAAACATGACTTCTCGCGCTTGACCATGGGTAATCCTGTGCAGTATCCGCCAAGCCGCCGCGCACCGGATTCATCTCCACGTACCGGACCGCCGCGTATGCATGGGCCTCATCAAGGACGCAGGAGAAATACCGCCCCTGCCAGAGATGCCCCGAAGCGCTCTTCTTGCTGTTGTGGTACTGCGCGTATCGCATGTGGACAGTGTTGAAGGTGCGCGACAGCGCATCCTCATTTGTGGGGACGCCGATGATATGGACATGATTCGGCATCAGGCACCAGGCCCAGACGTCGAGACCGAATTTTACCGCGTAAAGTGAAAGCCAATCGCGATAGCGGAGATAATCATCCGCCTCGGTAAATACGGTACGCCGGTCATTCCCCCTTTGCGTGACGTGGTGGGGGTAGCCGACGGCAATGGCTCGAGACATTCTGGGCATACTTTAATTCTAAATTCGCCGCAACTCTATGTCAATTAAAAACAAGTTTTGGGGGTCAGGTCTTGAAATTTAGCGTTTTGCAAGTTGAGAGGGTCAGGTCTCAAAATTTAGCGTTTTGCAGGTTGAGAGGGTCAGGTCTTGAATTGAGCGAAGCGGCAATCTGGGGTTGGAGCCCCTCAATTTAGCGTTTTGCAAGTTTTAAGGCCTGACCCCCAAAACTTGCGCTGAGCTCTTAATTTATGATGTCCTCTTGTTCCAGCCATTTCCACAGTGGCAGCAGCCGGATCGGGCGCTCGACATTCTGCCATCGGAAAGTCTCTGTCCGGTCAAGGCGGTCATTGAGCAGCAAAAGTTCATCGCAGTGCAGCTCCTGGGGGAGAAAATAGGGAGCTGTCCCCCCTTTTGAACTTCTGGGGGAAAATAGGGAGCTGGAGAAAATAGGGAGCTGTCCCCCCTTTTTACGGGGTGTACTCGGGGACGATGGATTTGAGTTTGGCTTTGAGGGCGGGAATGTCGGAGGTCTTGGCGAGACCGATCAGTTCGTCGATCTGAAGGTTGAGGGAGGCGGCGTCGCAATGGCGGCCGCGGATCACGCGGATCTTTTCGTGCTGGGTGGGAACGATGCCTTCGCCCTCGGTGATCAGCTCTTCGTAGAGCTTCTCCCCGGGCCGCAGGCCGATGAAGCGGATGGGGACGTCGCGGTCGGGCTCCAGCCCATGCAGGCGGATCAGATCCCGGGCCATGTCCGTGATCTTGACCGGCCGCCCCATGTCCAGGACGAAGGTCTCGCCCCCTTCGCCCATCGCCCCCGCCTGGAGGATCAGTTGCGCCGCCTCCACTGTGCTCATGAAGTAGCGCGTGACTTCGGGGTGGGTCACCGTCACCGGCATCCGGGCGGCAATCTGCCGCTCGAAGATCGGGATGACGGAGCCGGAGCTTCCCAGAACGTTTCCGAACCGCACCGCCATAAAACGGCAACGCTGCTCTCCGTTGCGGCACTCCAGCAGCATTTCGGCCACGCGTTTCGAGGCGCCCATCACGTTCGTCGGGCGCACCGCCTTGTCCGTGGAAACGAGGACGAACCGCTCCACGCCGTACTCGCCGGCGGTATCGGCCAGCGTGCGCGTCCCTTTGATGTTGTTGAAAACGGCTTCGCGCGGATTCAGCTCCTGCAGGGGAACGTGCTTGTATGCGGCGGCATGAAGAACGATCTGCGGCCGGAAATCCTCAAATGCCCGCTTCAGCGCATTTGGGGTCCGGATATCGACAAGATACGCATGAACGGGAATGTACCCGAACCGCTGGCGGGTGTCCATCTCGATCTGGAAGAGGTTGTATTCCGAGAAGTCCAGCAGACCCAGGGCGCCGGGATGATAATACCCCACCTGCCGGACCAGCTCGCTGCCGATGGAGCCTCCCGCGCCCGTGATCAGGATCCGCTTGTCCCGGTAGCTCCGGCTGATCAGCTCCGTATCCAGCCGCACCTCGTGGCGCCCCAGCAGGTCCTCGAACTTCACATCCCGGATCGCCTTGACGGAGATCTGGCCGCCGATCAGCTCCCCGATGCTGGGCATGATGCGGAAGCGCTTCCCGATCTGTTCGCAGGCGGCGACGATCTCCCGCATCTGTTCCCCCTTCAGGGAAGGAATGGCGATCAGGATTTCGTCGAATTCATCGTCGAATTTCCAGATCTCCGCAACACGGCCCTTGACCGGCACGCCGTGAATGGATTTCCCCGCCTTGTCCGGATCGTCGTCCAGAAAGGCCGCCGGCCGCATCTTCATGGACGGGCTGTCGAGCATCTCCCGCACGACCTTTTCGCCCGTCGACCCGGCGCCGATTACAAGGATCCGCTTCGCGTCACCCGGAACCTGATTCCGGAAGAGGCTCAAGTCTATTCCATAGCCCCTGTTGAGAAAGATCCGGACCGCCATCCGGATGCCGCCTATCAGCAGCAGGGTCAGGAAAAAATCCATCACATAGACGGATCTTGAAAATCCCTGGAACCGGAATATCGACGCGATGAACGCCGTGATGGTCAGGGATGACAGGGATGCGGCAACGAACACATTCTTCAGATCGTTCAGGCCGGCAAAACGCCACATCCCCCGGTACAGATTGAAGACGAAGAAGAAGATAAGCTTCGTGATCACGATCAGGGCGACCGTATTTCGAAAAACGGTCATAAAGCTTTCGGGAATTTGCCCCTCGAAACGCAGATAATATGAGAGGAAATGGGCTGCGAAAACCAGGGCCGCATCGCAAAGAATCATGATATAAAAATTTCTGCTTCGGAAGAGATGGCGTCTCATAACATACTTACATAGCGTAATTCATATGTTGCTGTCAATTGCGCAAGTTTTGGGGGTCAGGTCTTGAAATTTAGCGTTTTGCAAGTTTTGGGGGTCAGGTCTTGAATTGAGCGAAGCGGCAATCTGGGGTTGGGGCCCCTCAATTTAGCGTT
>JAFGRP010000133.1 GCA_016935075.1 Deltaproteobacteria bacterium | reverse complement strand
GCTGCGCCGAAGGGGCCAGGCGGCTCGACCAGGAGTATCTCCTGAAAAACGCCTTCGGTTTCGGGGGGTGCAACGCGTGTCTTGTTTTTCGGCGCGTGGCCTGATATGAAGACGGAAGAATCGTTCCCTTCGCGCTCAGGATCTTTTTTCGACCCTGCGCCTTCTCGCTTCGCTGCAACGGCAAAACTCGCGCCTGAAGGCGCTCAGACAGTTGCCGTTGCGGGCGCTCCGCTGCGAGGACAGGGTGCCCCGAAAAAATCTCCAAATCGCGCTTCAGGGAACAAATTTCCCCATTGAGCGGGTGATTACTGAAAAGGGTAGAAGATTAACTCCTCGTTACATATGGTGAAGGTACGTTATGAAATGGCCTTCAAAAAAGGAGTAGAAAGTAGGGACAGCTCCCGATTATTCCGGAATAATCGGGAGCTGTCCCTACTTTCCTACTTTCCCTACTTTCTACTTTTCAAGAAACGCATAACGGATAGATGAAGGCATGAAAGCGCCGCAAAACAGAAAGGTTTTCGTGATCGGTTACGGAGCGGCCACCCCGCTGGGCCGGACCTTTGGCGAAACATGGGAGCGCGCCGTCCGCGGCGAGGCGGGTTTTCGGAAGGTCACCCGCTGCGAGGTCGAAACGGTCTGCAACGTGGTGGGGGAAATCCCGGACTGGGATCCCCGGGCGCTCGATTTCGTCGATGAGAAGGAGGCGTACAACTGGAACGCCGGCTTTGTGATCCTGACCATGGCGGTCTGCCGTGAGGCTGTCGCCCATGCGGGTCTGCCGATGAACAACGAAACCGCCCCCCGGACCGCCTGCCTGATCGGTTCGGCCATCAACGGGGTCGACGCCTTCCGGACGGCGATGGTGAATTTCCAGGAAAAAGGCCCGCTGAAGGTCAGCCCCTACCTGTTGCCGAACCTGTGCGCCAATCTCCCCTCCGGGAGGGCGGGGATGCTCCTGGGTTTCACCGGGCCGATCTTTTCCCCCCAGGGGGCCTGCGCTTCCGGCAATCACGCGATCGGCATCGGATCCCGGATGATCCGGGACGGAGACTGCGATTTCGTGCTGGCCGGTGGGGTGGATACCCCCATCGTGCCCGAGATCCTCCACGGCTTCACCAACATGAACGCGACCGTCAAGATTCTTCCGGGGGATCGCGCGTATGCCGACCCCGCGCAGGCCTCCCGACCGTTCAGCATCGACCGGCGCGGTTTTGTCCTGTCCGAAGGGGCGGGCGTCATTGTGCTTGCGGCCGAGGAGATGCTTGCCCGCTACGGGCTGACGGCGCGGGCCGAGGTCCTCGGGGTCGGCTGGACCTCCGACGCCTATCACTTCACCAGTCCGAACCGGGAAACGATCATTCGGGCGATCCGGGAGGCGATCGCCGACGCAGGGATCAGTCCCGCGGACATCGGGTACATCAACACCCATGGAACCTCCACGCGGAAAGGCGATCTGGCCGAAATCGACTGCCTCCGGGCCGTTTTCGGGAAGCCGCTGGGAACGATTCCCCTTTCCTCCAACAAATCCCAGATCGGCCACACCCTCGGCGCCGCGGCGGCCGTCGAAGGCGCCCTGACCATCGAAGGGATGCAGCGGGGAATCATCCTGCCGACGATCAACCACCAGCCCGATCCCCGTTTCGACGACATCGACTGCGTGCCCAATGTGGCCCGCCACATGCGCTACGAGCTGGCCCTCTCCAATGCCTTCGGCTTCGGGGGGACGAACTGCTGCATCATCTTTCGGGGGAGCTGACATGAAACCGAAACCATTCCGGCCGGAAGTGTTCGGCAAAGGCGGGCGCTATGTCCGCGATACGGCAACCGGGCTCGTCTGGCATCGCTGTCCAAACCGGACGCTCTATGCCGATACGGATCGCTCCGCCGTGGTGTATCATGCCAATTATCTCCGGTATTTCGAGCTGGGCCGGGCCTCCCTCATGCGCGATGCCGCCTATCCCTACCGCGAGATCGAGGAGAGCGGCTACGTCTATCCGATCATCGAGATGGTTGTCCAATTCCATGAACCCCTGCATTACGACGATCCCATGTGGATCCATACCCGCCCCGGTGAGCTCGAACGGGTGAGGCTCCGGTTCGATTACATCATCACCCATGCGGAGACGGGCGCCGACGTCTGCCACGGATTCACAAGGCATTGTGCGCTGAACGCCAGGGGGATTCCGGTGGCCGTTGATCCCAAGACCGTGCATTTATGGAAAACCTTTCCACTCCCGTAGAGAAGATCGCCATCCCCCTGGCCATCCCGTTGCCGGCCTATCTGTGCGATCACCATATCGGTGGCCTTGCGGTTCTGCCCGCCGTCGAGGCGCTGCAAAACGTGGCGCGATCGAAACCGGCTGCCTGGGGGGGAGATCTCTGCCGTCAGGAGCGGGCGGTGTTTCCCCATCTTCTCATCATCGATCCCGGGGCCGGCGAGATTCCGGCGCTGCATGAGCATGCGCTATACGCCGACGGCCGTTGTCTTTCCCGGCTGACCACCCTCCGGTCCGGCCGGCGGAGGAAGTTGAACCGCCGGATGGAACACGTCAACATCTGGTTCATGCCGGGGAAGCAGGGGGCAGTGGACGGACCGGAAGCGGAGCCCCCCGCAAAAGATTTCCCGCCGGGAAAGCCCTTTGTGGTTTCGGAACAGCGCCTCTACGACGAGCTGGTCCCATTCGGACCGGCTTACCGCAATGTGAAGGGCGGGATTATGATGACGCAGGACGGCGTCGCGGCAACCGTTTACGGAGGGGATTTCCCCGGGGCCGAGGGACCCCTCGGCTCCTCCTTTCCGCTGGACGCGGCGATGCATGTCGCCTGCGTGTGGGGTCAGCGATACCGTAACCGGGTTGTTTTTCCCGTCGGATTCGACCGGCGTGATATCCTCATTCCCACCCGGGCCGAAAAGATCTATCTATGCCACGTCAAGGCCATTCCAGGAGACGGGGCGGTTCTGCGCTTCGACGTCCGGCTGTACGATCGGGACCGGCGGCTGGTCGAGGCGGTCCGTGGCCTGATGATGCGGGACATTGGGGGGGAGAAGCAGATCCCGCCTGCTTGGATCAGGGAGGTAGCGTAGGATGAGGATTGCCCTCATGCTCCTGCTGGCCTACCTTGCAGGTTCGGTCAATTTCGCGATCATCGTCCTCGGCCTGCTTGGCAAGGAGGACCCGCGGACGATGTTCAGCGGGAATGCCGGAACGACGAATGTCTATCGTCAGGCAGGCACAGGGTGGGCGGTTGTCGTCCTCCTCCTCGACGCCGGGCGGGCCGCCGGGCTTGCGGCACTGGCCCTCTGGGGCCTGCCCGATGCCTGGGTCCCCTGGATCGGCGCGGCCCTGGTCGCGGGAAACCGTTTTCCCAGTTTTCACCGGTTTCGGGGCGGAAAGGGGGTCGCCTCGTTTTTGGGGTTCACGATTCCGGTCTCCCCCTGGGGGGCCTTGCTGTCGTGCCTCATCTGGGTCGCGGTTTACCGCATCGTGCGGATCCCCTTCATCGCCTCCTTTTTCATGATCCTGATCCTCGGGGGGGCTTCGGTATGGGCAAGCGACCCCCGGGCGGGGTCCATTGCCGGTACGGCGGTCACCGTCCTGTTGATTTTCTTCAACCACCGGAAGAATGTCGTCGACTTCCTTGCCCAAAGGCGGGAAAGAACGTAAACGGAGATCAGGGTCTCATTAAGAAATTGCCGTTTGACCCTTTAGAGGTCACCGGGGAGGGGGCTTGTTCCGCGAGCCCGATCGTAACATAGCGTCGGGGCATGTTCCGGAAGCCCGAAGGGATCGGAACGTGTCCCCGGAATAAAAGTTGGGATTGTTGATGCGGATCGTTCTGGTTCACCCCGCCGGTTCCAATTGGGTGCCCGGGAAAAGGGACATCACCGCCACGGCCAACCGAATGGCCCCGCTGGGGTTGCTCTCCATCGCGGCCTGCCTGGAGCGCGAGGGCCACGAAGTCTTTATTCACGACGGTCTGGGGCCGCAAGCCGTCTCGGGGGTGAGGGAAAACACCGGCATCATCCTCGGGCATGACCCGGACCTGGTCGGATTTTCCGCGACGACTTCGGGATTTCTCGACGCCTGGGAAATGGCGGCGGCCGTCAAGGAGGCACGTCCCGGTGTCGTCACCGTCTTCGGCGGTGTTCACGTTTCCGCCCTGGGGAAGACACTGTTGGAGCGGTTTGCCCATATCGATTACCTCTGTCCGGGGGAAGGGGAGGCGACGCTGAACGAGCTTGCGGCGGGGGAAGACCCGGTCCACATCGACGGTCTGATCCGCAGGGCCGGGGAAGAGGTGATCGTCAACCGCCCGCGGACACCGCTACCCGATCTGGACGATCTGCCGTTTCCCGCGTATGAAAAACTGGCCGGGTTTCCCCGGGGGTACAATCTGCCCCTGTTCAGCTACATCCGATTTCCCGGCGCCACGATGATCACCAGCCGGGGCTGCACTTTCCAGTGTTCCTACTGCGACCGCTCCGTATTCAAGCGGGGGTATCGCTGGAACTCCCCGGCCTATATCTACGACCACATGCGGCATCTCAGGACCCGCTTCGGGGTGCGCCACCTCAACATCTACGACGATCTCTTTACCGCCAACCGGCCGCGGATCGCCGAACTCTGCGGCTTGCTGATCCGGAATCCGCTGGGGATGCAGTTTAACTGCGCCATCCGGGTCGGCCAGACCGACCCGGAACTCCTCGCCATGCTCAGGGCTGCAGGATGTCTGATGGTGTCGCTCGGCATCGAGTCGGGCGACCCGGAGATGCTCCGGCGGCACAAGGCCGGCGTGACCCTGGAGGAGGTTCGCGAGACGGTGGGGATGGTCCGGAAGGCGGGGCTCCGGGCCAAAGGGCTCTTCATGATGGGGCTGCCGGGTGAAACGGAAGAGTCCATCCGCCGGACGGGCGATTTCGTCCTTTCGCTGGGGCTCGACGACATGAACATGACAAAATTCACGCCGTTCCCCGGCGCACCGATCTGGGAGACGATCCGGGAGGAAGGGGCGTTCGTCGAAGACTGGCGTCTGATGAACTGCCTCAATTTCGTCTTCGTTCCCAAGGGCATTGTTTCCCGGGAGCGGCTCGACCGGCTCTACAACGAGTTCGTGAAACGGTTCTACACCGACCCCGCCTGGCGGAGGCGGTTCCGGTCCCGCCTCTGGGAGCACCGCCACAGCCTCTGGCACATGGCGCGTCACCTGCCCGATTTCATCGCCGCCCGCCGCCACTTCGAACCCCACCCCCTCACTTGATCCCCGCCTTGTGCAGGGCATCCATAAGGCGATCGTTTTCAGCCCGCTCTTTGAAGGGCATCCGCTTAACAGATTCATAAATATACGTCTTAGAGGGAAACATCCTCAGGAGCTCAGCGGCATCAGCGCGGGCTTCTTCCTCACGTCCCAAAGCCATATAGGACGCGATCAGTTGAATACGGGCATAAAGATATTTGGGTGAAGACCGGACAGCCCTTTCATGCGCCTCGATCGCCTTTTCATACCTTCCAGTCATCCGGTAGGCACAACCCATAAAACCGAGTTGATTCGGCGAGAGAATAGGGTTCAGACGCGCCGCGTCTTCGACCAGCGGAATAGCCTCCTCAGCCCTTCCCGCATGGCAAAGAACCCAAGCAGAGTGCGAAAGGTTTTCAGAGGAATTGGGATCGAGGGCCATTGCCCGTTGTGCTGCAGCAACTGCCTTGTCATGTTCTCCTAAATATATATAGCTGTGCTGGGAAACAACTTTTCTCTTGACTATAAGTTATATTTGGTTATAGTCATGTTCACCATGGACGTCATCTGGCAGCCAAGGGCACTGAAGCAACTGAAGAAGATTGGGGAACACGCCATTCAGGTGCGCATTCTGACGGCTTCGCGAGGTTTATCCCATTTCCCGGCGTGTTCCAATGTCAAGCGGTTAGCCAATCACAAGCGGACATATCGACTGCGTGTGGGAAATTGGCGTGTACTTTTCGATGTGTTTGAAGAAATCAGCATCATCAGTATTGAAGAGGTCAAGAAGCGAGATGAAAGTACATATTGATTACCAAACGATAGATTATCAAGGCAATCCAGCTTTTGTGCTGGTTCCCTGGAACGAGTTCAATCGTATCCGTCCTTTGCTGGACGGCGACAAGATCCGATCCAAGGGAATACCTCAAACGGTTGTTGAAGCGCATATCCTACGGGCAATACCTATAATCCGGGCATGGCGCGAGCACATCGGAATTACGCAGAGAGAGCTTGCCGCCCGTATGGGTGTGAGTCAAGCCGCCGTCGCAAAACTGGAAAAGCCCGACGCAAAACCGCGTCGCGCCACCCTTGAAAAGGTTGCTGAAGCGCTTGGGATCTCCATTGAAAATCTTGACGTTTAGCGGTTCTTTCTGAAGTTATGCGGCATGAGTTGACTGATAGCCGGACGCACATCCAACCTTTACTGGAAAGTGCATCGCATTTCTCGGGTTGATGCTGATGATCCGGGAATTCCCTGACTCCTCACTGAATCCCTGCCTTGCGCAGGGCGTCCATGAGGCGATCGTTTTCAGCCCGGTCTTTGAAAGGCATCCTCCCAACAACTTTTTCAATATGCTCTTTGGGATACATCCTGAGAAGTTCAGCCGCATCGGCACGGGCCTCTTCCTCACGACCCAACGCTATAAAGGACGCGATCAGGTTAAAATGAACAAACAGATATTTTGGTTCTAACCGGAGAGCCCTCTTAGCCACCTCGATCGCCTTTTCATATCTGCCTGCCACCCGGTAGGCATTGGCCCTGTGACCGACCAGCACAGGCGGCTGAACAGGGTCCAGGCGTGCCGCGGCTTCGACCAGCGGGATGGCCTCCTCAGCCCGTCCCACATGGCAATAAACCCAAGCCAAAAAAGAAAGGCTTTCGGAGGAATTGGGATCAAGGGCCACAGCCTTCCGTGCCTCGGCAAGACCTTTGTCATGTTGTCCTGAGTATAAATAGGTTTGTGCCAATGCGACGTGGGCATGTGAAAGGGAGTCGTCGAGGGAAAGGGCCGTATTTAAGAGTTTACTGGCTTGAGCCAAGGAGTGCCGGGGAGCATCGCTTAGTCCAAGAATAAAGTCTAAATTATGGATTCCGGCAAGGAAAACATAGGCCCTGGCATATCCTGGATCCAGAGCAACGATTTCTTCTGCCAGCTTCTTCGCTGCATCCCTTCCTTCCTTAGTGATTCGCTGAAATTGCTCACGGTATTGCATGGCCTTAATGTAAGCCTCAAGACTTGTGGTGCCTCTTGCCGCAAGGCGGGCCTGTTCTCCCGCCGTCAATTTGACCTGAAGCGAGGTGATGATCTTCAACGTAATCTCATCCTGGAGGGCAAAGATGTCCTTCAAATCCCTGTCATACCGTTCCGCCCACAGATGGTGACCGGAGAGGGCATCGACCAGCTGGGCGCTGATCCTCACCTTCTCGTTTGTCTTTCGTACGCTTCCCTCCAGCACATAGCGGACACCTAATTCCTCCGCGACCTGGTTCACTTTGACTGCTTTGCCCTTGTAATAGAACGTTGAGTTGCGGGCGATGACAAAGAGGTTGGGGAGCTTGGACAGGGCGGTGATGATCTCCTCCGTGATCCCGTCACTGAAGTATTCCTGTTTGGGGTCCTCGCTCATGTTCACAAAGGGGAGCACGGCAATGGAGGGCTTGTCGGGAAGGGGGAATTTCATTCTCTCGGGGGAGGCAACCGTGGTCCGGGTAGAATTCCAGTACACGGCTCCGATCCCTGCCAAAACGATCACGATTACCACCGCGCGCAGGACCCAGCGGTATCGCTTAAACCAGGAAGCCCTCGGTTCCTGGGGAAGAGACGGAGGAGCTGGAGTCGGCGTGACAACCGGACGTCCCTCAGTAGTTTCCTTCTCCTTGAGCCCCTTTGCCGGCCCGGTTCCTTCTTCCCTGTCCTTATTCAGGCTGGAAACAAACCGGTTCCACGCCTCCCCATCTACTGCATCATCGAAAACAATGGCAGTCTTGTCCAGACCGATGCCGATCTTGTCAACGGCGAACCTCAACCGCACATTCTCGTTGCTACCCATGTACTCAAAGAGATTCGCCCAGTCATCCTGATCAGCCTCTTTGAACAAATAGGCCTTCCCGATTCCTTCAACTTCCCCCTCCTTCATCCTTCCCAGCACCTTGAAGAGGGGGGCTTTTTCCAGGTTCGGCAAGGCATCTTTCCACTTCGCGTAAATCCTGTGCAGCAGATTTTCCTTACCCGAGGAGCCGGCTGCACCCCCGATGGATTCATTCAACAAGGCGAGCATGTCAAGATGTCGCAGCAGGGGGATCGATTTGATTTCCCCTGATCTTTTCATTTCGTGAACGACCAGGGCGATCACAGTCAGATAGAACCTTCGGGAAGGCGAGTCAAAATGGAGAGTTAATTTGGTTCGGCTCCTGAGATGAAGATGAAGCTTGAATTCATTCAGGTCGATCCGGATGGAAGGGAAAGTACGTTCGATCATCACTAACCCCACAACCCAACTTCAGCCCAGGATTTTCAACCCGAGGAATATTCAAAAAATAATTTCACGGTGCTCACCGTGAAATTTATCTCATAGAGAGATATTAATTCGCAAGAACATTTTTGCCATGGCCGGTGAGGTGAGCTAACATCTTATTAAGATATAACATTGTTCAATTATCGACGGTTTCTGACATTGAAGGGGGGTGATGTCTTAACACAAAGATTGGGTTGAAAAAGGGTAACTCATTTCAGAATGTAGTATCAATTTTGGCGAGGCTGCCATGGATGTTGAAACACGAACGTTCTCTAATCTTCCATCTATTTATCAAGAAAAGGGGGATGAAAATGGGACGAAAAGGTTTTGCATTTGCATTCAGCGCAATGGTGACGATTCTCCTGATTGTTGGCGTGCTCATGGTTTTAACTCCTGCCGAAGCCCGGATCACGAAAATAGTAATCGACCGCCAGGAGCCGACCTTTGAGGGAACATCTTTCGGGGATGTGGGCCAGTACGAGAAGATCGTGGGCCGGGCGTTCGGGGAAGTTGATCCCAATCATCCGTTGAACGCCATCATCCAGGACATCAACTTGGCCCCCCGCAACAGCCGGGGCATGGTTGAGTATGAAACCGGCTTCTACATGCTCAAACCGGTGGACATGAGCAAGGGGAACGGTTTTCTTTTCTATGATGCCCTGCAACGGGGCAAAAAGATGGCATTGATATACTTCAACAGGGCTCTCATGAGTGTGGATCCGACCAAGGCTGCAGATGCGGGGGACGGACTGTTGATGCGCCGGGGTTACACCATTTTATGGAGTGCGTGGCAGGGAAATGTTGCGCCGGCAAGCCTTGTTAACATGTTCCTCAAAGTTCCGGTTGCAACGAATGGAGGGGCGGAAATCACCGGCCTGATCCGGAGCGACTTGCAGGTCACTGCGTCAACGAGCACGCTCCCCCTGAGCAGCGGATTCAACAGTGCGCTCATGAGCACCAGCTACGAGACCGTAAGTCTGGACAACTCCACAGCCACCCTCACCAGGCGGGTCCGGGAAAAGGATCCCCGCATCGAGGTGCCGAGAGCGGACTGGGCATTTGCCGACTGCAGCAAGGTGGCTTTTCCCGGGGTGCCGAGCGCCACGAAAATCTGCCTGAAGGACAAGTTCAGCACCAACCACATCTACGAGCTTCTCTACACGGCCAAGAATCCCCTTGCGCTCGGACTCGGTTTTGCCGCTGCCCGCGACCTTGTGGCCTTCTTCCGTCATGCGTCCCAGGACGACTTGGGAACCCCCAATCCTCTGGCAGGTGCGCTCCATAATGCCATCGCGTATGGGTTTGCCCCGGGCGGGCGTTTTGTCCGGTCATTTGTTCAACTGGGTTTCAATGAAGATGAGTCGGGCGAAATCGTCTTTGAGGGGATGAACCCCCATGTCTCAGGAGCAGGTGGTAAGGCCCTGAACGTCCGCTTCGCGCAACCAGGACGGGGTTATGGGCAGCACGAAGATCACCTCTACCCTGGATTTGAGGCCCCCTTAACCTGGCTGCCGACCCACGACCCCATCGCGGAACGAACCGGTTATGTGCTTGAACGATGCCGCATGACGGACACCTGTCCGAAAATCATTCAGACCGTCAGTTCAACGGAGTATTGGCAGGGCCGAATGTCTTTGGCCACGACAGACGCCCTGGGCCGGTACGATACAGGCCTGGAGGTGTTTGGCATCCCGTATGACGGGGTAAGGGTCTATCTCCATTCAAGCACACAAATTGCACCAGCCCAAACAACACCCAGTTACGTCTATTGCAGACAGATGAGCAATCCGAGTCACTGGATCGACAGCCAGAGGGCCCTGATGCTTGCACTCGAGCGGTGGGTGTCGGAGGGGGTTGAGCCCCCGCCGAGCCGGATCCCCACCCTGTTCGACGGGACCCTGGTTCCCCCGGACAAGGCGAGTGTCGGGTGGCCTGACATCCCGGGCGTGAAATACACCGGCCTGGTCAACGACCTGACCCTCCTCGATTTTAGACCGCAGTTTGATGGCATGAATGAATCGGGCGTGGTCACGGAGCCTGTCATGGAAGAGACGGGCCGCGACTATGTGGTGCTTGTCCCCAGGGTCGATGCGGACGGCAACGACATCGCCGGGATCCGCTCCACAACCATCCAGGCGCCATTGGGGACCTATACGGGATGGAACCTCCGCAAGGCGGGCTTTTCCGAGGATGAGCTCTGCGGCCTTCAGGGAAGCTTCATCCCCTTTTATCAGACCAAAAGCGAGCGCGAAGCTGCCGGCGACACGCGGCTCTCCCTCGAGGAGCGTTACGGGACGCATGCCGGGTATGTGGCGGCTGTTCAAGCAGCGGCCGCCGACCTTCAGGCCCAGGGATTCCTCCTAGCCGAGGATGCCGAACGGCTGGTCGACCTGGCCGAGGACAGCGATGTGCTGAAGTAGCACCCTTTTTAACGGCCACTTTAATTCTATAGGAGGTGCATCATGAAGAAGATGTCGGTGATCATCAGTTTGTTGGTCGGCGTCCTGGTTTTGTTTTTCGCTGTCGAACCTTGCCTGTCCCAGGCAGTAAAGGATGAGTTCGTGGGGTATCGATACCGATTAAGCCCCGCAACCCAGCTTATAGTAACGGATTTCGCCTGCAGACGCAACATTGAAGGTCAGAATGCGGAATGGCAAGTCGTTGTTGGCAATGACCTTGTTGATGGGTACTGGCTTAATGTTGATGCGAAGTGTCGTTATCCCATTGTCTCCTTCACCAAGGGTGGGGTCATAACGCCTTGTGATCCCTCTGTAGGCCCCCCGGACAAACCATATACGGTAACAGTAGGTGGCCCCTATATCGTCTTTGGACCCTTTACACTGATACCGGATAAAGCCGAGGGTGGATATTGGGAAGGAACATGGAAAATTCAAACCGACAAAGATCTCAATCGGGTAATGACCGCGGAGGCAAAAGGCCATGGAGGTTTGCTTGAAGGAAGAAGTCTGCATCTCTCCACTATAATACCGGCACCCATGCCAACGTGGTGCGCCTGCCCAGGCTGCCCGACTTCGCCGTTTCCCCACCCATACGATCCGACTAAAAAAGTCACGAGCGACATGTGCTTCGATGGCTGGGTCCTGACGCCTGACAGTGCCCAGTAGGTCTGGGATAACATTTTAATGGAAAGAAACGCCCACCAGGTCACCTGACGGGCGTTTTTATTTCCTGCAATGGAATCGATGTGGCGGCCAAACCCAGAAGATCCTCCACTGGAAACGCTGCCACAGCCGTCGACATATGATGCCAGCCCTGCCCGCATTCATCGCCGCCCGCCGCCATTTCGAGCCGGCCGGGGGTCAGGGTAGAAGAACGCCTTGAGAGAAGCCTTTTTTCAGGCATTATTTGAAATGATCGGGTGGCTTTTGAATGTAAATCATGATAGGGGACATCACGAATCGTTGCGGTAAAAAAAAAGTACGCCATCCGAAAGATCCGAGCCGGAATCGCGCTGCCCGGCCACCGGGAGGAGCATCCGATGAGAAAAACCACCGTGAGCATGTCGATAACGCTATTGCTTCTGCTGAGCTTCTGCACGGCCTTCGCGGCCGCCCATGAACCGGACGACCTGCGGCGCTCGACGGTCAAACTCTACACCGTCATCAAGAAGTCGAACTTTTACGAGCCCTGGCAGCTATATTCACAGTACAACTCCGGCGGTTCCGGCTGCATCCTGGAGGATAGGCGTATATTGACCAATGCGCACGTGGTCAGCGACCAGATCTATATCCAGGTACTCAAGGCGAACGACACACGCAAGTACACGGCTTCCGTCGAACACGTGGCCCATGACAGCGAACTCGCACTCCTGCGCGTGGAGGATCCGGATTTCTGGAAAGAGACCGCTCCGATCAAGTTCGGTGACCTGCCGCGCCAGCGTGAGAAGGTGGCAGTCTACGGCTTTCCCATCGGAGGCGAGGAGCTCTCGGTCACCGAGGGCGTGGTCTCCCGGGTTGAGGTCGGCAAATACGTCCATTCCTTAAGGGATCTGCTCCTGGTCCAGACGGACGCAGCAATCAACCCGGGCAACAGCGGCGGGCCGGTTTTCCAGAACGGGCGTCTGGTTGGGGTGGCCTTCCAGTCCTACAGCGGCTCCAATGTGGAGAAAACGGGCTACATGGTTCCCGTCCCCCTGATCAGCCGTTTCTTAAAGGATGTCGAGGATGGAACCTACGATGGCATCCCCGACCTCGGCATCCGTTGGCAAAAGCTCGAGAGCGGGAGCCTCAAGGCCTTCTATGGCCTCACCCGGGAGCAAAGCGGGATCCTCGTCACCGGCATAGTCTTCGGATCCCCGGCGGAGGACTTGCTCCAGGAGGGCGATGTGCTGACCTCGCTCTCCGGAGTGCGCATCGCCGATGACGGGACCATCCCGCTCCGTGACGGGGAACGGGTGAATTTCCGGCATGCGTTGACGCCGTTCCATTTGGGAGATACGCTTCGCCTGGGATTGCTGCGCTCGGGCAAGGCGCTGGAAGGACAGGTAAAGCTGCGGCGTGTCTGCAGTCTCATCGCGGGACCGGAGTACGACAAGCGACCGACCTATTTCATTTATGCAGGCATCGTCTTCACGCCGTTGAGCTTCAATTACCTCTCGGCCTGGGAACCGAAGGATGTGGACCCCAGGTTCAAGTATCTTTACGACTGGGGGCTGCCCTCCGCTTCCCGCAGGGAGGTCGTGATCATCAAAGATGTCCTCCCGCATGCCATCAATGTGGGCTACCATAAGCTGAAAGGGGCTATCGTGGAGAGGATCAACGGTGTCTCCATCGGCGAGATGCGCGACGTGGTCAAGGCTCTCGAGAAGGCGCAGGGGGAGTTCCACGTCATCGAGCTCGACCACCGCGCGGGCACCCGTATGGAGTCCGACCACTCGAGAGACGCAGGGACGCGGCTGGTCATACGCGCCTCCGGCGCACCGGAGGCGACCCTCCAGATACTCACCCGCTACGACATCCCGGCCGACCGCTCTGCGGACCTCAAGTAAGTTTCGGAGGATGTAGCCGGAAGGTCAGATTGATCCTTGTGCCGGCCTGGGTGTACCGTGACCCCTGGCTTCAGCAGGAAGGAATAAAAATGAAAAAATTCTTCGGGTACGCATTGGTCGTTGTCGCTGCCATCGTTGTCCTGCTGGCATTATTTTACTTCCTTTTCCCGAAATCTGTGTTCAAGCTGTCGATTGATGCTCAGCGGCGCTCCGCCGGTCTGGTCATGAAGGAAGTCAGGGTCGACGATCACAGGATCGTCTACCTGGAAGGAGGAAAAGGAGAAACGATCGTACTCCTTCATGGATTCGGCAGCAGCAAGGACGCCTGGACGGCCTTTGCCAAATACATGAAAGGCTACCATCTGCTGATCCCCGATCTCCCGGGTTTCGGTGAAAGCTCGCAGGTGCCGGCGGATCGTTACGATATCGAGAGCCAGGTGGGGCGCATCGACCGGCTTGTGGAGGCCCTTAAGCTCGATAAATTCCATATGGCGGGAAATTCAATGGGAGGCGCATACACGGCGACCTACGGGGCAAAATATCCCGGGAAAATCATCACCCTGGCCCTGATGGACACGGCCGGAGCTCTATCCCGGAACAAGAGCGAGTTCGTCATGCAATGGGAGAAGGGTAATAATCTGTTGCTCTCGGGCAACACCGAAGATTTCGATGCGCTTATGGCATTGATTTTCGTGAAGAGGCCCCCAATCCCTGCATCTTTGAAGAAAATCATGATCGAGGATTGGATTGCCCGCGCGGAGTTCAACAGAAAAATATGGAACGACTGGCAGCCGCACCTGTTTTCCTTGGCGCCTGTTCTACTCCTGATCCAGGCGCCTGTCCTGATCATATGGGGGGATCAGGATAAAATTGTGGACATGGGAGGTGTTGCTTTCCTGGAAAAGAATCTGCGGAAGTACCGGACGGTGATCATGAAGGAAACGGGACATTGTCCCATGATGGAGAAGCCTGAAGAAACAGCGAAGGTCTATAGAAGTTTTTTGATGGGGCAAAGATGAAGATTCCTCCTGGCTGCCCATCGCATTGAGGAGCGGAGAGATTTTTTCATGGATCAAAAACCAGCGATTCAAGAACTTTTATGGTCTTTCCTCCGGATGGGGGTGACGGCCTTCGGCGGCCCGGCCATGGTGGCCCATATCCGCAGGATGGCCGTTGTCGAAAAAGAGTGGCTCTCCGATGCGTCGTGCCGTGACGGCATGACCCTCTGCCAGATGATTCCGGGGGCTACGGCCATGCAGATGGCCGCCTATGTGGGTCTGCGAACACGGGGGATAAGGGGCGCGGCCGCCTCTTTCATCGGTTTTGGTCTTCCGGCTTTTCTGGCCATGCTGATCCTCTCGGCGTTCTATGTCCGCGCGCACGCGCTGCCGGCCGTGGTCTCGGTGTTCGGCGGGCTGCAGGTCGTGATCGTAGCCATTGTCGCCCACGCGGCCTTCCTTTTCGGGAAAAATTTATTGAAAGACTGGCAAGGGGCCTTGATTGCCCTGACCGCCGCCGTGCTGTTCGGCTTCGGCGTCAATCCCATCGGGGTCATCCTGATCGCCGGTTTGTGCGGTCTCGGCCTTTATCATCGCCAAACATTCCCTGCCGTTGCGGGTTCGGACAACCGGAAGCCCTATTCCCTGAAGCCCTTGGTTGTGATTGTACTGGTTGCTGCATTCGTGTTCCTCTTTCTTTTCCTCTTCCAGCGACGTTTATTCGACCTCGCTTACCTCATGACGAAGGTTGACCTGTTCGCCTACGGGGGCGGATTTGCCTCGCTTCCCGTGATGTTCAACGAGGTGGTGCATGTCCGCGCCTGGATGGACAGCCTCACCTTTCTGGACGGCATCGCCCTCGGTCAGGTTACACCGGGACCGATCATTATCACCGCGACCTTTATCGGCTATCTGCAATACGGACTGCCGGGCAGCGTGGTTGCCACCGTGGCCATCTTCCTGCCTTCCTTCCTGATCATCTCCGGAACGGTACCCTATTACGATCGCCTCCGGTCGTCCCCAGGGTGCAATCGGGTGCTTCGCGGCATTCTGGTTTCTTTCGTCGGGCTTCTCCTGTCCGTAACGATTCGTTTCGGGCTGAACGTTCCCTGGGACGCCGTACGCATATTTCTTGTCGGCGGCGCCTTGGTCGGCCTGTTTTTCAACATCCGCCTGATCTATCTGGTGATTGCCGCAATCGCGGTTTCGTTGCTTTTTTTATAGAAGAAGCGGGGCGCGGCCGTGAACGGGGCCGGCTAATCCAGGGTGATCTCGAAGGTTTTGATGACCTTTGTTCCGTTGTCGTCGACCACGCCGGCGCCGAAGCGTACAGCGCCCTTCTGGTCAGGCTGGAGCTGCCAGGAGATCTTTCCGGATGGTCCGTCGATCGTCATGCTCGGCACCAGGGGTTGCTCCAAGCTGAACGTGACCTGATTGCCGTCGGGAGCGGCGCCGACCAGTTGCAGCTCGACGGG
>JAFGRP010000132.1 GCA_016935075.1 Deltaproteobacteria bacterium | reverse complement strand
TCATCTGCCCCGACTGGGAGAAACCCGAAGGCGTTCCGATCGATATCTTCATTTTCGGCGGCCGCCGCGCAAGCGTGATGCCCCTGGTCCACGAGGCCTTTTCCTGGGACCACGGCGTTTTTATGGGCGCCACGGCCTCTTCGGAGACGACCGCAGCGAATATCGGCGCCGTGGGAAATCTCCGGCGTGACCCGTTCGCCATGCAGCCGTTCTGCGGCTACAACATGGCCGATTACTTCGGCCACTGGCTGGCGATGGGCGACCGATTCGGCAGGCACGCCCCGCGGATCTTCTATGTGAACTGGTTCCGTAAAAGCCCGGACGGCAAATGGCTCTGGCCCGGTTTCGGCGAAAACAGCCGCGTGCTGAAATGGATGTGCGAACGGATTGACGGAAAGGTCGGGGCCGTCGAAACCCCGATCGGCCTCATGCCTGAAAAAGGCGACCTCGACCTTACGGGACTGGCCGTTTCCCCCGCGGACCTGAGAGAACTCTTTCGCGTCGACCCTGAGGCCTGGAAGGCCGAGGCGGCCGACATCGAACGGCATTTCGATCAGTTTGGAGACCGCATTCCCGCAAGGCTCCGGAAGCAACTGGACGACCTCCGGAAACGTCTGGGGTAAATCGATTTTTCAAACGGGCAGGGGGGTCAAGTCTGCCCGTTTTTTTTCGCGCAGGTTTCGGCCGGTTTGGGCATCACCCGCAGATACCGGGCCGCCATATAAACCAGGAGCGCCGTAAAAACGAGACGCAGCCCCGTCTCCGGCATGACGTGGGCGAAAGTGCCGCCGGCATAAACCCCGGCGAGCACCCCCGCAATCAGTCCGGGCAGGAGGCTCTTCCGGATATTGCCCATTTCCCAGTGGGTCCACGCCCCCAGTATTGAGGCGGGGAACATGGCAAACAGCGAGATCCCCTGGGCGGTGATCTGGCCGATGCCGGCAAGCAGGACCATCATCGGCACCATGATAAATCCGCCCCCCACCCCCATCATCCCGGTGATAAAGCCGGTCAGGGCGCCCAGAACGGCGAGGATGCACCAGCGGATCCAGACCGGTGACGCCCCTTCCACGACGTGCGGCAGAAGGGGTTTCATCAGGAACAGCAGAGAGATGAATAGAAGAAATCCACCGAAATACCGCTTCAGTTTCCATTCCGGCAGAAAACAGCAGTATTTCGCACCGAAGCGAACCGTGCAAAGGGCCATCGCCGCCAGGATCAATGAGGCCGGAATATCCACCGAACCGTGCAGATAGTAGACGAACGATCCCGCCAGCGCGGTAAAGACGACGGCCATCAGGCTGGTTCCGTGGGCCACCTGCTGACGGAACTTGAGAATCTCCGTCATCAGGGGCACCATGACCACCCCGCCGCCAATCCCGACCAGACCGCCCATAACACCGGCAACCAGACCCACCCAAAGACCGGCCATGACAAACCTCAACCTGAAGAAGATCCGTTGGAAGACATCCTCCCGGCGTTTCCATCCGGCGCCGGGCACTGTGCTCGCATCTTCCAAGGTGTGCGGGTTTACTACAGACGAAAATCGCGTGTCAACTGTTTTGTTTAAAAATATCCTGCTTTACAATCGCCGGTCCTTTTGTTAATTTGTGTTTAAAATCCGCTCCGGCGAACGGACCGGAGGCGAAAGGGTCCCGGCACCGGGTGCTTTCCGGGAAAAAGAGATCCACGGTCAAACCGGCCACTAAACCATGAACAGAGACGACATCTTTAAGATTACGCTCCTGCTTACGCTGATCCTCGCCGGCGTTTTCCTTTTCTTCCATTATGACCTCTATCACTTTTTCGTCAGCCGGAAGAAGATCGTTCATTTCGTGAACTCCTTCGGCCCGCTTTCCGTGTTGATTTTCATAGGCCTCCAGATCGTTCAGGTCCTGATCGCGCCTATTCCGGGCGAGCTCAACGGTTTCATCGGGGGGTATCTCTACGGCCCCGTTCTGGGAACGATTTACTCCACGATCGGCCTCACCATCGGCTCGTGTCTCGCCTTTCTGCTGGCCCGCTGGCTCGGAATGCCGTTCGTGGAAAAGATTGTCAACCCCCAGATCCTCCGGAAGTACGATTACTTCATGGAGCACAGGGGCATTCCGATCACCCTCATCCTTTTTCTGATCCCCGGATTTCCGAAAGACGCCCTCTCCTATATCGTCGGCCTCAGCCACATGAAAACGACAACCTTTCTCATCCTCTGCACCGCCGGGCGTCTCCTGGGCACGATCATGCTTTCCATCAGCGGCAGTTATGCGCGCAACAACCAGAACGCCGCCATGCTGGCCATCCTTGGAATCAGCGCCCTGATCACGCTTCTGGCCTACTATTACCATGAAGAGCTTCTGAAGCTGGTGAGAAAAAAGAAAAGTCCCTGAAGGAAACGCCGTCGCGGCCCGGGGTTCCTTGCGGAGACTTTTATACCGGGCATACGCACCGGCTCGCGTTTTCTTCCGAGAAAGCGTCGCGTGAAAAAACTTACCCCGTCCCTTGAAGAGGAGGTGGACCGTTTTGGAACTGATCGTGAACGAATTTGTGATGATTCTGCTGCTGATTCTGGCCAACGGCTTTTTTGCAGCCGCCGAACTGGCCGTCCTTTCCGCGCGCCGCAGCCGGATTTCCAGGCTTGCCGCGGCGGGCAACCGTCAGGCGATGATCGTAGAGCAGATACAAAAGGATCCCCACCGCTTTCTCGCAACCATCCAGATCGGCGTCACCGTCGTCGGGTCGCTCGCTTCGGCGATCGGCGGCTCGGCGGCTGTCCAGTACATCAAACCCCTGCTCCAGGACGCACCCGTTTTGTTCATCCGCCATGCGGCGGAGCCTCTCTCTCTTGCCATCGTCGTGCTGGGGATATCATACGTCTTCCTCGTTCTGGGTGAACTCGCGCCCAAGACCATTGGGCTGCAGTACGCGGACCGGATCGCCCTGAACGTCGCCCGACCGATCCGTTTTCTGTCGATGCTTGCGGCGTTCGCCGTCCGCTTCCTGACCTTTTCCAACCGGATCGTCCTCTCGCTTCTGGGCATCACACCGAAGGGCAGACAGGACTTTATCACCCGCGAGGAGGTACAGCAGGTCCTTTCGGAGGGAAGCGAGACGGGCGCCCTGACCGAGACCGAACATCGCTACATCGAGAACATCTTCGAATTTTCGCACACCTTCGTCCGCGAAGTCATGGTGCCCCGGACCCGGATCGTCGCCCTCAATCTCGATCTACCGAGGGAGGAGATCCTCCGAACCGTCCGGGAGAACATGTACACCCGTTATCCGGTCTTCCGGGGGGACATGGACCATGTGGTCGGTTTCGTCCACACGAAGGACATCCTGATCGGGAACATCGGTACGGGAAAGGAGTTCGACATCGCCGGGATCGTCCGCGTCCCTCTTTTTGTCCCGGAGGGGAAGAAGGTGAGCAGCCTCCTCAAGGAGATGCAGCGCAGGCGGATCCAGATGGCGCTGGTCGTGGACGAATACGGGATCCTGAGCGGTCTCGCCACGACGGAGGACCTTCTGGAGGAACTTGTGGGGGAGATCGAGGATGAGCACGACATCGGCGAGACGCGCCGGGTGCAGAAACTCCCCGACGGAAGCATGATGGTGGACGCGCTCCTTCCCGTCAATGAACTGGAGGAACATCTCGGGATCACGCTCGGCGAGGGACTCCCTTATGACACCCTGGCCGGCCTGATTCTCGACCGCCTGGGAAGGTTCCCGGAAAAAGGGGAAAAGATCGAATGGCGGGATTATCTTTTAACCTGCGAGGAGGTGACGAAAACGGCCATCCTCAAGGTCCGAATTGTCAGGAGCGAAAGACAGGCGGCCGACACCGCACCTCCGGAAACCGGTATTACCCCTGATTCCGGAAATTCCCGATTCCAGACGTAACCAATCAGTCATAGAAGACGCTTTGCCCTTCGGAACCGGGCATTACGAACCGAAAAAGGGCAACGCCATACACCGGCGGCGCGAGGCACGGGTGTCCGCTGGATGTGCAGATGATAACGCTCTGATGAATTCTATTCTATTTCTGTTTCCACGCAGGACTGCGTTTCCCTAGGAACGCGCTTATCCCTTCCTTGGCATCCTCCGTGGAGCACAGACGGGCAAAAGCTTCGTTCATATATTCGAAAGCCTTATAATAATCCAGATCCGCTGCCGTATAGAATGCCTTTTTGGCGATCTGTAGCGCCTGAGGACTCTTTTGCGCCAGAATCGCAGCCCAGTTACGGGTCTCCTTGTCCAAGCCGGCTTCGGGAATGACCCGGTTGACAAGCCCCATACTTAATGCCCTCTCGGCCGTGATCAAATCGCCGAAAAACAACAGTTCGAGGGCCCTCTTTCTCCCAATGGACCGGGTGACCGGGATCACCGGCCCGATGCAGTTGAGTCCCACGTTGATGGCCGTCAGACCCAGGCGTGCGTTTTCACCGGCGGTTGCGAGGTCCGCAGCGGCCACCAGACCGGCTCCGTTTGCCGCAGCAACTCCGTGCACCTGAGCAATAACAGGCTTTTTTATACGGCTTATCGCAACCAGCGGGGCTTCCATGCACTCTATCCAATCCCGATACTCCATTACACTTTTATTCGAGAAATCGCTTATATCGATGCCGGCGCAAAATGCCTTCCCCGCTCCTTTCAGGATAATGACCCGCGCCCGGTTTTCTGCGTCGAGCTCCTGAAAAGCCTGATGGAGTTCCCTGGCAAGAGGAATATTGAACGCGTTGAGGCTGCCCGGACGATTAAGCGCTATTTCCGCGACAAAATCATCCCCGATTTCGACGATAATGTTCTCGTAACTCATGGAATACACGCTCCCGTTCTAATATTAAAGTCGCATCACCATTATTATTCAGTTTACATTCTTCCGTTCCCCGCTTCTACCTGATTTTTTGCGAGCGCTTCAAGATCTTTCCTCTTGTGCTCAGCAGCACCTCTTCCATCGGGATTTCTTTATCGGCCGCTTCCATCCCTTTTTTTACGACCATGGGAAGCCCGGCGCAACAGGGCACCTCCATAACAACCGTCGTGACGCTCTTGATGTCCGCGGTTCTGAAAATATCGGCGAACTTGCCGATATAATCCCGGACGTCATCGAATTTCGGACATCCCATCATGACGACTTTTCCTTCTATCAGATCACGGTGAAGGGTGGGAAAGGCGACGGCCGAGCAGTCCGCAAGGACAAGAAGGTCGGCCCCTTTCAGGAAGGGGGCGCTCGCGGGGATCAGTCGTATCTGAACAGGCCAATGGGTAAGAGATGATTCTCCACCCATTTCCCCGATATCAACAGGTCTGTTTTCTGCCCGGCAGACGGAGACCGTTTCAAAGGTCTGGATTTGGGTGGACGGACATCCGCATGGCAGGATGGGCAGTTCCTTTTCCGCGAGGTGCCGCTCTGCGGCCGTTTCATCAAAGGGTGCCGCTTCCCGTTCTATGATCCGGAGAGCCCCGGTGGGACATTCTCCGATACAGGCGCCAAGGCCGTCACAATATGTGTCCGAGACAACCCGCGCCTTCCCGTCAATGATCCGCAAGGCGCCCTCAGCACATCCCAGTACGCATTTCCCGCACCCGTTGCACAACTCTTCATCAATTTCAATGATCTTACGTAACATTTTCACAGCATCCCCTTATTAAAAAATCATTGTCCCTTCATCATTGCCGCAATATCATCCTGCACCGTGCCAATGGGCTTGATGTCGAATTTTTCCACCAGGACTTTGGCCACATTGGGAGACAGAAAAGCCGGCAAGGTCGGCCCGAGGCGAATGCCTTTCACGCCGAGAAACAGCAGGGCGAGCAGTACGGCTACGGCCTTTTGCTCGTACCAGGCGATGTCATAGGAGATGGGCAGCTCATTGATGTCATTCAGACCGAATGCGTCTTTGAGTTTCAGGGCGATTACAGCCAGAGAATAAGAGTCATTGCACTGACCCGCATCCAGCACGCGGGGAATGCCGCCGATGTCGCCCAACGCCAGCTTGTTGTACCGATACTTGGCGCACCCGGCCGTGAGGATCACCGTGTCTTTGGGCAAATTCTCGGCCACCTCGGTAAAATAACCGCGGTCCTTTTGTCTTCCGTCGCACCCCGCCATGACGACGAAGCGCTTGATGGTGCCGGACTTCACGGCCGCAATCACCTTATCGGCCAAGGCCAGAACCTGATTATGGGCAAATCCGCCCACGATCTTTCCGGATTCGATCTCTTCCGGCGCCTTGCAGGTTTTCGCCAAGGCAATGACCGGAGAAAAATCCTTTGACCCGCCTTCCGGCCGGTTCGCTATGTGTTTGGCACCGGGGTAGTTGACCACGCCTGTGGTAAACAACCGGCTTAAGTAGCTGTTTTCTTTCTTTACGGGAATCAGACAGTTGGTGGTCAAGATGATGGGGCCGTTGAAGGATTCGAATTCCCGGTTCTGGTGCCACCATGACCCGCCGTAATTGCCCACAAAATGGCCGTATTTTTTAAATGCCGGATAGCAGTTCGCCGGTAGCATCTCCCCGTGGGTATAGACATCCACGCCTGTTCCCTCGGTCTGCCTGAGCAGTTCTTCCATGTCTTTCAAGTCGTGGCCGGAAATCAGGATTCCGGGATTTTGACCTGCGCCGATGTTCACCTCTGTGATTTCCGGATTGCCATAGGCCGCGGTGTTGGCCGTATCGAGAAGGGCCATGGTGTTTACGGACGTCTCCCCCGCCTTCATCACCATCGCAATCATGTTGTCCACCGAAAGCTCCCTGGTGGTGGACGCCAGGGCCTCCATGATAAAGTTGTAAACATCATCCTTTTCATGACCGAGAACGGCGGCATGATCGGCATAGGCGGCGATTCCCTTGACGCCGATGATGAGCAGCTCTCTGAGGGAGCGCACGTCCTCATTCGGGGCGGCCGTAATGCGGACCTCCTCGGACATCGCCTTGGCCATGATCTCTGCCTTGTCCTTCGGCGTCCAAATGGCGCAATCCGGTAACGCACCGGATATGGCAGAGCCGACCTTTTCCTTGACGGCGTCCCGCACCTTGAGCCCTTCCTTAATCCTCTCGATAATCACCTCATCGTCCCAGGCTACATTGGTAATGGTGGTAAAAAGGGCCTCGCACACGAAACGGGCGGCCTTTTTGTCCACCGTGCCCTTTTCCTTCAACCGTTCGCCATAAACCGAAATGCCCTTGCATACGTAAATGAGCAGATCCTGAAGATCTGCAGTTTCTTCGGGCTTGCCGCAGACGCCCTTGACCGTACAGCCCTGATTTTTTGCCGTCTCCTGACACTGATAACAAAACATGTGACACCTCCTGTGTAAGATTGATGGGTTGTCTCTTTGGCTGCCAATGTATCTTAAAGAAGATCGCATAACCTTGACTTATGTCAAGAAGAAGATATATTTTTGTAAAAGGGATAAAATTTATGAAGAAAGCGCATCAGGTCTTGTTGAAAAGCCAGCTTTTCGGGGGCTTGCCCGAAGAGCACATCGAAGAGATCCGAAAAATATCGGTCGATAAACATTTCAACAAGGGGGAAATCATCTTCTTTGACGGGGACGAGGGCGTCGGTTTTTATCTTGTTGTCGAAGGAAGTGTAAATGTATACAAGCTCTCGCCCGAAGGAAAAGAGCAGATACTCCACATTGTGAAAGAAGGGGAAACCATCGGCGCTGTTCCCGTCTTTTCAGGAAAATCATTTCCCGCCAATGCGCGTGCAATTTCAAAAAGCCATCTCCTGTTTTTCCCCCGGGAAAAGTTTATGCATCTTCTGATAAACAAGCCGTCTCTCACAATGAATATTCTGGCCCTTCTTTCAATGCGGCTTCGGGAGTTTACGATCCAGGTAGAGAATCTTTCCCTCAAGGAAATACCCGGCCGCCTGGCCGCCTATCTGCTTTACCTGTCGCAGGAACAGGGGGGAAAAGATCTCATAAAGCTGAACCTTTCAAAAGTCCAGCTTGCCAACCTTCTGGGCACGGGGCCGGAATCACTGTCACGCGCATTGGGAAACATGAAGAGCAGAAAGCTTGTGGAAGAGGAAGGAGCAAACATCAGGCTGATTAACAGCGACGCGTTGAAAAAGCTTGCCGAGAACGGCAGACACGCCCGATAAAAAGGGCTTCGCGGAGGCCGTCAACAAACGCCCGATGGCACACAGGCTGAAGGATGCATCTCTTTAAAAATTGCCGTCAGCGCCGCAGCCTCGGGTCGAGGGCGTCCCGGATTCCCTCCCCCAGGAGGTTGTAGCCCAATACGGTAATCAGAATAGCGAGCCCCGGGTAGAAGGAGAGCCACCAGGCGATGTCGATGTTGTCCTTCCCCGCCGTGAGGATATTCCCCCAGCTTGGTGTGGGCGGCTGAACCCCGATGCCGAGGAAGCTCAGGGCGGATTCCGTGAGGATCGCCCCCGCCACGCCGAGGGTTGCCGTAACCAGAACCGACGCCATCGCATTCGGCAGGATGTGGAAAAAAATGATCCGGAAGTCCCCGGCGCCGATCGCCCGGGCTGCCTGGACGAAGTCCCTCTCCTTGAGGGAGATGAAGTCCGCCCGGACGAGCCGGGTCACCCCCATCCAACCGGTCAGGCCGATGACGATCATGATGTTCCAGATGGAGGGTTCCAGGATTGCGATCACGGCGAGGATGAGGAAAAAGGCCGGAAAGCAGAGCATGATGTCCACGAACCGCATGATGATCGCGTCCACCCACCGGCCGTAATAGCCGGAAATCGCCCCGAGAATCGTCCCGATGAGGATCGCAATTCCGGTTGCGACGAAGCCCACCTTGAGGGAGATCCCCGCCCCCCAGATCATCCGGGAAAGCACGTCCCGTCCGAGCGGATCCGTCCCGAAGGGGTGTCCCCCCGAGGGCGGAGCGAGAACATTCACGAGGTCGATGGCATTCGGATCGTGTGGGGCAAGCCAGGGCGCGAGGAGGGAGACGGCAAACAAAAGGACGACGATGACGCTCCCGGCGACCGCCATTGGATTCTGAAAGAATCTTTTCCGGAAATCCTTCCCCATATGACCCTCTTAAGAGACCCTTATTCGCGGATCGGCCAGCGCGTAGGAGACGTCGGCAATCAGGTTTCCGAACAGCGTAAACACCGCGCCGATGAAGAGTATCCCCATGATCACCGGATAATCCCTGGCCATGACCGCCATGTAGAAGAGCTGCCCCATCCCGGGGATGGCAAAGATCGTCTCGAAGATCACGCTCCCCCCGATCAGCCCGGGAATCGACAGGCCGAGAATGGTGATCACCGGAAGGAGGGCGTTCCGCAGGGCGTGTCGGTAGATCACGGCCCACTCGGAAAGCCCCTTGGCCCGGGCCGTCAGAATGTAATCCTGGCGAATGACCTCCAGCATGTTCGCCCGCATGTAACGCGACAGACCTGCCAGCCCGCCGAATGCGGCCAGGAGAACCGGCAGGATGAGGTGGCGGATCAGATCCCAGAGCGCCATTCCCCTCGGCAGATATTCATAGTTCAGGGAACGGATCCCGGAAATCGGAAGCCAGCCCAGATTGACGCCGAAGAAAATCATCAGCAGGAGTGCGAGCCAGAAGGTCGGCACGGCGAAACCGACAAAGACGACGACGCCCGTAACCCGGTCGAAAAGGGAATCCTGGTGGACGGCGGAGAGCACCCCGAGGGGGATGGCCACAACCAGAATCAGAAGCAGCGAGAGCACGTTCAGCAGGATCGTGATCGGCAGCCGTTCGAGAATCTTGTCGGCGACCGGCCGGCGGTCCGTCGAAAAGGAAATCCCAAGGTCAAGGACGGCCAGTTTGCCGACCCAGCGGATGTATTGCTCAGGGAGGGGTTTGTCCAGGTCGTACATGGCCCGGAGGCGTTCCTGCATCTCCACAGAGGCGCGCGGGTTCATCTGGGTCTGGAGGTCGGTCGGGGAGCCGGGCGCAAGGTGCATCACGGTAAAACAGATCACCGTGATCCCGAAAAGAAGGGGAATCATGAAGAGCAGCCTTTTGACAACATAGCGAACCATCGTTTCCGATTTACCCCCGATCTTCGCCCGCTCGACGGGCAAAGAAAAATGCACAATGGTCTCACACTATGAACTCTTCAACAGTTCCATGGCTCGGAGGTTTTCCAGCATGCGCCGGAGACCCTTTTCCGAATGGGATTCGACGGTCAGGATCGGTTTTAAATTCCGTTCCCGGACCATCGCGAACAGTGCGCGGAAAGGGAAATTCCCCTCACCCACCGGCAGGTGTTCATCCGCCGTGCCGTGGTTGTCGTGGATGTGGATCTCGCCCAAGAGATCGCCCAGGGTCTCGATCCAAAGGCTAAGGGGCGCGCTGCCGAAGGCGTTGGCGTGCCCGGCATCGAAGCAGAAGCGGACCTGCGGCGAGGCGAGCGCATCCAGCAGGCGTTTTAATGGTTCGGGGGTTCGTTCGTAGACGTTCTCCAGCGCGATGATCGTCTCCGTCTCCCGGACACAATCGAGGAGGATCCGCCAGGTGCCGAGGCTGTTTTCGAGCCACTGCGCCTCGGCGGCGGCATAGTATCTTTCGTCGAAGGAGGCGTGGCAGACCACGCAGCGCGGCCGAAACCAGGGGATCAGGTCGAAGACCCGGCGGAGGCGGTCGAGCGATACCTGCCGGATCCGGGGGTCGAGCGCCCCGGGCCTAAGGTCCATGAACGGGGCGTGAAAGGTCACCGAAAGGCCCGAACCGGCAATACGTCCCGCTGTTTCCCGGAAATCGGCCTCCTGAAAGCAATCGAGGTCACGGTGGTTGAAACCGATCTCCGGGTTGATCCCCTCCCGGAGCACCCGGGGCAACATCTTTTCCCGGAGGAGATAATAGGGCACATGAACTTGGATTTTTTGCAGAATTTCCTGCATGAGGATCGCACCTCCGTTCGTTTGAGCGTTTCGTTTACCACAAGCGGTTCCCTTTCACAACGGCCAATCTTCCGGTCAAACATCCTTCCAATACCAAAACGAAGACACCAACACGAAGCACCACTTGTCCGACAGGTTGAAATTTGATAGCATGTAATCATGGGTAATAAAAAGATATAAGGACAAGAATGGTTGAATGCATTCTGATCGGCAGCGGATTCGCATTTACCGCAGCGGTTATGCCGGGCCCTTTGCAGGCGTTCCTTCTATCCAGCGTGGCACAGAAAGGCTGGAAACGCACACTTCCCGCATCTTTCGCCCCTCTGATCAGTGACGGGCCCATCGCACTGCTCGTTTTGCTCGTACTCAACCGCGTTCCTGAGGCAATGAGCAGGATTCTGCAGGCGGCAGGGGGCGTTTTTCTCGTCTATCTGGCCTGGTCGGGTTTCAGGCAATGGAGACAACAAACTGCGACAGGCCCTGAAACAAGAGACTCGGTGCCACGCACACTCATTCAAGCCGTTATCGTCAATCTGCTGAATCCCAATGTTTATCTCAGTTGGAGCCTAGTCCTGGGGCCCGCCTTCCTGAACGCATGGCTTCCAAGCCCCGCAAACGCCGTGGCCCTCATCATCGCCTTTTACGCAACGATGGTCGCTGCCCTGGCATGTACCATCCTTCTTTTCGGAACAACGCGCCTTCTTGGACGAAGCGGAAGACGTAAACTTATCCTTGTGTCGGCAATAGCCCTCGCGGTGCTGGGTGTATATCTGCTTATGGCAAGTCTCATGAAAGCAAACGTTGTTTAAATTGACACAAACCCCTTGTTCTGCTACTTAAAAGCATCTATCCCGCAAGCATCGGGAAGACGCGGGGAAAGACCGCCGCAACCGGCAGGCCGGCAAAAAAAAGGAAAGGAGGGAGATTGGCCAGAAAAAAGAAAAACGATTCGCGGGAAAGGGCGCTTCTGTGCGTCAACGCCTCTTTGGAAAAGAAGGCGAAGGATCTCATCATCCTCAATGTAAAAGAGCTCTCCGCCTTTGCAGACTACTTCATCATCTGCAGCGGTACATCCGACCGTCAGGTCCGGGCCGTCGCCGCTGCGATCCAGGAGACCTTAAAAAAGGCGGGAATCCTGCCCCTGGGCGTCGAGGGGGAAGCCGCAGGGAGGTGGATCCTTCTGGATTACGACGATGTGATCCTCCACGTTTTTCTCGAATCCGTCCGGGCCTTCTATGATCTGGAACGGCTCTGGTCCGGGGCGCAGCGGATGGCCGTACCCGACGATACGGCTTCCCTGAAGGCGCTGCAAGAGGGGATGTAGTCTTGAAAGAGATCCTGACCGGGATCGCCGACCTTATTTTTCCGCCCCGTTGCGCCGCCTGCGATGATCTCTTGAAGCGGCACGATCCCCTCCCCTTCTGCCCATCCTGCCTGAACGGGATCCACTTCATTCGCTCTCCTCTCTGTCCCCGCTGCGGGATTCCTTTTCCCGCCGCGGAAGGGGAAGACCATCTCTGCGGCGACTGTCTCACGATGGAAAGTCCCTACGCGGTCGCCCGATCGGTCGGACGGTACGAGGAAACACTGCTGACGGCCATTCACCGGTTCAAATACCGGGGGAAAACCGGAATCGGCGAGATGCTGGGCGGAATCATGGCCGATTTCGCCGGCGGGATCTGGGACATGGAGGCCTTTGAGCGAATCGTTCCGGTCCCGTTGCACCGGAAGCGGCTGCGGGAAAGGGGATTCAACCAGGCCGTCATCCTGGCGCAGAAACTATCGAAACGGTTCGACATTCCACTCGATTTCACGTCGCTCCAACGGGAGGTCTTTACACCGCCGCAGGTCGGTTTGGGCCGGGAAGCCCGGTCCGCAAACGTTCATGGCGTCTTTGCCGTAAGGCATCCGGAACGGATCGCAGGCCGGAGGATCCTCCTCGTGGACGACGTCTTCACCACGGGGAGCACGCTTGCGGAATGCGCCCGGGTTCTCATCCGGGCGCGGGCCGAGGCGGTTGCCGTTCTGACGCTGGCCCGGGCGGTCTACGATCAGGGGAAGGAACCAGACGGATGAAGAAGATTCTCAACTGGGAAGCATTGAAGAACGAGGTCGAACGTCGCCGGGGCGAAGGGCAGAAGATCGCCTTCACGAACGGTTGTTTCGACATTCTCCATGTGGGACATGTTCGGTATCTCCGGGAGGCACGGAAAACGGGGGATCTCCTCATCCTCGCCCTGAACAGCGACGCTTCCGTCCGGGCCATCAAAGGAGACAAAAGGCCGCTGGTCCCCCAGCAGGAGCGGGCAGAGGTTGCCGCCTCGCTGGAGGCGGTCGATTACGTGACCCTCTTTGACGAAAAGACGCCGCTCAAACTGATCGAATACCTGCGGCCGGATTGCCTCGTCAAGGGCGGGGACTGGAAGGAGGATGCTGTCGTGGGAAGCGACGCCGTCCGATCGTGGGGGGGCAGGGTCGTTCTCATTCCCGTTGTCGAAGGGGCCTCCACAACGAATATCGTTGAGAAGATTCTCCGCATCCATGGGAAGGGATGAAACACCCCCTCATTTTTTTCTTTACAAACCTTTAATGATCATGTAAGAGCATGTGCCCGAATTGATCGCAAGGAGATGAGAAGCAAGGTGCCGAAAACAACCATGAAGCCCGAAAAGCTGGAATTCTTCCGATATATGCTGACCCAGAAGATCAACGATCTTCTCGGAGAGGCGGGGAAGACCGTGTCGGAGATGACGAGCGGCGTGAAGGAGAACTATCCCGATCCCAATGACCGTGCCTCGCTCGAATCGGACCGGAATTTCGAGCTCAGGATCCGCGACCGCGAGAGAAAACTGATTCTCAAGATGCAGGAGGCCATCCAGCGGATGGATGACGGCATTTTCGGGATATGCGAGGTTTGCGGCGGCCCGATCTCCGAAAAAAGGCTGATGGCAAGGCCGGTGACCACTCTCTGTATCAACTGCAAGATGAAGCAGGAAAAGATGGAAAAACTCAAGGGGGAATAACTCCCGTCCTCCTGCGATCACGGGCGGCGACAAAAGCCGCCTTCCAATCCCCCTCATTCCCCCTGTCCCGGCGGGATGAAGAGGGATTTTTTTTGATGCCTGTGCACCTTTTTTATGGCCGGCATCTTTTCCGAGGCGGTCATGTTTGTCAAGGTTGCCATTCCGATCCCCTCCGCGGAGGTTTTCACCTATGCCGTCCCCGAGGCCTTCGTCGCGGCCGCGGCCCTGGGAAAGCGGGTTTTGGTTCCTTTCGGAAGGAAACGCCTGACCGGATGGATCATCGAGATTCCATCCGCCGCAATGCCCGATCAGACGATCAAGGAGATCATCGACCTGCCCGATCCCGAACCCCTGTTCGACCGGCAGGACCTTGCCTGTTACGAATGGATTTCCCGCTATTATATGCGCCCCCTGGGAAAGGTCCTGGGAGAGATCCTTCCCGGCGGGATCGACGTGAAGAGCAACCGCTGGATCCGGCCGGCCGAAGCTTCGGCCATCGGGAAGAATTCCTTCACCGCCGGACAAAAGGAGATCCTGGCACGGCTGGCATCCTTTCCCGAAGGGCTCCCCCTTCGCCGTTTGAGCCGGATAATCGGGAAAAATAACCTGTACGGAGATCTGCATCTCCTTGAAACATCGGGGTTCGTGATCTCCGAGGAGCGGCTGAACCGCCCGGCCGTCCGGCCGAAATGGGAAAAATGGATCGGCCTTCGGGCAGACATACCCGCCGGAATAAAACTCACCGCGAAGCAGGCGGCCCTCGTCGCCCTTCTGAGGGAACGGGGAGAAACACCGGTATCCGGGCTTCCCGATCGCCTCCGGGAGGCCGGATTTCTTCGAACCCTGGAGCAAAGAACCGTCGTCCGCCTCCGTGAGCAAGAGCTCTTCCGGGGACCGGGTCCCACCCCGGAGATCGGACGGAATGGAAACGGCATCACTCCAAACGGGGCGCAGGAAAAGACCCTAACTGAAATCCGGACCTGCCTCGTCTCGGGGCGCTTCTCCCCCTGCCTCCTCCACGGTGTGACGGGAAGCGGCAAGACCGAGGTTTATCTCCGGGCCGTCGATGAGGTCCTTCGGGACGGCGGCGGCGCGGTCTATCTCGTCCCGGAGATAGCCCTCACGACGCAGCTCCTGTCCCGCATCCGCGAACGGTTCCCGGAGAGGGAGATCGCTGTCCTCCACAGCGGAATTTCCCGGAGCGCGCGGTATGACCAGTGGAAAAGGCTCCGGCGCGGCGATATACACTTGGTGGTCGGCGCCCGGTCGGCCCTTTTTGCGCCGGTCCGCAACCTCCGGTTGATCATCGTGGATGAGGAGCATGACCCCTCCTACAAGCAGGACGACCGTCTGCGGTACAACGCCCGCGACCTGGCCCTGGTCCGGGGAAAATTTGCGGGGGCCACGGTCATCCTCGGTTCCGCAACCCCTGGGATCCAAACCTTTTTTCAGGCGGAAAGCGGCCGGTACCGCCACCTCACACTTCCCTCCCGCGTTGACGACCGCCCCCTCCCCCGCATCGAAGTGGTCGATATGCGGACGGAGCGGGATGAACAGGGCCGGGCGCCCCTTCTCTCCCATCCACTTGTCACAGCGCTCCGGGAAACGCTGGCACAGCGAAAGCAGACGCTCCTGTTCCTCAACCGGCGCGGGTTTCACACTTTCCTCTTCTGCCCGGACTGCGGCCACGTCTTCGCCTGCCCGTCCTGCGACCTGGCGCTCACGCACCACGCCGCACTGGGAGTTCTGAAATGCCATCACTGCGACTTCACGGCCAAACCGTCCGGCATATGCCCCGCTTGCCGTGGCAATCACGTCCGCAGCCAGGGGGCGGGTACGGAACGGGTGGAAAAAGAGACGAAAAAACTCTTTCCGGATGCACGGGTCGCCCGGATGGACAGCGATACGACCTCGCGGAAGGGGGACGCGGAGAAGATTCTCCGGGGGCTCGACCGGGGGGAAATCGATATCCTCGTCGGCACCCAAATGATCACCAAAGGGCACGATTTTCCGGAGATCACACTGGTCGGCGTCCTCGCCGCCGACGCCTCCCTGAACATCCCGGACTTCCGGGCGGCCGAAAGGACCTTCCAGACCCTCACGCAGGTGTCGGGCCGGGGCGGACGGGGAGATCAGCCTGGGCGCGTCGTGGTCCAGAGCTTCAACCCCGGCCATTACGCCATTCGCCGGGCGCAGGAACACGATTACGCCGGTTTTTACGCGGATGAGATCCGCTTCCGCCGGGAGCTTGGCTATCCGCCTTTCTCCCGCCTCATCGGTTTCCACTTCTCCGGCCCGAAAAAAGCGGAAGGGAAAAAGGCCGTCGCCGAGATCGGGAAACGGGTGCAGGAACTGGCCGCGACCGTCGCCGGTGGAAAGGTAGGCGTCATCGGCCCTGCCGAATCCCCCCTCGTCCGTCTCCGTGGGCGTTACCGATGGCAGATGCTTCTTAAGGGAGCGGAGAGCGCACCCCTCCACCTCCTGGCGGAAAAAATACTCGAGGGCGCCGGACGCGGATTGGAAATCCAGGTGGATGTGGATCCGGTCCATTTCATGTAGGAGACAGCGCTATGAACAAACCTCGCATTCTTTTCATGGGAACACCCGCTTTTGCCGTGCCGGCACTGCAAGGCCTTGTGCGGGGCGGCTGGCCTGTCATCGGCGTCGTCACACAGCCTGACCGTCCGCAGGGACGAGGTCAGACCCTGGCGCCGCCTCCTGTCAAAACCGCAGCCGAAGTATTGGGCATCCCGGTCCTTCAACCCGGGAATGTCCGGCATCCCGATTTTCTTGAAACCTTCCGGACGCTCGCGCCCGACCTCGTGATCGTCGCGGCCTTCGGCCAGATCCTTCCTGCCGAGATCATTCACAGTCCGAAGGAGGGCTGCATCAACATCCATCCCTCGCTTCTGCCAAAGTACCGGGGGGCGGCGCCGATCCAGCAAGCCCTCATTTGCGGCGAGGCGATGACCGGCGTCACGATCATGCGGATGGACGAGGGGGTGGATTCCGGCGATATCCTTCTCCAGGAAGAGACGCCGATCGGACCGGAGGAAACATTCGGGGAACTCCACGACCGCCTGGCAAACATGGGTGCGGAGCTTCTCCTGATCGCCCTCGCCATGCTGCTGACCGGAACACTCCTGCCGCGCCCCCAGGACCACAGCCTGGCAACGGCCGCTCCCCGCATTGGCCGGGAAGAGTGCCGGATCCGATGGGAAAAGGATTGCCGGGAGATCGTCTCGCTCATCCGTGGACTCTCCCCCGTTCCCTGCGCCCATACCCTTCTCGGAGGAAAACAGCTCCGGATCTTTACGGCGGCGGCGGAAACGGTACCCGTTACCGAAGCTCCAGGAACCGTTATGGGAGAGGCGGCCGGAACCCTCCGCGTCGCCGCGGGAGGGGGTTATGTTCTATTGAAGGAGGTGCAACTGGAGGGGAAAAAACGGATGGCGATCCGCGATTTTCTCCGGGGATGCCCTGTGGCGCCGGGGCGGATTCTGGGTTAGTCGGAGAATGGCCGGAGATGACGGACAAACGGAAAAGACAGAAATCTCCCCGGGAGATCGCCGTCAGGATCCTCGACCGGATCGACCGGAAGGAGGGCTACGCGGAAC
>JAFGRP010000131.1 GCA_016935075.1 Deltaproteobacteria bacterium | reverse complement strand
GGTGGCGGAGGCGGGCACCGGCACCGGGAAGACCCAGGGTTACCTGATCCCGGTTCTGGAGTGCCTGCGGATGAACCCCCATGCCCGCGTTGCCGTCTCGACCTTCACCAAAAATCTCCAGGAGCAGATCGTCCGGAGGGAGATCCCGCTGACCGTTTCCCTTAACCGGGCCTACCGCACGATTCCGTCCGCCCTTCTTAAAGGCAAATCGAATTACATCTGCGCCGAAAAGCTGGACCATCTCTACGAAGACACACTCTCCGGAGGCCGCCTGATCGCCTGGCTCGCCTTTGTCAACCGGGTTTTTCATTTCCGTCAAGCGGACGGGGATACCGTCGGTGAGCGGATCCGTTTTCACCTGAACGACGGTCTCTTCTTTCGTCGTCTCCAGCATGAGATCTCAGCCCGGAGCGGCTGCTCTCCGCGGCATCTCCGCTGTCCGGCGCAGGTGGTCGCCGCCGAGGCTCGAAACGCCCGCCTTATCGTGACCAACCATCACAAGCTGGCCCTTCTCGATCGGGACGAAACCCTCGGCCGGCTCTTCAAAAACTGCGTGATCGACGAAGCCAACCACTTCGAAGGGGCCGTCCGCAGCGCATTTGCGATCGAAATCGCCTCCCGGGAAATCACGGACACCCTCGCCTATATCGAATCGGTTCTCCGGCGCCTGACGCCGACCGCGGGCGATTTCCCCACAAAAGAGATCGCTGCCGCACGGGATGCCATCAGCGATTTCCGTGAGCATACGGCCGGGTTCGCCCTGGCGCTCGTCGCCGTTCGCGGTGCGGCCCCTCCGGGGGAAACGACGGTTCTCCCTGAAGAACACCCGGCGTTTCGGGAAGGACATCTGAAAAGACACCTTGCCCATCTGCGGAAGAGCCTCAAAGGGATCGCCGGAGAGCTTTCCTTCGTTAAAGAACCGGAAACCTGCCGGAGACTGGAAATCCGCACCCGGATCGTCGACCGCATGAAAACCGCCCTCCGGGATCTCCAGGAGAATGCGGAGACACTCAAAACGATTGGAGAAAAGGCTGTTTCGCCGGGGCATGTCACGGCCGGAATTCTTTTTTTCCGCCACTGGGTGATCTCTGTCCGGGCGGTGGAGGTGGCCGATCTTCTCCGCGATCATCTCTACAAAAACCGGGACTGTGTCATATTCACCTCGGCAACGCTTCGCCAGGGAGCGAGTTTCGACGGTTTTCGCAGCGCAGCCGGCATGTCGCCCGGGAAAATGGATGGGCCCGGGACGCGATGCGGCATCGTATCACCGGTTGATGCGGAAAACGGGGACGCGATGCGGTATCATCTCCCCGTTTCTTCCGCCAGGGGCAACGAATTCCGTTTTGAGGCGATCCCCTCGCCCTTTGACCCCGCCGCCGCGGAGATTGCCGTCCCCACGCAAGCCGTAAGCGGCGCATTCGAGTGCAAGGACGCCTGGCTCTCCCGGGTCGCCGATCTCCTCCCCGGCCTGATCCGCCGCAACCGGGGGCGCACGCTCGTCCTCTTCTCCAGTTACGGCGATCTGGATGCCCTCTCCGAACGGGTCGCGGACGAGATCCGCTCCGACGGCTATCCCCTCCTTCTGCAGCAGAGCGGTGTTCCCACTGCCGCGCTCTGCGACGAATTCCGGGCGATCCGCGAAAGCGTCCTCTTCGGCGTGGACACCTTCTGGTACGGGGTCGATTTCCCGGGGGAAACGCTGACCCAGGTGATCATCACCCGCATCCCCTTTCCCCACCCCCAGGATCCGCTTCAGATCGCGCGCAGAAATCTCCTCTCCCGGGAGGAGTACTGGCAACGTTACCGTTACGAAACCGCCATCAAGCTGCGTCAGGGGATCGGTCGCCTCATCCGTTCGGAGTCCGACCGGGGCAGGATCGTCATCCTCGACGCGCGCTACCGTAAACTTCAAAGCGAAGGGGTATTGGCATGACGGGCATCATCCTTTCGGGAGGCAAGAGCAGCCGTATGGGGAAAGACAAGGCCTTTCTCCCGGTTAACGGAGAACGGCTGATCGACCGGACCGTCCGTCTCTTCAGAACGGTGTTCAAAGAGGTGATCATCGTGACCTCCTCCCCCCTGGAATATCTCGATCAGAATGCGGCCATCGTCACCGACATCCATCCGGGGAAGGGGGCGCTCGGCGGGGTCTACACGGGTCTTTTCTACGCCCGTGAGGAACACGCCTTCATCGCCGCCTGCGATATGCCCTTTCTGCACCGCTCCTTTCTGGAGCATATGATTTCTCAGACAGCGGAATATGATATTATCGTTCCGGCCACCCCCGACGGGCTCCAGCCCCTCCACGCCGTTTATGCGCGCCGTTGCCTTCCGGTCATTCGGGGACTGATCGAGCGGGACCGTCTTAAAATCACCGGCTTCTACCCGGGACACCGACTCCTTAAGATCTCCCCGGAGGTCATCCGCTCTTTCGATCCGGAGGGAAGGATGTTCCTGAACGTGAACACCCAGAATGATCTCCGGAATCTTCCGTCCCGCTGACTCCCGGAAACACCGAAACGGCCGGTCTGCGTTTCCCCCTAATTCCATTCGACATTTCCGGTAGAATGTGTTACGGGAGCCTTCAAGAAAAGTGCGGGCGTTTATGGAAGGCGGCGAAAAAGGCGGAGGCGGCGGATCGTCCGGCCGCAAACGCGGGCCAACAATAGGAAGGGAAACAAACGATGAAGAGATATCAGGCCATTTTTCAGCCCTCCGGCCGGCGGGGGGAGATCCCGGAAGGAACGACCGTTCTGGAGGCCTCCCGATTGCTGGGCGTGGGGATCGAGTCCGTCTGCGGCGGGAAGAAGACCTGCGGAAAATGCCGGATCAGGATCGACTCGGGAACCTTCGATCAGTATGGAATCCATTCGCATCCTGACCACCTCTCGCCGTTTACCGGAGAGGAGGGCAAACTCCTCGGGGAAAATGAGCGGGCGCAAGGCGTCCGTTTGGCTTGCGCGGCAACGATCCAGGGGGATGTCCTGATCGTTGTACCGGAGGAGAGCCAAACGGGCAAACAGGTGGTCAGAAAAGAGGCGTCTGAAAAAAAAATCTCACTGAACCCCGCCGTCCGCCTCTTCCCTGTAACGCTTCCCTTCCCTACCCTGAACGATCCCCTGGGAGACTATGAGCGCCTGGTTGCCGCTCTTTTGGAGCGGTTCGGCCTGCAACGGCCGGGCATCGACTATCCCGCCCTCCTCGCCCTTCCCGGCGCCCTCCGGAAGGGAAACTGGACGGTCACCGCGGCGATTTGGATGGAACGGGAGATCCTCGCCGTCTTTCCGGGAGAGGTGGAAGAGGCCTACGGTCTCGCCATCGATATAGGCTCGACCACTGTGGCCGGATATCTCTGCAGCCTGAGGACCGGAAAGCTCGTCGGCACCGAGTCGCGCATGAACCCCCAGGTCACATACGGCGATGACGTGATTGCGCGGATCACCTATGTGATGGAGCACCCGGATGGACTGGAAAAGATTCGGGGTGCGATCATTGAATGTCTGAACGACCTCATTCGGACCGTCACCGGCAACGCCGGCCTTTTTCCATCCGACATTCTCGATATCGCGCTGGTCGGAAATACGGCGATGCACCATCTGTTTGTCGGCATAGACCCCCATCCTCTCGGCATCTCCCCTTTTACCCCCGCCGTTCATCGCAGCCTGGACATCAAGGCGCGCGATCTCGGTCTGGCGGTCCATCCCGCGGCCAATGTCCACATTCTTCCGATCGTGGCAGGCTTTGTCGGAGCGGACAACGTCGGAGTCCTGATCGCTGAGGAACCCTATCGCCGGGATGAGATGACGCTCATCATCGATGTGGGGACAAACGGGGAGATGATTCTGGGAAACCGGAAGAAACTTCTCTCCGCCTCCTGCGCCACCGGCCCTGCCCTGGAGGGGGCACACATCCGGTTCGGCATGCGGGCTGCCCCCGGGGCAATCGAACGGATTCGAATCGACAGGGAGACGTTGGAGGTCTCTTTCAAGATCATAGGCGTTGAGCGCTGGCGGCCGGAATTCCGGATCAAGAGCGCCCTGGGAATCTGCGGCTCCGGGGTCATCGACGGGGTGGCCGAACTCTACCGGGCAGGCATCATCGATCAAAGCGGCCGTTTCCGCACCGACCTCGCTACGCCGCGGCTCCGGATGGCCGAAGGCAAACCGGAGTTCGTCATCGCCTGGCCGGACGAAACCGCTCTGGGAGAGGCGATCACGATCAGCCAGCAGGATGTCCGGAGCGTCCAGCTCGCCAAAGGCGCCCTCTATGCCGGCGCAAAACTGCTGATGAAAGAATTGGGAATCGAAAAACTGGAGCGGGTGGTCCTGGCGGGCGCCTTCGGGAGCTATATCGACAAGACGGAGGCGATGATTCTCGGGATGTTTCCCGACTGTAATCTCGACCACGTCTCGTCCGTCGGGAATGCGGCGGGCGACGGGGCAAGGATCGCCCTCCTGAATTGCGACAAGCGGTTGGAAGCCGAAGAGATGGCCCGGCAGGTCGAATACCTTGAACTGACCCTGGCCAAGGAGTTCCAGCAAGAGTTCACGTCCGCCCTGTTCATCCCGCACATGACGGACGCCTTCCCCCATCTGCCCCCCCTGGACCATAAAAATTGAATACCCATCGGCCATCAGTAATATTTTTTCGCAAGAAAGCCTTAATTTTTACAAAACCTACATAGACAGCTAACGCTATTCCTTTTAGGTGATAAGATAGATTTCCAATTTCGC
Source organism: Deltaproteobacteria bacterium (assembly GCA_016935075.1). GTDB lineage: Bacteria > Desulfobacterota > Syntrophia > Syntrophales > UBA5619 > UBA5619. Next base: position 13,150 of record JAFGRP010000131.1, on the reverse strand, counting down.
GGAAATGGAAAAGTGTCAGATTTCCAAACCAATTCTCAAGGGGGTGAGGACGGAAGCAGAGACAATGGCTGCATGAAAAACTTAGCGGCTTTTAGAACCAGCCGTCCGAAATAGCGGGTAAGCCAGAGGCCGTACAAGGTCAGATCTTTTTGAAAGGGGTAATTTCCTTCATGATTTATGGTTAAAAGAGGGCTGATCCGTGGAAAGCAACGTTTTCGAAAATATTTCCCTTCCTCCTGATATCGCATACACTTCGCAAATTCTCCGCACTTACAAAAAATACTCTGATTCAAAAACAACAGATCAGCTTTGCAAAGAAGCCCAGAAAATTGCGGGGTTAAGGTTTTATATAAGGTTCCGTTGATTGGAGAAAAGATGCATGCGCTGAGGGATGAATCAGCACAGCAAGGAACGGCGCATGGATATTTAAACAAAGCATTGCAGCGGCGGCCGGAAACAGAAGGACGGCGAACCACGGTGGATAATCATTTTCAATTATCTAAGGGAGGTATTGAAATGTCTACGTTAAAACAACTGGCCGAGTACGTGGAGAATGGTGAAAGTCAGGAAATCAAACCCCTGGTTCAGAAACTCCTTGGCGATAACATCAGCGCCGACAGGATTGTCAGCGAGGGAGTGGTTTCGGGATTGGATGCCATCGGAGAGAAATTCTCGAAATTTGAGGTTTTTGTCCCGGAACTTATGATCGCCGCCATGGCAGCACAAGAGGCTCTGAAAGTTCTTCGCCCCAAAATGACGGAGGGAACATTGCACAAGCCCATGGGGACGGTCGTGATCGGCACCGTGGAGGGCGATGTTCATGATGTCGGCAAAAATATTGTCGCCATGATGCTGGAGGGCGCAGGTTTCAAGGTGATCGACCTCGGAGTAAACGTCCCGGCCGTTAAATTTCTAAAAGAAGTTCAGTACCAGGAAGCTGAGATCCTGGCCCTCTCTTCTCTCTACTCACCGACACGACTGGCCATGAAAGACGTCATGCAGGCACTGAAAGACCAGGGCATCAGAGATAAGGTTAAGGTCATGGTTGGGGGAGCCCCGGTCGATCAGGCCTTCTGTGACTTGATCGGCGCGGATGGTTACGCGCCGGACGCGCCCCGCGGAGTCAAATTGGCAAGAAGCTTGATTCAAGCCAAAACCTAATGATGCGGGGGTTGGCGACACCCTTCAAATACGAGGTTCACTGAAAAAGGAGGCATGAGATGAAAGAGGACAATACCTATAAGGATCGTAGATATAGGATCGATGAACTCCGGGCGAAGAATGAAAAAATGACGTCCCGCCAAAGAACCCTCATGGCGATAAACTTCGAGGAAGCGGATCGCATTCCCATTGACAACTGGATGGTCCCTGAGATCAAGAAGCGGTGCATGGATTACTGGGGTTGTGAGAGCGAGGATGAACTGCTGGCGTTCCTGGGAGTGGATGTCAGGGATAACTACGGCCCCAGTTACGTGGGTCAGGAATTCAAGAAATACGACGACGGTACGGTGGAGGACCTGTGGGGGGTAAGAAGAAAGATCGTTACATACGGGAAAGGAACGTTTCACGAGGGGACATTCAAGGAAGTCTCTTGGTCTCCGCTGGAACACATGAAGACCGTGGAGGAAATCAATGCCTATACCCGCTGGCCCAAACCCGATTGGTGGGATTATTCCAAGGTAAAGCAGGAATGTGCCAAATGGCACCCGCAGTATTTTGTCCTTAACAAGGGAGACCGGCTGGACAGAACGGCGCAGCTCAAACCGATGATGTATCTCAGGGGCATTCAGCAGACCTATATCGACCTCGCCGCGAACCCCAAGATCGTTGAGTGTATTCGCGACCACGTCGTAAACTATTTCCTTGAGTATAATCCGAAGGTCTTCGAGGCAGGCGGCGAGGAGATCGACATGTTCATGATGGGCGACGATATGGGCGGCCAGCGAGGCCCTCTCGTCAGCCCGCAGATGTGGAAGCGGTATTTCTCTGACGCGTTCAGGAAATACTGCGATATCGCCCACAAATACGGTCTGAAGGTGATGTACCACACCTGCGGCGATGTTTACGCCCTCATACCCCAGTTTATTGAAAACGGCCTCGATTGCCTGCAGTCGCTGCAACCTCAGGCCACCAACATGGACATCAAACGATTGAAAAAAGAGTTCGGGCAACACCTTTCCTTCCAGGGCGGCATGGACATCCAGCAGGTGCTCCCCCTGGGGTCCCCGGATGATGTGAGAAAGATGGTGAAGTACGCCGCAGACCATGCCAAGGCTGGAGGCGGCTATCTTTTCGGAACTGCTCACAATATCCAGGCGGATACGCATATCGAGAACGTGGCCGCGCTCTTTGAGGCCTATCACGAATACGGGGTCTATTAAAGGTACTCTCAGGGGAGTTAGCGGTTTCACGATATCGGGTCACTGCTGCCGCCCGGAGAGGAGAAGTGGAGATCGGATGGAAATCATCGGCGAAAAAATCAATACGACTCGAAAAGAGGTGGAGAAGGCGGTCCGAGAAAGGGATGCCGTCTTTATTCAAGACCTGGCCCGAAGGCAGGCTGAGGGGGGCGCCACCTACCTGGATGTGAATTCGGGCCTTGCCCTCTATCCCGAGGAAGAGGCCGAGGACTTCGCCTGGCTGGTGCCTGTCATTCAGAAGGTTGTCGACCTACCGCTCAGCATTGACTCCGGACGCTCCCGTCCCATTGAGGCAGCCCTCAAACTCCACAGCGGCAAGGCGATGATCAATTCGGTAAACGGAGAACCGGCCAAAATGGAAGAGATTTTTCCCTTGGTCAAAAAGTACGGTTGCAGGGTGATCGCCCTCACGTCGAGCAGGGACGGGGGAATTCCTGCAACCAGCGGTGAGCGCCTGAAGATTGCCGAAATTATAGCGACGGAGGCGCAGAAATACAGGGTTCCCCTGGAGGATATCTATTTTGATCCTCTTGTCATGGCCCTCTCGACCCAGCACGGAAACGGAACCTTGTTCCTGGAAACCCTCCGCGGGATAAAGAATAACCTCGGAGAGGCCAAGACCGTTTCCGGGTTGAGCAATATTTCGTTCGGCCTCCCCAAGCGGAGGCTCCTCAATCAGGCGTTTCTTCTGTTGGCACTGGGATCCGGGATGGACGCAGCGATCCTCGACCCAACCGATAAGGCCCTCATGGCGATGATCAGGGCCGGGGAGACACTCATGGGCAAAGACCCTTTCTGCGCCCATTATATCGGAGCCTTCAGGGAAGGAAGGCTTGATGCATAATTTGAAGCTATGAAGAAAAATGAAGCGGGCACTTTTGCCATCTTTATCGGTTCAAGGCGGGGAATCCCCGAGGAAGGGGGTGATTCAAGCCGGATCATATGGATACCGAAAAACAACGGAGGGGGATATCAAAGCAGTAAATCTTAACGAAGGAGGTGTTGTTATGAAAAGGATTTTATTCATGTTCATCGCGGCACTGATACTGATTTGGGCTGGCTCGTCCCTGGCCGCGGATCAGCCCCAATCGGGCGACCTGAAGGAGGTGGCACTGGTTCAGGCCAAGGGCGTAAAGGGGGAGGCCAAAGGAAAGCTTGTCATCAATACCGCCAACGGTGTTGACGTTGCCATCCAGATCACCGGCCTGGACCCCAAGGGACTCTATACTGCCTTTTTCTTCAACCCGAAAAGTCTGATGTTCGAAGGCATCGGCCCGTCGCCCCATGTTCTCAAGGTCAACGAGAAGGGAGAGGCGGAGTTCAAGGGGACCATGAAAAAGGACATATACAAGCGCTTCGTGACGGCGGGCATCTACCTTAACCCGGGGGGAAAGCCCATCGCCAATCCGGTGGGAGTCAAGGCGGCGTTGGGATCTCTGGTTGCAAAGGACAAACCCAAGCTCATTCTGCAGGGAAAGCTCAGATAAATCCGTGCTGAAATCGGCGGGAAGCATCCTTATGGAACCTTAAGAACCTTCACCCATAAAAATCTGGAGGGAAATCTATGAGCACATTGACTGTATACGACGTAAGCAAGATGACCAGGGAGGACGTCCTTTCCGCCTGGAAAAGCTGGCAGGTCAGGACCTTCGTCACCATCTGGATCACCTACGGTTCATTCTACCTGTGCCGCGCCAACATGTCCTTCGCCCTGCCCGGCCTCAGCGATGAGTTCGGCTATTCGAAGACCCTTCTGGGTCTTCTGGGCACGTGCCTGTTTATCATGTATTCCCTGGGCCAGTTCGTCAATGGACAGTTGGGAGACAAATTCGGGGCCCGCAAGCTCGTCTTCGTGGGCATGATCTGCTCGGCCCTGCTCAACATCGTCTTCAGTTTTTCCACCGCCTTCGGTTTCATGATGGTGGTGTGGGGCTTGAACGGCTACTTCCAGTCCATGGGCTGGTCGCCCCAGGTCAAAACCATGGCCAACTGGTTCACCGTGGCCCAGCGCGGGAAATGGATGGGGCTCATGGGCTCCTGCTACCAGATCGGAAACGCCCTGAGCTGGCTCCTGGCCTCCTATCTGGCCGCAAATTACGGATGGCGCAGTCTTTTCTGGGTGCCGGCCATTTTGTTCCTCATCTCCTCCATCCACTTCGTCACCCGCCTGCGCAACGCACCGGAGGAAGTCGGGCTTCCTCCCATCGAACAGCTTCGAAAGATCGCCGCGGACGAAAGCCTCGTGTCCAAAAGCCTCGACCCCACATCCGCCCCGGTTTGCCGGGTCACCGAGGACAAACACATGGGCTTCGGCTACACCATCAAAACGTGTACAACCAATCCGCGCATCTGGGGTGTGGCCATCGCCTTCTTCGGCCTGGACATCATCCGCTACGGCTTCTTCTACTGGGCGCCGGTATTTCTCATTGAAGTTCAGGGGGCCACGATTACCAGCGCCGGCCTTTCGGTGGCCGTCCTGCCCATTGCCGGATCGGCCGGCGCCATCGTCTGCGGATGGGCTACCGGCAGGTTCTTCGAAAACCGCCGGGCCCCTGTGATTTGCCTCTGCCTCTTCGGTTTGGCTATCTTCTCCTTTCTGTTCTACTATGCCCCGCCGGGTGCATGGCTCTGGGGCCTGATCTGTCTGGCCGTGATCGGATTCTTCACCTACGGCGCCCATGTGCTTATGGTGGGACACGCAGCTCAGGATTTCGCCGGCCGCAAGGCTGCGGCTTCGGCCGCCGGCTTTATCGACGGCTTCGGCTACCTCGGCGCTTCCATGACCGGCGTTTTCACCGGCTGGCTGGTTGATAACTACTCCTGGACCGCCGGATTCTGGTACTGGATCATCGCGGCCCTGGTAGCGGCTTTCATCATGCTGGCTCTCTGGCGGGTGCCCGTTGTGGAAGTGGATGAATGTGAATAATCGAAGCGACGGATCAACGCCGTCGGCTGGGTGCGGGCTCCCTTCTTTTCGCCTTTTTTCGGGTAAGGAGGAGGGGGCCTTTTCTTGGAGATGCTCCGCATAACCGATTGACATCCGGCGATCAGCCGACAGAAATGGAATTTCATGCATGGGATGGCAGGACCTTATACCGAAAACCGCCATATCCGAGGAAACCATGGAGGCCCTCAGCCCGGTGTTTATGGCCCAAAGGCTATTCACCCGAGGCCAGTACCTTGAGGCCGAGGCCCTGTACTTCCAGGCCCTGGAGCGCTTCCCCCCTAAAAGCGCAGGCAGCGTTTTAATCTACAACAAGCTGGGCATCCTCTACGAAAAAATAGGAGACTCCCGGCGGGCCATGGATAGCTATGAGAAAGGCATCAGGGGGGGTGCGCTCACACCCTTCACCTACCAGCGGCTGTGCTGTCTCTATCTGGAAGCCAACCGCCTTCCTCAGGCCCTGGGCTGCGCCCGACAGGGTATTAAAATATTGAAAAAGGCCCGCACCAATCTTCCGCAGGAGATCTACTTCTGGTTCATCTTTCAAAGGCTGAAGCGGAAGATCATCCGCCTCATGCCGTCTTCCCAGCGGGCCTAAAACTTTTCCCCTCTTTTACATTTTCTGCTATTATGATAAAAAACAATATAAGTTACGGGAATGTCTGGATTGGATACGATCACCCCATGAAATCCATCCGTCAGTTGGAATGTGCTATTGTGAAGGGAGACATTAATCGGGCAACGGCTCTCACGGGAAAATGCCTCCAGGAGGGGCTGCATCCTTCTCACATCATCGAGCAGGGTATCCTGCGTGCGATAGAGGCCGTCGGTGAAAAATGGAAGACCTACGAATACTTTATCCCCAATGTCCTGGTCTCGGCCATTGCGACGAAACTTTCCCTCAACATCCTGCAACCCGCCTTGATCGCATTGAGACCCCGGTATATTGGAAAAGCCGTGGCCGGTACCGTGAGGGGAGATGTTCATGATATCGGGAAGAATATCTTTCTGATGTTCATGGAAGCGAACGGGTTTGAGATCATTGATCTTGGGATTGATGTGGCGCCCGAACATTTCGTCAAAACGGTTAAAAAGGAAAAACCGGATCTTCTGCTGCTCTCCTGTCTCTACACCCTCACCATGCACGCCATGGAGGATACGATTATCGCCCTGAAGAAGGCTGGACTGAAGGGCCAAGTCAAAATCCTTGTCGGAGGCGCCCCCATCACCAGTGGATTTGCCGACAGTATCGGGGCGGATGCATTTGGGATTGATGCAATGGAGGGAATAAAAAAAGCGAAGGAACTGATGGCCGGAAGGAAAGGGGGGAGGAAGAAAAATGGTTTCGAATCACGAATCCCTTCAACAGGCCCTGGACACTGATCCTGCCGAAGGAAATGCGTCCTTTCGAATTATAGAGTCATTTCAGGAGGCAATGAAATTGCAGATTCGCCTTTTCCCGTTGAAAGGGAGGGGAGAAATCGACACGATTAACGGACAAAGCCATCCTTTCTGCAAAATCATCCGAAGTTGTTCCTCTGGAAAGGAAAACTGCCTGAAAGACATCAACCGGGCCATTCGGATATCGGTAAATACAGGAGAGCCCTATATCTTTCAATGCCATACCGACATGATCGCATTCACCGCGGCGCTCCCCGACAGAGGGAAAAACCTGACTGCCTTTGTGTGCGGTCCGATACTTTTAAGACGCATAAACCCCTCCATGCAACAGGGTATCCTCTGCAAAGTGAAAAGACTCGCCCTGGATGAAGATGCCCTGATGCAAACACTTCCGGAGATTCCCGTATTTTCCGAGCGGAGGGTTCAAGCAGCGGCCGATCTCCTCTTCATGATTGCCCATTACTTTTCAAACTTGAATTCTACGCCCCTGCAAAAGGAACATGAAATCACCCGCCAACAGGCCCTGTTGGCGGAGGAACTTTTTCTCAGCAAGCGTCGCAGACCGGATGATGCGGCGGTCGTCCTTTCCCATCTTCAGCCCAGAGGCGATCTCTATAAAGAAAATGAGCTGATCGACCTCATTAAGATGGGCGATCGAAAAGGTGCAAAAGGGCTGCTGGACGAACTGCTTGGAACGACCCTGTTTCGGAGTCAAGAGCATATCGGGATTCTGAAAGCCAGGGCCCTGGAGATCATCTTCATCATTGCCAGGGCTGCTGTTGAGGCCGGCGCCAACCTGGAGGAGATCCTCGGGTTCAAATACCAGTATATTCAGAATCTCTCACGGGACGATTCACAGGAAACTCTTTATTATTTTCTGAGAAAGGCCTTTGATCAACTCTTCGAATGCATCTATCAGAATCGGAATATCCGGCATACCCGTGTTTTCATCAAAGCCAAGGAATATATCTGGGGCCATTACAATCAGGAGATCTCTTTGAAAAAAACGGCGGAGGTCGTGGGAATCAATCCCTTCTATCTCAGCCATCTGTTTCGAAAAGAGATGGGGGTTTCCTTCCTGGAGTACCTGACCACCGTCAGGATTTCGATTGCGAAAAAACTGCTCAGGCAGAGAATCTTGAGCATGATGCAGATTTGCCTCGAAGTGGGGTATCAGGATCCAAGCCACTTTGCCAAGATCTTCAGGAAAAGAGAGGGGGTTGGCCCGGCGAAATACCGAAAGCAGTTTATCGATCAGAACATCGTCTGATGTTGGGCACCCCGCTGTTCGTCGCGATGCTCACGAAATGCGCAGATATAACCCCCGGAATGCGGATTAACCATCGATGGTCAATTCATCTTTTTATAGTCCGGCATCACGTTCTTCCAGCCCCTGACGCAGCCATAGATGACAAAACCGATTGTGACAACGACGATGGCGACGCCGAAGAACAGCATGGTATTCGCCGGAATGGTAAACATCTGGGTCATCGCATACTCTCCTTCCGATTGATTTCAGGTCCGACCCTCCATGCCGAACCTGAAAGTTATATCCGGATAGTCCTCAGCGGGGATTCAATTTCCGTATCCCAAGCAGAACCTCCTCCAGCTCCCTGTTTCTCCCATGGCAGAAGAGATAGCCGCCCTCCCGAAACAACTTGAACCGGACAAAACCACACCCGCCGGAAAGACGGGATCCCTCGATGGTGCGGACCTGCCTCGCCGAAACCTCCAGGCGTCTCCTGAAGCTTCTCAAAACCACCTGCCCCTCAAAGTCCAGAGAGACGGCGTAGAACAGGCCCGTGGACCGGAACCAGGCGTACAGATGGAACAAACCAATCATCAAGGTGTAGAGCCGGTTTCCCCGGAACCACCCTGACGCCTGCAAACCGACTTGCGCCGGCCGCCCCGATCAGTTCTTGAAGAGGACCTTGGGCATCCAGAGGATGATGTCCGGAAATAACATGAGCAGAACCATGCCGACGAACTGAAGGCCCAAAAACGGGAAGGCCGATTTCCAGACATCGACCGTGGAAACTTCCGGCGGCGACACGCTTTTGAGGTAGAAAAGCGACATGCCGAAAGGCGGCGTCAAAAAGGACATCTGCATATTCACGGCGAACATGACGCCGAACCAGATCGGATCGAAGCCGAGCTGCCGGATGATCGGCCCGAACAGCGGGATCGTGAGCATAATGATTCCGACCCAGTCGATAAAGCAGCCGAGGAATATCAGGATCAACATCATGATCCAGAGGATCGTCCATCTCCCCAGACCGGAGCCCAGGAGCATGGTGTTCACGAAATCGCCGCCACCCACCATAATGTACAGCGCGATGAAGACGTTCGCTCCGAACATGGTCCACATGACCATGCCCGTGGCCTTGATCGTGTTGACCGCCGCCTGGACAAGTTCATTCCAGGGCATTTTGCCCTTGATCTTGGCGATGATATAGGCCCCCAGACAGCCGACGCCCGCCGCCTCCGTCGGGGCCGCAATCCCGATGACGATCGTCCCCAGGACCAGGAAGATGAGGATCGCACCGGGAATGATCGGAAGCGCCACCCTGAACAGACCGGCCCAATCCAGCCGTTCTGCCTTCGGGACTGGAGGACCGAGCTTGGGGTTGATGTAGCAGCGGATCGTGATGTAGATCATGTAAAGTCCCGCCAGCATGAATCCCGGCAGGATGGCACCTGAGTAAAGCTGGCCGATGGATGTGTTGTCCACCATGCCGTAAACGATCAGCATGACGCTGGGGGGGATCAGGATCCCCAAGGTGCCGCCCGCCAGAATGCCGCCAAGCGCAAGCCCCTTGTCGTACTTGCGGTTAAGCATCTGCGGCAGCGCGATCATGCCCATGGTTACTTCCGTGGCGCCCACGACGCCGGCCATGGCCGCCATCATCGTGCAGGCGGCGACCGTAGCCGTAGCGACGCCGCCCTTGAGCCAACCCAGCCAGTGGTAAACCATCATGTAGATGTCCTCGATGACTCCGCTCCGTTCGAGGATGTTCGCCATCAGGATGAACAGCGGAATGGCGTCCAGCAGGTAGTTCGTCATCAGTCCGAAGATCCGTGTCGGGACGACATTGACGGATGACGGCCCCTGGAAGATCGCCGTGAAGAGGATGCCCACGAACCCGGTGGCGAAAGCCACCGGCAGGCCCATGAACATGACCAGCACCATGCTGCCGAAAAGGAGGATGGTTATCCATTCAATGCTCATTTAATTCCCTCCCCGTAAAGGCCATGTGGGTGTCCCGGATGGTCCAGACGATTCCCTGCAACAGCAGCAGCACCCCGCCGAAGGGCATCATGAACTTGATGGGATAGAGGGGCGGCGCCCAGTCGGTGAAGGAATTCTCCCCGATGATCTCGATGCCGAATAACGTATTGCCCGCATGCATCATCTGTGAGCTCCAGTAGAAGTTCCAGGAGGTATAGATGTAAACCAGCACGAAACAATAGAAGAAACAGCAAGTGATCAAATCCAGGATCGCCCTGGTCCGGGGAGTCCGGGTCGCGTAGAACACATCGACCCGCACATGGGCCCGCCAGGTGTGGGCGACACCCACCACCATGACGTAGTACATCGCGAACAGACTCAACATCGTTTCGTGCCCCCAGTTCGTCGGCATGCCGAAGAAATAGCGCATGATCACCTCAAAGGAGATAACGACCACACAGATCAGCGATATATAGGCCATCATCTTGCCGACGAAGAGGTTCGTCTTTTCGACGGCCATCATGAAGGTTCGCAAATTATCCATCGTATCAACCTTTGATAAAAAAACGGGGGAAGGGATCCCCCCTTCCCCCGTTCAACTGTATTAAAACACCAATTTCTTTCCCGCGTTGTCCACCATGTCCTTGTCCGTGTAGTACTTCATCTTCTCGGACTTCATATACTCCCATTGGGACTTGAAGGCCTTCATCGCCAGCGGATCCTTCTTGGCCCACTTCACCCACAGTTCGGGGGCGAATTTCTTGAATTTCTCGATATCCGACTCCTTCAGGCGGATGACTTCGACCCCCTTGGCCAGGTACTTGGGGATGGCATCGATGTCGGCCTTCTGGATCGCCGTGTAGTGATCCCACGAGTGCCACTTCACCGACATTTCAAGCAGCACCTGGAGATGCTTGGGGATCTTCTTCCAGGTGTTCATGTTGATATCGACGCTCATCAAGTCCACCGGCTGGTGCAGGCACGGCGTGGAGGGGGGACCGAGGATGATGTACTTGGCGATCTCGGCGAACCCCAGGTTGTAGTTGATTGCCCAGCCCACGTAGTCGGAGGCGTCGATGACCCCCTTCTCCAGGGCCGGATAGACCTCGCCGCCGGGGAGCAGGACCGTGGAGACGCCCGCCGCGCGGTAGATGTCGGCGATAATCCCGCCCGGGTAACGGATCTTCTTCCCCTTGAAGTCCTCGAAGGAGCGGATGGGGATCTTGGAGTGGATCAGATTGTCGTCATGCTGTACCGGCCCCAGGTACATCATGTTGTGGGCGCCGTAGGCCTGACGGGCGATCTCCTTCCCGCCGAGGACGTCATACCACGTGTCCCACTGATCGGGACGGTCCAGGGCAAAGGGATAAGAGGACAGGAAGGTCGCCACCGGGATCTTGCCGGGCCAGTAGACGTCGAAGCAGTGCATCGCGTCGAACACGCCGGATTTGACGGCGTCGAACATCTCGAAGGTCCCGACGATCGCGCCCGCGGGCAGACCTTCGATCAGCAGTTTGCCCTCGGTCACCTCGCCCACCTTCTTGCAGAAATCCTGGAACTTCGTGTAGCCGACGGTTCCGGCATCCCAGGCGGTCTGCATCTTCATCTTGATCGGGGCCGCCGCCGACAGTCGCATCACGCCGGGAAACCCCATGACGCCCGCCGCGCCGCCGGCCACCACGGCCGCGGTTTTCAGGAAACTTCGACGGGATCCCTTTTCTACGCTGGCTTTGTTCTGCTTCTCTTTCCTGGTCATAACGTCTCCTCCTTTATTTTAGGTGAAACGACGGTCCTGATTGACCCTCACCGGGCGACCGGTGAATCAACAGAACACCCTTTTTGACCCCCCCTGCGCAACTACGAACCCCTTCCATGCCGCGCAGCCCCCCGCCATGTCATTCTTAAACACTGTTTTTCTTGGACATTATTGTTTTATTCTACCATTCCTCCACAGAAAAGTCAAGAACATTGTAATGTCGCCCGTCATTGTGAACCGTCCAACGCCTTCTGCAGGAGTTGAACCGGATGCAGCACCTTGATGGCAGGATCGAGGTGATTGGAAATGGTCAGGTTGCACCCCGGGCAGCCGGTAACGCAAAACTGCGCTTTTGTTGCCTCTATATTGTCCACTTTGCGTTTCGTAATCTTTGCTGAGATTTCCGGATAGTCGATCTGAAAGGATCCGCCACCGCCGCAGCAGTCAATGGCCCCATTCATTTCCGCCAATTCTATATTCGGAACATGCTTTAGGATGTTCCTGGGCTGTGCGGTCACCTTCTGCCCTTTGGCCAGATGACAGGGATCGTGGTAGGTCACCCTGATCTTTTCGCCGGTCGGATTCATTTCAGGCAACCATTCCTTATGCGAATCTATGAAAAGGCTGACATCCTGAAGTTTTGCCGAAAGGAGTCCGGCCGCTTTGATCTCTTCATCCGTCACGTTCTCGCCAAGGTCTTTCAGATCCTTCAGGATATGATAATATTCGTTTTTAAGAGATGAACCGCACGTAGCACAGTCAACGATGACCGCATCGACATCGTCCCGGGCAAAAAGACGCAGGGCTTCCCGGATCACCTCTATGGAAGCCCTCCTTTCTCCGGAGAAGAATATAGGCAACCCGCAACATCCCTGATCCCTGGGTATGATGACCTCGACGCCCATTTTACTCAAAACATCCACGACGGCCATTCCAATATCCCCGTAGAGGTACTGGGTGGCGCAGCCGTGGAAATACAACACTTTGGCATTCACCTTCCCAGCTTTGGGTTCGATCACCTCAGGCACCATCTCGCTGAAAGGTTTTTTGTTAAGCGGTGGAACACGATCGACGGAAAGTGCGCCCAGATTGATCTTGGACTCGATCCATTGTCCCCCAAAATTGCGACGCGCCCATTCCCCGATTGTCGCCGATGCGGACATCATCCAGCGACTGGAAAGCAATCGGAACATCGCTCTTTTACGCCAGTCAGCGCCGTACTTCTGCACGGAACGCCAGCGAACACCGGAGAATAAACTCATCTGATCCACTCCGCTGGGGCAATTGGCGACGCATGAACCACAGAGCAGGCAGGTCGAAAAAAACGCGCTTTTGATCTCTTCTGTCAGGCCCAGGTCATTCTCCAACATCTTTTTTGTAAGTTGAACCTTGCCCCGGGG
>JAFGRP010000130.1 GCA_016935075.1 Deltaproteobacteria bacterium | reverse complement strand
TGAAAAACTGCGCAACGGCTGGCAGACACGGACAGGAAGCGGTCAAGCGGCCTTGCCGGGGGAAGCGGGGGGGATTGCCGCAGGAAGAACCGGTGAGACGACAGCCGGCCGCGGCGACGGCGGGCTGCTGGGCGGCTTGGGCGGTTCGCTGGGCGACATGCTGTTCGGACGAACCGGCCCGCGGGGTGGAAAGTCCGAAGGCCTGGTTCAGGCGGCCGCCAAAAGTGTGGCCAGAACCATAGGTTCCTCCGTCGGACGGGAGATCGTGCGCGGTGTTCTCGGTTCCATCCTGGGCGGGGGATCCCGCCGCAGATAAATGCGGGACGATTCTTTTGGAGATACCCCGCCCGGAGGGCGCGGTATCTCCATTCACCCTTACAGACTGCGGACCCCTATCCGGAGTTGCAGCAACTGTCCGGAAGGATCAGACCGGTTCGTACTTCCGGGGAGTCTCAGTTCTTCCCCCCGATGGAGTAGAGCGCGGATCCCCCCCGATAAACGGCGGCGTCTCCAAGTTCCTCCTCGATCCGGAGCAACTGGTTGTATTTCACGAGCCGGTCCGTCCGTGACAGGGAGCCGCTTTTGATCTGCCCGCAGTTTGCCGCAACGGCGATATCGGCCATGCAGGCGTCTTCCGTTTCACCGGAGCGGTGCGAGATCACCGTCGTGTAACCCGCCTCGCGGGCGCACTGGATCGTATCAAGGGTTTCGGTCAGGGTGCCGATCTGGTTCAGTTTGATCAGAATGGAATTTGCGACGCCAAGTTCGATCCCCTTTTCCAGACGCTTGCGGTTGGTCACGAACAGGTCGTCGCCCACGATCTGGATCTTGCCGCCCAGTGTTTCCGTAAGGAGTTTCCATCCCTTCCAGTCGTCTTCCGCGAGACCGTCCTCGATGGAGACGATCGGGTATTTCTTCACGAAATCCGCGTAGAACTTGACCATATCCGCGGCGGTTCGCTCAGGGTTCTTCTCCGCGGCCAGGATGTATCTTCCTTTTTTATAGAAGGAACTGGCTGCAGGATCGAGGGCGATCGCGCAGTCTTTGCCGGGCTTGTAGCCGGCCTTTTCGATGGCGATCGTGATCAGGATCAGCGCCTCCTCGTTGGATTTGAGGTTGGGTGCAAATCCCCCTTCGTCTCCGACGGCGGTATTGTACCCCCTTGCCTTGAGGACCGCCTTCAGGTTATGGAAGACCTCCGCGGCCATTCGAAGTCCCTCGCGGAATGTCTTTGCCCCCACGGGCATGATCATGAACTCCTGGATGTCCACGTTGTTGTCGGCGTGCTGGCCTCCGTTGATGATGTTGCACATCGGCACCGGGATGTCACGGGCGATGATGCCGCCTACATACCGGTAAAGGGGGATTTCCAGCGCGGCTGCGGCCGCCTTCGCGCAGGCGAGCGACACGCTGAGGATCGCGTTGGCGCCCAGGGCGCCCTTGTTTTCCGTGCCGTCCAGGGCGATCATCTCGGCATCGATCTCCCGCTGGTTCCGGCAGTCCATGCCGACGATTTCCGGGGCGATTTTATCGAGGACGTTGCTGACGGCCTTCAGGACGCCCTTGCCGAGGTACCGCTTCTTGTCCCCGTCCCGGAGTTCCAGCATCTCATGTTCCCCGGTTGAGGCGCCCGACGGCACGGACGCACGCCCGGTGATGCCGGACAACAGGGTCACCTCCGCCTCAATGGTCGGATTGCCGCGTGAATCGAGGATCTCTCTGGCGTTGATGTTGATGATTTCCGTCATAATGGCCTCCTTTGGATGGATTGATGATGCTATTATGTTTCAGAATGATCGTTTTATGGTTCCGCCGCGCGGGTCGGAACATGCGGTGTCGAACTGTTCTTATAACTATCGGCGGCGTTTATCAAGACGAATGTCGGAAACCCGGCTTGAAAGTTCCTTGCTAACCCGCATGATCTCGGTTAGAATCCGGAACCATTCAAGGCGGGGTATCGATGGCGTCGGAAGAGAAAAGAACGCGTTTGTTCCTTCACCTGAAGAAATGGCTGGAAAAGGCGGTCATGGATTATGGCATGATTGCCGCGGGGGACAGGGTGCTGGTCGGCGTCTCCGGCGGGATGGACAGCATGGCGCTGCTGGACCTGCTCAACACCCCGATGATCCATGTTCCGTCGTTTTCGCTGACCGCCGTCCATATTGATCCCGGCTTCGACCCGGACGGATTCGGCAGCAGGATCATTGCGGCGCATCTGAAAGAAGGCGGCTACGACGCCGTGGTGGTAAGATCGGATATCGGGCCCCTGGCCCACAGCGAGGTCAACCGGAAGAACCCCTGCTTCCTTTGCTCCCGCCTCCGGCGGAAGCGGATCTTTGAGATCGCGGCGGAGAGGGGCTGCAACAAGATCGCCTTCGCCCATCACCGGGACGACATTATCGAAACCCTGCTGATCAATCTCTTCTACGGGCGGGAGATCAGCACGATGGTCCCGGATCAGTCGATCTTCAGGGGACAGCTCCATATCATCCGGCCGCTGGCTTACATCCGGGAAGAGCTGGTGAAGAAATATGCAAGGGAGCGCGGATTCCCCGTGGTCGAGAACGGATGTCCGACAAGCCGGACGTCGCAGCGGCGTTATGTCAAGGATCTCCTGGACAAGATCGAAAAGGAGAACCCGGGGGTCCGCAACAACATCTGGAAGGCCATGGGTCACGTGAAGACGGATTATTTTCCGGCGAAGCTCGGCAATCTCTGATCGAAAACAAGGTTTCTTCCGGATGGCAGGGACGGGAAACCCTGCCGCATAATCGCAGGGAACGGAAGGGCGGGAAAACCGTGGCAAAGAAGGAAACAGGGGAAAAGCCCATCTGTCAGAACAAGCGGGCGAGAATCAATTATTTCATCGACGAGACCTATGAGGCGGGGATCGCCCTCGTCGGGACGGAGGTGAAGGCGCTGCGCGACGGCCGGGCGAACCTCAAGGACAGCTACGCCCTCATCAAGGAGGGGGAACTCTTCCTCTATGACGTGCACATCAGCCCCTATTCGCACGGCAACCGGGAGAATCACAACCCGCTTCGCGTCCGCAAACTGCTCATGCACAGGCAGGAGATCAAGCGGCTCTACGGCAAGTCCCAGGAGCGAGGCCTCGCGCTGATGCCGCTCCGGATGTACTTCCGGAACGGGAAGGTCAAGGTGGAGATCGGCGTCGGCCGGGGGAAGAAACTCTACGATAAACGGGAAGACATCCGGCTCAAGGAGGACCGCCGGGCGATGGAACGGGGGATGCGGGCGAAGAACCGGGAGGGATAGCGACTGAAATACGGTTGCTGGAGGAATCATGCCATGTCCCTGATATCGATTGCAAAGCTTTATCGCGATGTTCAACAGGGCGGATTGAAAAGCTCCATTCTGTTGGATTATCTCAATTCCGTGGCGACCATCCAGGATGACCGGATCCAGAAGAAACTGCTGAAAGAAGTGATCCGGGGATACGTCGTTCTTGAAAAAAGGGTGGATGCCCTGTTGAAGAACACGCTTCCGGAGATGGTTGCCGATGAAATCAAGGACAAAGGGCGATTCACACCCCGTTCTTACGACTGTTCCATCCTTTTTGTCGATGTCGTTGGTTTTACCGGCCTGGCGGAAAAGGTCCCCGGACCACGGCTGATCGAGCTGCTGAATATCATCTGCCGGGGAATGGACGATCTGGTCGCAAGCCACCGGGGAACGAAAATAAAGACAATCGGCGACGCCTATATGGCCGTGTTCGGAGCGCCGCACAAATATGGGGATCATGCGCCGATGGCCGTACAAACCGGTCTGGGAGCACTCCAATTGGTCGATCTCTTCAACAACCATTACGAGGTGAAAATAGGGGTTCGCATCGGCATTCATTCAGGCACCGTGATGGCAGGGGTTATTGGCAAAGAACGAAAACAGTTCGATATCTTCGGCGACAACGTCAACATTGCCTCTCGATTCGAGTCTTCGGGGGAAAAGGGGAGGGTGAACGTTTCTCATGAGACATACATGAGAACCCGGGATTTCTTCGAATTCGAGGAAAGAGGAGAAATCGCCCTGAAGAACAAGGCCAATATGAAAGCCTATTTTGTTGTGAGGAAACGGTGATGGAACCGAAAAATCATCAGCAGAGTTACGACCGGCCGATAGAAATCGCGGATAAAATCTTCTGGGTGGGTTTTCACGAAAAGTTGTCAAACTTACACTGCAACCCCTATCTCATGGTTGAAGGGGACCATGCGGTTGTGATCGATGCAGGGAGCCGTCCCGATTTTGCCGTGGTGATGATGAAGATCCTGCAGACAGGCATCGCCCCGGAACAGATTTTGGCCTTGATTTATCATCACGTCGATCCCGATCTGTGCGGTTCATTGTCCAATATGGTTGATATCTGTAATAACCCGGAACTGATCGTCCTTTCCGAGCCAAACAACAATATGTTTATCAGTTATTACATTGAACAAGAAAAGCGCGCCTTGCTTCGGTCAATCGATGACCATGGCCTGGTTTTCAATTTCGGAGAACGGACATTACGGTTTTTCAAAACACCTTATGCCCATAATGCCGGCAGCTTTGTCACTTACGATACGAGAACCAAAACCCTCTTTAGCAGTGATCTGTTCGGAAGTCTTTCAAGACAATGGGAACTTTTTGTTGAGCTGGAGGATGCGTGTTATGTATGCGAGGACTATGATCGCTGTATCAAACGGAAAAAGTATTGTCCTCTTCCGGACATTTTCGAGTTTCACAAAAAGGTCATGCCTTCCGAAAAGGCCCTGCGTCATGCCATGGACGTCATCAAGAAACTGGACATTGAGATGATCGCCCCCCAGCATGGAAGCATCTTCAACAAAAAGAAGGATATCGATTTTATCATTAAGAAGCTGGGTTCCCTGCAAGGGGTTGGAATTGACGCTTTCTAAGTTTTTGTTTTGATCTCCTCTATTTTTTTCTGGATGACCCTTTTGTGTACGTAAGTATCGGAGAGGATACCTTTCATCAGTGTTTGATACTCGATATCAGCCGTTTTAACGATCTCTGCGTAATGTGACTCCAGGATGGATTGTTCAATATCTCTGGCTATGATCAAGATTTGCTCAAACGAAAATTTTTCCGAAGTCAAACGTCTGGTATAGTCTTTTAGTCCAGCCGTCGCCGTATTGAGTGCAGCGGGATTGAAAGGCCTGCCCAGTTCAAATCTTTCGGGTTTTTTTACGATGATTTCCCGCATCTTATGAATATTTTCGGCATGCCCGACCTCGGCATGGGCCAGGTTTTGCCATAACGCCTGTTCTTCCGTACATGTCTCCGCACACTGCTTGTAAAAATCGGACAGGTCCAATTCGTATTGAATCATGTACTCCAGCACCGTCTTTATTTTTTCGATATCGGCAATGCTCATCATAATGGCCATCCTCAATGCAGCGTAGGGAACGTTTGATTGGACGCAGCAGCGGGGCGCCCCATTCCATCAGGAAAATATCACAAGCAACAAACCGGATAGCAGACAATCTTTACAAAAATCGCCATTCACCCATTCTTACGCGTATGCGAAGCATACGACGCACCGCATTTTGTGTCAAAGGAATAATGCGGGCCGAATTGCGATCACCGCTTGACTTGAACGCAGGAAAAAGGTAAAAACAAACCCGTTCATTCAAATCGTTTCACCATCCACGGGGGCGTCACGGTTTCGACGGGGATATGTGAAGCTGCATAAGCGTGCCGAGGTTCCTGCAGGCCTCGTTAAACAGGCAGGACAATATAATCGCAGACAACTACGATTACGCTTTAGCCGCTTAGTCGGCTAAC
>JAFGRP010000129.1 GCA_016935075.1 Deltaproteobacteria bacterium | reverse complement strand
GGAGATGATGCGCCCCTGGTCCAGGACCAGTACCCGTTCACTGAGCCGCATGATGGCCCCCATAATATGTTCGATCCAGAACACGGTGATATTTCGTTGGTCGCGGATGGCTCTGATCAGATGAACACCCTCGGGGATCTCAGAGGTATTGAGCCCCCCCAGCACTTCGTCCAGCAGAATCAACCGCGGACCGGTGGCCAAGGCACGAGCAAGTTCGATCCGTTTCTTGTCTATGAGGTTGAGCTGCCCTGCATGCACGTGCTCTTTACCCTTCAGGCCGGTGAGATCAATCAGTTCGAGGGCATGGGACTCCGGGTCACTCTGGGGAAGTTTTTGTCTGTTTCCGATCTGAGCGACCAGGACGTTTTCCATCACCGTCATTTCAGCGAATATTCTCGTGATCTGAAAGGTGCGGGCAATCCCTCTGCGGCAAACCTGGTGTGGAGGAAGGCCTGTGATGGATTTGTCCATAAAAAGGACTTCTCCGCTGTCCACGGGCAGGGTTCCTGCCACCATGTTGAAAAGGGTGGTTTTTCCCGCTCCATTGGGGCCGATCAAACCCACTATTTCACCCTCTTCAATCGTAAAGTCAATCCCGCTCAGGGCCTGCACCCCTCCGAAGCGTTTGCTTACTCCGTTTGCTTTCAAAAGGCTCATGAGACGGTCTCCTTCACGATCCGGGGGTTTTGTGCGGCAAGGAACCGTTGGTGAAGACTCCCCACGACTCCGAGTGGCGTGAAGCGCACCACACCGAGGGCTATCACGCCGTAAATCAAAACATGGAACTCGCCCCACACCCTGATCTGCTCGGCGAGTGTTTCCAGAAAAACCGCTCCGACAATCGGCCCCACAAATGTTCCGAGCCCCCCGATAACAGCCATCGCCAGAACAAGAAACATCATGTCGAGGGAGGGGATGTGCGGTGTGATCAAAAGCAGGTAATGGCCGTAAAGGGAGCCGGCCATTCCGGCCATGGCGGCCGTGATTACGAAGGCTGCTATTCGGATTCTGAACACGGAAAGGCCTACCGAAGCCGCTGCTGTTTCGTCGTTTTGAACGGCTCGAAAAGACATCCCCAGATCCGAATGAAGTATCTTCCGGATCACAAAAACAACCAGCAGGGCGGCGGCCATCATCACATAAAAACTGCTCACCTTGCTGTAGGTCCCGAAAAGCACGGGGACTTTGAGGCCCATGGTCCCCCGTGTGATTTCATACTCATTGTTAATGACCAAACGTATGATTTCGGAGAAGGCGAGGGTGGTCAGGGTCAGGTAAATGCCACCCATCCGGATGCAAAGAAGCCCCAGGCCCAGGCCGAAAAGTGCCGATGCGAGCACACCCAAAGGCAGCCCGATCAGAGGCGGGACTCCGTATTTGACCGACAAAATTCCCGATGTGTAGGCCCCCACGCCTGCAAAGGCTGCATGGGCCAGTGAAATCTGCCCGGTGTACCCGGCCAGGAGGTTCCAGCTGGATGCCATCATGACGTAGAAAAGAATCATGATGGAAACGTGCAGCCAGTACTGGTCCAGTATGAAGGGCAGGAAACCATAGACCACGACGCTCACCAGTGCCCATAGCCATCTCTTTTGATCCCACCCGAGCCATTGCCGGTTTCCCTGTTGAATGTACATGATCGCCCTCTTGTAATGTTACAGGCGTTTTTGCCCAAAAAGCCCCACCGGCCTGAGCAGGAGGACCGTTATAAGGATGATAAACCCAAAGACGTGCTTGTAATCGCTCGCTACATAGGCCGCCCCCAGGTTTTCCACGATGCCCAGGATAAGGCCCCCGGCCACGCATCCCACAAACGAGCCCATGCCCCCTAAAACCACCACCACAAACGCAGTCAGGCTTACACCCACGCTGACGGTGGGTGTCACCGGGAAAATAGGGGTGAGTATGACACCGGCCATGGCGGCCAGGGCGCACCCGATGCCAAAGCTTATCTGGTTGACCCTGGTGGGGTTGATTCCCATCATGGCCGACACTTCCCGGTCCATGCTTACCGCCCGCATTACCCGGCCAAACCATGTCTTGTGCAGCAGCAGGAAAAATCCGGCGATGATGCCCACTGCCGCCAGCATACTCAACAGCCGCTGATTGCTGTAGAAAAACATCCCGAAGACATGACTCGCTCCGCCAACCCAGTTGGGCGGCTTCTTCGGATAAGGGCCGAAGACCAGGAGATAGGCATTCTGGAGGACGATGGAAAAGATAAAGGTAATGATCAAGGATTTCATTTCATTGCCGTAGGTGTGGCGAATAAAGGCCCACTCCACCACCAGGGCGAAGAGAAAAACCCCGGCAACAGCCATGGGAATCGCAACAAGAGGAGGTATTCCGAGAGATACTGAAAAAAGGGCGCTGAAGTAGCCTGCCAGGACGTAGATTTCCCCATGGGCGAAATTAATCACATTCATGATACCAACGACCAGAGAGACCCCCAGGGCGGAAAGGGCATAGATTATTCCCATGACCACCCCGTTTGTCAAATACATGGTTAGATCACTCATTCCGGGGATTCTCCTTGATGGCCTAAAATGAGTCGATTAAAGGCCGCCCCTGTTCAGAGCGGCCTTCTCATGATCAGCGCTTCAGTTCCCCTGTAGCCCCTTCCTTGGGATAGACCACTACCTGCTTGCGATCCTGCCATTGGATGATCAGCATGGGTGGCTGCCATTGATGGTAGGCGTAGGAGCCCTTGGTCGTACCGAACTCCACCACGCCGCTTCCCACGGTGAGGCTGGTTTTTTCCAGGGACTCCACGAGTTTGTCCGAATCCATGCATCCGGCTCGATTGATGGCGTCGGCGGCGACTAAAAGCACGTCGAAGATTGAACGGGACTTGTAGTCACTTGGCTCCTTGTTGAATTTTTTCACGTAGGCCTCGTGATATTCCTTCGCGATGTCCGTCAGCTGGACCTCGGCATGCATCCGCGAAACGAAAAGCTCCAGGTTACCCGCATCACCAACGGTCTGCCAGAACTCAGGCCACAGGCTGGGAGGCCCTGCACCCTCCAGGATCAGGGCCTGTCCCGGCACCAATCCCACCTCGCTGGCCTGGGCGATCAGGTAGTGCACACCAAATCCATAAACAAAGGCCAGGAGCATGTCGGGCTTGAAATTCATAATTTTGTTGAGTTCGGTATAGTGGTCCTGGGCCTTTCGCTCCGTCACCACGGTCATGTAGGGAATGCCCGCCTTGTCCAGTCCGGCTTCGGCCAAGCCTTTGATGCCCAGTCCCCAATCGGAGTTTTCCGCCACGATGGCAACTTTCTTGAAGCCGTAATCCTTGATGAATTTCACGATATTCTCATTCACCACGCCGCTGTTGGCAGGACCCGCCCGGAAGACATATTTGTACCCCTTCCCGGTGATATCGTCGTGCCAGGCTTCGGCGATGATCAATGGCACTTTGTAGCGATTGGCGATATCTATCTCGGCCAGGGCGGCGGAAGAATGACTTTCTCCCACAGCCATCACCACCTTGTCCCTGGTAATCAGCTTCTCGATCCCTGACGCCGCCTTGGCCGGGTCACCGGCGGTATCCTCGAAAACGACCTCCATCTTTTTGCCGAGCACGCCCCCCGCCTTGTTGATTCGGTCCAGGGCCAGTTCGATGCCTTCTTCAAAAGCCTTGCCGGTGGCGGCGGCGTCGCCGGTACGCGGCCCGACCACCCCAACCTTGACGGTGTCCTCGCCATAGACTGAGGTTGCCAACATGACGCTCAACGCCAGGGCCGGAACCATAGCCTTCCAAAAACCGAAGATGTTCTTCATGGAATTTTCCTCCTTTCATTCCCGTTTCAACCTATAAGCCCGTTCAAAGGCTGATCCCTCTGACTCCACTTTCCTTCGAGTAAGAAACCAAGGATGGGGGCCAGCAAGCAAAGCACGTGCGTCACCACCGGCCGATGCGGTGGAGGTGAATGCGATGAATCTATTGTTCGGAGATTGGCTCGAGAATTCAGGGTCGATTCATTCGGTTCAGCATCCTGACAAGGTATCCAGTCTGCTTCGAGAGGATTGGAAAAAAAACCCCGCACCTGTTTGAAAGACTTGGGATTTTCTAGCACGTTCATCGTACCCTTCCGAGTTGTTTTCGGTTCAGGGTTC
>JAFGRP010000128.1 GCA_016935075.1 Deltaproteobacteria bacterium | reverse complement strand
GTTGTTGAAGTCGTGGGCGATGCCTCCGGCGAGGGTTCCGATGGCCTCCATCTTGTGGGCCTGGATCGTCTGGGACTCCAACTTGCCTCGTTCGGGAATGGGGCGCAGGATCAGCAGCAGGTCCGCAGGCCCTTCGCCTGTCAGGTCGCTGGCACTCGCCTCGAGGGTGAGACACTCGCCCCCCTTCCGGGTCCCGCTGATCTCATAGATGCTGGGCAGCATCTCGCCGCTCTGGCTCCGCTGGTGCCATTCCTCGAGCCGCTCCCATTCCCGCTCGGGAAAGACGGTCGCGACGGCGCTTCCGGAGATCTCTTCCTGGCGATAGCCCAAGAGGGTGCAGAAGGAAGGGTTGACGAGGAGGAAGCGCCGGTTTCGGATGACGGCGACGGCATCCCCTGCCTGGGTGACGATGGCGCGATAGAGGGCCTCGGCGGCCGGCGCTCCTTCAGGGCCGGGCTGCGAAGGGGAATGGTCGACCCGTCGCTGCGGGCCTTTGGCCGGGGATGTCATCTGCTGCGCTGCTCCTTCGGGGTTCAGAGGGGCGGGAAGGGACTCTTCCAGCGTCTCAATTTGGCGAAGGCCTCCTCCACCGCCTTCAACAGGAGTTCCAGGGGAATCGGTTTGGTGAAATAGTCGTCGAATCCGGCTTCCCGACACTCCTCGACCTCAAAGAGGCCCGACCAACCGGTGATCGCATAGACCACCGAGAGGGGATGGTTCTTCTTGATTTGCCGGCACAGGTCGATGCCGTTCATGCCGAAGAGCTTCAGGTCGAGAAAAATCAGGTCGATCCGCTGCTGCCGGAGGATCTCCAGCGCCTGCTGGCCCTCTTCGGCCAGGTAGACCTCGTAGCCCGCCTCGCTCAAAGCGGATTGGAAAAGGTCGCGAATGGCGCGCTCATCGTCGACGATCAGCAGTTTGCGATCCAAGGTTGCCTCCCCGACCCGAACCGCCTGCGGCGGAAGACCTTCTTTTCCCGGCGGCAGTCCTCGCTGTCTGTAGGCCCTGGCGATTCCCAACGGCCACGAGATCTTTCCCGTCGAGGAACCGCGGCGGGAATGCGCCCGCCACGCGGCAAAAAGGGGCTGCGGCATCGCTCCGCAACCCCTCGTTCATTCGATGGTGGTGCAAGGCGTCTGCGGTAAACCCTTCTCCAACAAAAAGCACGTGTAAAACGTGATTTTCTTGTCTCCCGAAATCATCTTGAGGGCCTATACATCTTTCCTGTTTTTATTGTCAATTATATTCTGAAAGGAGGTTCGCTGGGGGATTGAATCCAGGCCTATGCAGAAAAGAAGGAGGCCTGGAAAATTTTTCTTGACACGATAAGTATGCCTGTATAGTTGTATACAGAAGCCAATGGGATGCGTAGGAAGGTGAGGTCGTCCTAATGGAACAAGACCATTCCATTCTTGAGATTCATCGCGAAACGTTGGTCGGTCGGTTGGTTCAACATCTTCAAGAATCTATCTTATCCCGTAAACTGAAGCCCGGTTCCCGTGTCAGTGAAGTAGGCGTCGCCAAGCAATTCGGCGTGAGTCGTGTGCCTGCAAGGGAAGCGCTACAGCGGCTTGAGGATATGAATTTTATCCGCAGGACGCACCTGGGGCGCGAGATTATCCAATTCAGTAAAAAAGAGTTCGCGGATATTTACGAACTCAAGAATATCGTTGAGGCCTTCGGGGCCATGAAGGGCGCATTAAGGGCTACAAGCGAAGATATAGACCGACTTGCCGCTTTATTTGTCCAGATGGAAGAGGCCCTAGGGAAAAACGATATCAAGCGCCTGCAGGAACTGAATCATTCCTTTCATGATGGCATGGTTCTCTGCTGCAACAATGCAGAACTCATCGCATCCTTTGGCTCCCTCGCCAAAAGGGTCCGTTGGGCGATGCCGATTTCCATGCGGGTTCATGAACGCCCAGCACTTGGATATATTGAGCATAAGGAGATATTTACGTCTTTTAGAAACCGTGAAGCGGAGAAGGTTCGCAATTTACTCGAAACGCACTCAAATGAAAATATGAAACGCATTTTATGGGTTATGGAGTCTTCAGGGTATGAGAGCGGTAAAGGAGAGGCAAGCCGATGAGGGATGAAAGAACGTCTTTTACGGTGGTTGTTACAGGAGATACCATCGCGGCTGAGGCCATGGACATCCTCCGGGATCATTGCAGGACGGTCTTTACCGGCCCTTATCCAGATCCCGAACTCTTGATGCGTACAATCAGGGATGAGAAGGCAGACGCACTCATCATCAGGACCGGAAAGGCCACAAAAGGCGTGGTCGCTGCATCAAGGAGCCTAAAGGTCATCGCCAAGCATGGCGTAGGCTTCGACAATATCGATGTGGTGGCCGCCACGGCAGAGGGGATTCCCGTCATGATATCCGCCACCGCGAATTATGAGTCGGTAGCGGAGCACACGTTGGCGTTGATGTTCTGTCTGGCGAAGCAGATTCCCTGGCTTGACCAGAGAATGCGCCAGGGTATCTGGGACAAGACAACGTTCCGCGGCCAGGAGCTGTATCGAAAAAAACTTGGTTTGGTCGGATATGGAAGGATCGGTCGCCGGGTTCACGCGTTGGTTGCGCCGCTTGACATGAGGGTCTGGGTTTTTGAACCGTTGCTTCCTCCAGACCATTTTCCCCCGAATGTGACGAGGGTGTCTCGTTTGGAGGATCTGTTAAAGGAAGTGGATATCCTGAGTCTTCATTGCCCTCTTACCGAGCAGACCCGGCATCTCATTGGCCAGCCCGAGATGGAGTTGATGAAAAAGAGCGCCTGGTTGATCAATACGGCGCGGGGAGGCCTTGTCGATGAAGGGGCGCTGATCAACGCATTGGAGAAGAGAACGATTGCGGCGGCCGCCCTGGATACCTTCGAACAGGAACCTCCGGCCGATATTCGACGCCTTTCGGAAGGAGGGCGAGTTGTTCTGACACCTCATGTCGGAGCGGGGACGGAGGAAGCCTACATCCGAATGGGGATCGAGGCCGCCCGCAACGTCCTTTCGATCCTGAAGGGAGAGACGCCCGATATCGATTATCTTGTCAATCGCGAAGTCCTTCTGGAAAAGGGATAACGTCACTGTGACGGATCCTGTCGTTTATGATCCGTCACTTGAATGGACCGGGAAAGGGGGAAAGGATGCGGCGGATATATCAATCAGCGGCCCTTTGCTTCGTGGCTTTTTCAGCGTTTGTGACGTGGGAGGCTTGGCGAATGGAGTACTACACGTCGCTGGGGCCCGGGCCCGGCTTCTTCCCTTTCTGGTTGGGGGTCGTCATGGGAGGGCTTTCCCTTGTCTGGTTTTTTCAAGCATCCCATTTGAAAATTGGCCCTAAGGCGGCATCCCTTCTTCCACAAGGAGAGGGGATGAGGCGCCTCTTGTCCGTTCTGGTCGCCCTCCTCCTCTCTACTTTTGTCATGGATTATATCGGTTTCCAATTGTCCATGTTCTTTCTTCTCGTTTTTCTATTGCGAGTCCACGGACAACAGGGCCGCTGGATCACCCTGATTGTTGCCGTTGCGGGGAGTGCGGGGATCTTCCATCTCTTCGGAAGCTATCTGGATGTGCAACTCCCACGTTCAGCCATTGCCTTCCTGGCGGCCTTGGGCCTTTAAGGAGGAAAAAACATGGACGCGCTTCAAAACCTTTTGATGGGTTTTTCGGTAGCCCTCACCCCCCAAAACCTGCTGTTTGCTCTCA
This sequence comes from Deltaproteobacteria bacterium, assembly GCA_016935075.1. GTDB lineage: Bacteria > Desulfobacterota > Syntrophia > Syntrophales > UBA5619 > UBA5619. The sequence goes on along the minus strand of JAFGRP010000128.1, from coordinate 4,545 downwards.
CGGGATCCGTTCTGGGGACGCTCATCGGCGTACTTCCGGGTGTGGGACCCGTGGCGGGATGTGCGATCCTGATTCCTCTGACGTTCCATCTGAGCCCGACAGGGGCGATCATCATGCTGACGGCTCTCTTCTATGGAACCCAATACGGTGGGACGATTACCAGCGTGCTTCTGAATGTGCCGGGAGAAGCCGCTTCAGCGATTACCTGTCTGGAAGGGTATGAAATGGCACGACAGGGGCGAGGGGGAGTCGCGCTGACGATTTCTGCGATCGGCTCCTTCATCGGGGGGACGATTGCGACGATTGCCCTTGTGGTCGCCGCCGGGCCGATGACCCGGGTGGCGCTTCAGTTCGGACCGGTTGAATTCTTCGCGTTAATCACCTTGGGCTTGTCCCTGATGATGGGGCTGGCCGGCAAGTCTGTCATTAAGGCGCTGATGATGGGATTTTTCGGCCTGATTTTAGCGATGGTGGGCATGGATCCGGTGAGGGGGTTGCCACGATTCACCTTCGGTCGAATGGAGTTCATGGATGGAATTGGTTTTGTCCCCGTCATTATGGGTCTCTTCGGGTTGGGTGAAATTCTGGCCAACGCCGAGACAAAACTCGATCAGATATCCCTTGCCAAAATGAGTACGCTCATCCCGGGCAAAACGGATATCAAGCGTTCGGTGGCTCCTATTCTTCGCGGCAGCGTGATCGGGACGCTCCTCGGGCTTGTGCCGGGGATGACCGGATCGGCATCGGCGTTTCTTTCGTACATCGCCGAAAAGAAGGCTTCTCGGGAACCGGAAAGGTTCGGAACGGGGATGATCGAGGGCGTTGCGGGACCCGAATCTGCGAACAACGCCCATGCCAACGGCGCCCTCATTCCCCTATTCACCTTGGGTATTCCGGCTTCCCCCACGGTGGCCGTGATCATGGGAGCCTTCATGATGCACGGCCTGATCCCGGGGCCCTTTCTCTTTAAGGAACACGCAGACGTGGCATGGGGGGTTATTGCCAGTTTCTACGTCGGCAATGTCATTCTCCTGATCCTGAACCTTCCGCTTATCGGGATATGGGTCAAGTTGCTCAAGGTTCCCTACGGCCTCCTGTTTGGAATCATCGTCGCTTTCATGATGGTGGGCGCCTATAGCGTGAACAACAGCACCTTCGATATCTTCATCATGATCCTCTTCGGTGTGCTCGGCTATCTGTTCCGAAAACTCGATTTTCCTCTCGCTCCCGCGGTACTGACGCTCATCTTGGGTCCCTTGATGGAGCATTCCCTGCGTACCTCGCTGGATATGTCGCAGGGCGATTTCCATATTTTTCTCGAAAGCCCTATTGCCGTCGTTCTTTTCTCGTTGGCTCTGTTCGTATTGATTGCCCCCGCCTTCACCTTCTTCAGAAAGAAAAAGGACCTGCTCTCGGAATAGGCGGGAATGGGGTGAGTCCGAACGTACGGAATTGGGCATAAGAGTGCAATAAGTTGTGGTTGGATGATCAGGGCGGCTTGGGCGGTCTATCGGTTGAGAAGACTGCAAACCATCAGTAGCGGGGCATCAAGAAAGGAAGGTGCGGTATGAGGGCAAAGATTTTCTGCGGGATCGGAAAGGTTGTGTTTGTCTCCGTCATCATGGTTCTCTTGTCGATCGCAGCGGATGGGGGCGCGGCTGCTTTCCCGGAAAAAGGAAAGGCCATCCAGATCATCGTTGGTTTTTCAGCCGGCGGCAGCACCGATGCCGGAGCACGTCTTCTGGCCAGTGGGTTGGAGAAAGAGCTCGGGGTTCCGGTCGTGATTGTGAACAAACCCGGCGCAAGCGGGCAGATCGGGTATACCGCCTTGACGCAGGCCAAGCCCGATGGGTACACCTTAGGCAACACAAACTTTCCTTCCGCCGTGGTCACTTACCTGGATCCCGCGCGAAAAGCCACCTACAGTAAGAAGGACTTCCAGGTTTTGGCGTTGCACGTCATTGATCCCGCTCTGTTTGCCGTGACGGCGAACAGTCCGTTTAAGACGCTTCAGGACGTGATCGATGCCGCAAAGGCAAAACCAAGCAAGGTGACGATTTCAACAACCGGTATCCAGAGCGATGAGGCTTTTGCCATCCTGCAGCTTCAGAAAATGGCGAATGCCAAGTTTGCGATGGTTCATTTCTCGAAGGGGGTTGCCTCGGCGATGACCGCTTTCATGGGCGGCAAGATCGACGTTCTCTGTGCCAACGTGGGGGATCTCCTTTCCCAATTCAAGAGCGGGGAAGTGCGCATCCTCGGTATCATGGACAATATGCCCAGTCGCTTTTATCCCGGCGTTCCGACCTTCGAACAGGCGGGATACAAGTTATACAACGCCTCCTCGCGCGGCTTTGCGGCTCCGGCGGGAACCCCCAAACCGGTCATAGACATTTTAAACAAGGCGATCAAAAGCGTCATTTCTTCGGAGGACCATCAGAAGCGCATGGCCGACATGGGGTTGACACTTCGGTATATGGATGCGGAACAATATAACGACTATTGGACAGAATACGAAAAAACACTCGTCGAGTTGCTGCCCTTGACCAAGAAATAGGCTGCGAGAGGTGCAACTGTTTTGGCGAGATTCGAGTCTAGAGGGTGTGGTCAATAAAAAAGAGGATATGCGCATGGTTTCAGCGCCGAGATTCAGGGTCATTGAAGGATGGGAAAAGCTGCCGGACGGGTACATTCACCGGGATGTCGATGGGGTGGCCGTCGATTCCCAGGACAACGTTTATTTGATGACACGCCAAGATGCGCGCGTCATCGTGTACGATCGTGAGGGTCATTTCATCCGTTCCTGGGGGGAAGGGATCTTCACCCCGAGAACCCACGGGATAGCCATAGGGCCGGATGATATGGTGTATGCCGTCGACGACGGCGATCACACGCTGCGAAAATTTACGCCAGAAGGCGAGCAACGGATGGTGATTGGCCAGTCTGGAATCCCTTCCAAGACAGGCTATGATGGAAAAACGCACAGCAGCGTCAAGGAGGCTGGGCCACCCTTTAATCGGCCGACGGATGCCGCCATTGCTCCCGATGGGGAGATCTACGTTTCCGACGGGTACGGTAACGCAAGGGTGCACCGCTTTACCGCTGACGGGACCTTGATCCAGTCATGGGGTGAACCGGGATCCGGCCCCGGCCAGTTCCGCTTACCGCACGGGATTGCGATCTCGCCGGATAATCGGGTGTTCGTGACGGATCGCGAGAATGATCGTATTCACATCTACACGCGGGAGGGTCAGCTCCTGGAGATGTGGACGCATCTTCAAAGACCTACGGACATTGCCTTTGATTCGGAAGGCCGGGTCTATGTGTCCGAACTGTGGTGGGTTCCCGGTCAAAGCTCCTTTACAAATGGATTGATCAAGCACGATCTGCCGGGGGGGGTTCGGGTCCTCGATCTCAAGGGGAATGTGTTGCTCCACTGGTGCAGTGCGGATCGAACGGCACCCGGTAATTTTGTTTCCCCCCACACGCTCTGCGTGGACTCACGGGGCGATCTTTACGTTGGCGAAGTTACCTGGACCTTTGGGGTGTCGCGGTTTGGCATTGCCGAAGATGCTCATAACTTCCAGAAATTTGAACGCTATTGAGGGATCATAGGCACCAGAGAGTGAATTCGTGAAGAGCCGGAAGAATCGATGGATAAGGGATTCCCCGGCTCTTCACGTCCTGCCTGTAAATACAGCAATAAAAAAACCGCGGGATTTCTCCCGCGGTTGAACTCATGGTGGGCCAGGACAGAATTGAACTGTCGACACACGGATTTTCAGTCCGTTGCTCTACCGACTGAGCTACCGGCCCGCGCCTCGCGCCGTTTCCGCCGAAAGGGAAGGCTTTACTACCCAATATCCCCTCCTTTGTCAAGCCCTTTTTCAGGGAAGGGAGAGGCTGCTTCCCGAAGCCCGCCGGCCTCCTCCGCGTTCTTCTCCTCCGATGCTTTCCTGCCGACGCGGATGACCAGGGTGTCGGCGATCTTGTCGTGCCAACCCTGCCGACGGCTGTCGAAAAGAACCCAGAGAAATCCGAGTCCCAACAGGGACGAGGAGACCAGATAGCCGACCCAGCGGAGGAAGGCGAAGCCGAAGGAGAGCGATTCGCCTGACGCGCGGATGACCTTCAGCCCGAGGAGCATCTTTCCCGGGGTCTGGCCGACGCTGCCGTGAAACCAGGTGAAATAGAGAAGGCTGGCAAACAGGGAGGCCGTCCCGTGCAGGATGGCGAACATCCAAAGCCTTTCCGGCGCCTCGTCCAGGACGTCAAGGGAGATGCTCCCCACGAGACCCAGGGCGAGCAGGCCGACGGCGAAGAGGAAGAGGGCGCAGAGATGGAGGATCGCCTTGTCGATGCCAAAGGCCAGGGCACGCCGCAGGAATCCCCCGTACCGCCTATCCCTCATGGTCCGCATCCTCCGGCGGGCCGCCCAGGGCCCCGCACTCGTATTGAAGGACGGCCAGGGCGGCCAGCGCGGCCGTATCGACGCGCAGGACCCGCCGTCCCAGACTGGCGGAGACAAAGCCGGCCGCGCGGGCC
>JAFGRP010000127.1 GCA_016935075.1 Deltaproteobacteria bacterium | reverse complement strand
TGGACACCTTCGTCGAGTCCTCCTGGTACTTCGACCGTTTCTGTTCGGCCCGACACGACGTCAAGCCGGGCCTCGACCGGAAGAAACTGGATTACTGGATGCCGGTGGACCAGTACATCGGGGGCATCGAACATGCGATCCTTCACCTCCTCTACGCGCGCTTCTACACGAAGATGCTCCGCGATTTCGGCGTCCTCGGCGTCGACGAACCGTTTACGAACCTTCTCACGCAGGGAATGGTCTGCAAGGAAACGATGCGCTGCCCGGAACACGGCTACCTCTTCCCGGATGAGGTCAAAGAGGGGAAATGCATGCAATGCGCCCGGGAGGTTCAGATCGGCAAGACCGAGAAGATGTCCAAGTCGCTCAAGAACGTCGTCGATCCGGACTATCTGATCGAGGCCTACGGGGCCGACACGGCGCGGATTTTCTGTCTCTTCGCCTCTCCGCCGGAAAAGGATCTCGAATGGAGCGACCAGGGCGTCGACGGCTCCTTCCGTTTCCTGAACCGGACCTGGCGAATCATCCTGGACTATCAGGAGGAGATCCGGGATGTGGAACCCTTCGCCGGCGGGGAGATGCTGGAGGGAGACCTCAAGACCCTGCGCCGAAAGACCCACCAGACGATCCGGAAGGTCACCTCGGACATCGAGGACCGCTTCCACTTCAACACGGCAATCAGCGCCGTGATGGAGCTCGTCAACGCCCTCTACCAGTTGCCGCGCCCACAGGCGGACGACCGGCTCGCGTTTTCCGTCATCCGGGAGACGGTCGAGGCCGTCATCCTGCTCCTCTCCCCCTTGGTTCCCCACATCACCGAAGAGCTATGGACGCTCCTCGGCCGGAACGAGAGCCTGGCCAATGGGGCCTGGCCCGGGTTCGACCCCGCGGTTGCCTCGGAAGAAGAGATCACGATCGTGATTCAGATCAACGGCAAGGTGCGGAACCGGATCAGCGTTCCCGCCGATGAGGAGGGGGAGAAGATCAAGGCCCTGGCGCTGGCCGACGAGCGGATCGCCGGCCTCACCGCCGGAAAGCAGGTCGTCAAGGTGGTTTACGTGCCGAAAAAACTGGTGAACATCGTCGTTCGAGGTTAAACTATATGAATGTCAGACTGGCTGGCCAATGGGGACATGATGCTGCATCGTTTCCCCATTAAATCCCCCGGAAAAAAGGGTTTGAAGAGGCGCGGCATGAATGTCGGGAAGGATGCTTGGAAACGGATTTCAACTCTATTCCCAGGCAGGTGGAAAACAGGCTTTCTGATGGTCCTGACCGCGCTTCTGCTGACCGGTTGCGAATATCATTTTGTGGGGGGGGAAGAATCGGTCGCCCCCGGACTCCGGACGGTCTTTGTCGATGTCTTCACCAACCGAACCGGCGAGGCCTATGCAGAGAACATCTTCCGCAGCGCCTTTATCAGCCGGTTAGTCCAGGAGGGCCGCTTCAAGCTGGCCCGCAGCCGGGGGGAGGCGGATGTGATCTGCCGGGGGACCGTTCGCAGCCTCCAGACCTCGCCGCTCTCTTACAAGGCGGCCAATCTCTCGGCCGAGGACCGGATCACGGTCACACTGGAAATCTCCTTCGAGGAGCGGGAAAGCGGCCGTGCAATCTGGGCGGACAGGGCCTTTGTGGGAACCCGGGATTACCCCGTGACGACCGTCGGCATGACGGAGACGAGCCGCAAAAATGCCCTCACCGCGCTGGCCGATGACACAGCCGAGAGGGCATATCGTCTGATGATGTCCGCCTTTTGAGTAAAGGTCAGGCCTTCAGGGCGTTGACCCGTTTCGTCAGGCGGGAGATCTTGCGCGACGCGGTCTTCCTGTGAAAAGCCCCCTTGGCCGCCGCCTTGGCGATCACGGGAACGGTCTTGGCCAGAGCAGCCTTTGCCGCCTCCGGATTCTTCGTTTCGACGGCCTCCAGCACGGTCTTCACGCCGGTCTTGATGCTCGATTTCACGATGTTGTTGCATTCGCGGTGCTTGCCGGCCTGCCGGTTTCTCTTCTCTGCGGATTTGTGTGTAGCCAAAAAAAGCCCTCCTTCCGATCTGGTTGAACAGGCTGTAGCCTCTATATGAATTCCTTCATCCTGTCAAGATGAAAAACTGATCATTTCACCAGTGATCTTTCTTCCGATAGGCCATCCCTTCAAAGCGGGCGATTATCTCCCCCGGGGCATCCGTGATCCGGATCGTGTAGGCGGCGATCTTCGGCCCGCAGGAGACCTCCTCGGCCTCGGCGAAAAGGACGTCCCCTGCCGCCGCCTTCAGATAGGAGATCGAGCAGTGGATCGCGACCGCGGCCCTTCCCCGGGAATTGACGGCTGCCGCAAAGGCCAGATCGGCCAGCGTGAAGATGGCGCCGCCGTGGACGAGGCCGAGGCCGTTTCGATGGCGGTCGCCGATCGGCAGGCGCGCCCTGGCCCGGCCGTTGCACGCCTCGATCAGTTCAATGCCGACGAACCCGGCAAAAAGATCCTTCCGGAAAAAGGCCTGTATGGCCTTCAGGGTGATTTCTTCTTTCACGCGTTTTCCTCCCCCTCAAGAAAATTCTCAACGGAGCGCCAGAACAAACCGCTGCTCCAGCACCGGTTTTCCCCATTGTTCCCCTTCCATCTGATCGACTTGACGAAATCCGAATTTCTCGTAGAGGTGGCGGGCCGGATGAAGTCCCTGGAACGTCCACAGGAAGATGCGGGAATATCTCTTGCATTTGCAGAAGCCCACGGCTTCTTCCATGAGACGGTTTCCGGTTCCCTGCCCCCTGATCGCGTCGGCAACGATAAACCATCGCAGATGGGCCCCCTCCGTCTCGGCCTGGGCGCCGTCAATCGCGATGGACCCATCGATGCAGCCCCCCCGTATGGCCGTCCAGAAGCCATCCCTTCCCGGATCGAAACGCCGCAAAAATTCCGAGAGTTCGGATGCAACCCTGCTTTCAAAGAAGAGGCCGAAATCCCAATGCCTGCAGTAATACGTTGCGTGCAACTCGGTGATGCGGCCGATGGCCCCGGGGATATAACCTGCAATCACGATGTCGTTCATCTTAAGACCCAATGCGGTCATCAGCGGGAGCGGTCTTCTCCCCTGCCTCTTTTCCCGTCGATAAAGATTCGGCCAGACGGAATTCTTGCCGGAGCTACAATTCGCACAGGGAGATATCTTTGATTCTTTTGAAATCCTTTTTGTTGTACGTAAGAAGATGTGAGATTCCATGATCGATCATGGTTGCTACAATATTCAGGTCATGAATCTTCTGCCGCGAAACGGTGTGTTTTTCAATCAAATCCATAAGGGTTTGAATTGTTGTTTCTTTTTCTAAAAGGAGGTTGAAGCGCTTGAGAAACTCATGGATCTTTCCGATAGCCTGTTTGCGGTTGAGGGGCCTCTTGAATATGCTGCCGTTCGTTGAGATGGCGAAATACTCTCTCAATATTTGAGACGATACAAAGAGCGGCTTGCCCGATTGCAGAAGCCGATTCAAGGATTCAAGGGATTGGATATGCTTTTCGGAATCAAAATCCGGGAAAGTCGAATAGATCAGGATATTGGTATCGATAAAGATGCCTTCAGATTCTGGAGACATAAGCATCTTCCCTGGTAAACTCCCGGATTTTCCCGCCGCAGAGATATGTTTTTAGCTTCAGAGTATTTTTTTTCCCGGGCGCCGCCGTCCGCCTTCTCTTTTCATCCAGAAAGGTTACGAGGACCTTGGCTTCGCGCACGGGGATCATCTCTCCCAGGGGGATGATCCTTCCGTCTTTATATAAAGCTTCTATGGTTCTGTGCATAATCCCCCCAATCAACAAATCTTTCCATTGATTTCAGCATAAAAAAAGGCGGCCTATATGTCAATAACATTTCAGGGGCTTGGGTGTCATGTAAAAGGATTCATTCCTCGGCATTCCTCCCGCTGCTCAATTTTTACTGTCACCTACCCGTTGTCTCTCCCTATAAATCCTCCATGATCTCAAAAAATTCCCGGGGTGTAACGATCCTGATCCCCTGATGCAGGCGAACATCGACCAATGTCTTGTCGCCGGAAACAACGCAGCCGGCCTTCAGTGCCAGGGCGCAGGCGATGAATTTGTCGTCGTCCGGATCGGCAACGACGTAAATTTCCGGTGTTCTGGTTGTGAAGACGATGTGAAAGCCTGTGGCGAAAAGCTTCAGCAGCTCTTCCAGCTCCGGGGTGTCGTCGAGTCCCAGGCGACGGAGGACTTCGATATATTCATCAAAGATGTCCCGTGAAAGGCAGAGCGTCAGACGGCCGTTCTTCCATAAATCGATGATGGCCCTTGGATTGCCGCCGAAAAAGGAGGAAATGAAGATCTTGGTATCCAGGACAATCCTCATCCTTTCCCCCGTCTGATTTTCTGAATGGCCTCGGGAATCCGCTCAGCCGTGACGCCCTGCGCGGACAGCCGCCCCCCGATCCTTTTCCAAAGGTGGTCGACATAGGCGGCGATATCCCGGCTGGAGATGTATTCCTCGAGCAATTCCCGGACGACGTCGCTCGTCGTTTTCCCCTCCGCCCGTGCAAATCGGCCGACTTTGTCTTTGAGTTCCGGTTCGATCCGGATGATCATCTGGGTGGACATGATGCTCCTCCTGTCACGGAATCGTATTAAACGTCTATACGATATACCTCAGAAAAAGCGGCGTCAAGCAATATTCTGAATGCGGAATACATCCCGGATGATCCCTCCGCCGAGGACGGTTTCCCCGTCGTAGAGCACGACCGATTGTCCCGGCGTAACGGCCCCCTGGGGCTCCGCGAATCGGACCGTGAGGCGGCCGTCCTTCTCGGAGATCCGGCAGCGCGCGGCCCGGTGGGCGTAGCGGATCTTCGCCAGGGCTTCCTCCGGAAACGAATCGACCAGGCGGTTCACCTGATCCGCGACGAGCCCCTCCGCCCGGAGATCCGTTTTTTGACTTACAACCAGACGGTTGCCCGGGGCGTCGATCGCAAACACATACAGGGGCGCAGGGGAGCTCACCTCCAGACCTCCCCGCTGACCGATGGTGTAGCAGG
>JAFGRP010000126.1 GCA_016935075.1 Deltaproteobacteria bacterium | reverse complement strand
ATTCCTCCCGCGCCGGTGAAGCCCAGGATCGTTGCCGAGCGCACGTCGGACTCGAAGCGGTAGAGGGTCATGGAGACGAAGTAGGGCGTGATCTGCGGGATGACGGCATAGCGGATGACCTTGAGAGGCCCGGCGCCGGTGGCCATCAGCGCCGTGAGTGGCTCAGGTTGCACGTTTTCGATCCCCTCGGAGAAGAGCTTGATGAGCACCCCCGAGGTGTGGATGCCCAGTGCCAGGATGCCCGGCATGGGACCGAGCCCCACGGCCGACACGAAGATCAGCGCCCAGACCAGTTCGTTGATGGAGCGCGAAAGGTTCGCGAAAAACCGGATCGATGTGTAGAGCGCCTTCCGGAGCGCCAGCGAAACGATCCGCCTGCCGGGGATCAGGATCTCCAGCGTGTTGCGCGAGGCTGCAAAGGCGAGCGGAAAGGCGATAAACACCGAGAGGATGAGGGCGAGGATGGCCATCTGCACCGTTTCCAGCATGGAGACGAGATATCGGTTGAGGCCGGAGCTCTTCAGGCTCGGCGGGAAAAAGCCGCTGTCGGCGATTTCCGGATTTCCCCCGATGTAGACGAGAATGTTCTGCCAGCCGTCGAGCAGGGCGGAAACGCTCATCTGCGTCGATTTCCAGCTCCAGGTGACAATGATCAGGGCCAGCATCAGGATCGCCAGCTTGAAGGCGCTGAAGGGGTTTGTTTTGCTCTTGATCTCGGCTAACGGCATCATCGTTTCTCTTAGGAGGGGGCGGGGCATCAGGCGTCCCGCCCCCTCTCGCGGCAAAGGTAAGAAAAGTGCGGCGTTATTTCTTCAGTTGTTTCTGTACGTCTATCAACGCCCGGATCGGATCATAGGTCTTGTCCGTCGCAGGTTCGTAGCCTTTGATTTTCAGCATATCGAGACCCTCCTTGTCACCGTAGGCCAGGAAAGCATCGGTCAGGGCCTTTTTCAACGACGGCGGCAGGTCCTTGCGGTACGCCATGGGCGATCCGGGAATCAACCGTGATGTCCAGATGATCTCGAAATCTTTTTCCGAGTTCCACTGCTTCCCGCTCCCGCGGGCCATGTCAAGATCATTGGTAGAGGCGGCATCGATCTTCCCTGATTTAACAGAAATCATGGAAGCCTCATGGCTGCCGGAGTAGATGACTTTCGAGAAATAGGTCGAGGGGTCGAGCTTTAATTCATTGAGAAAGTGGACCATGGGGACGAGCGTGCCGCTGGTGGAATTGGGGTCCACGAAGGCCCAGACCTTTCCCTTCAGGTCGGCCATGGTTTTCAGGCCCGCGCCCTTTTTCGTGATAATAAGCCCGTGATACCCTTTCGTTCCGTCCGTGCCGACTTCGATGACGAAAGCTTCGGCATTGGCGCGCAGGGACGCCTCGACGTAGGACTTGGGCCCGAAATAGGCGAAATCGACATGTTTGAACTGCATGCCCGTGATGACCCCGGCATAGTCCGTGGCGACCTTCACCTCGATGGGAACGCCGAGCTTCTTCTCCAGGTACTTCACGAGATTGTCGAACCGTTCGGTGACGTTGGACGACGATTCCGTCGGGATGATGCCGAAGACGAGCTTCTTGGGCCAGTCAGCGGGCGCGGCAAGGGCGGAGCCGATCGAGACAAGCAGGACAAAGGCCATGGTGAACAAAATGGTGAACAGTCTTTTCATGAGATTCTCCTTTTGGTGAATGTTGGTTTCAGGTTTCGGATTCAGGCGTTCACTGCCGCCTCGGGTGCGAAGGGCCGGCAGATAAAGCCTCTCTCGTTCGGCTCGTCGTTTGCGGTCTCGCCGGAGCTATTGTAGATCTGCCGGACGACGTCGTCGGTCAGGGCTGCCGGGGCGCCGTCGAAGACGATCTCGCCGCCGTGTATGCCCAGGATGCGCGTGCAGTAATCTTGGGCGTAGTCGAGCTGGTGCAGGTTGGAAATGATGGTGATTCCGTATTTTTCGTTTACGGCCTTGAGCGTATCCATTACGCGCCGGGCGCTCACTGGATCGAGCGACGAGATCGGCTCGTCGGCGAGAATGATTTCGGGCTCCTGGGCCATGGCCCGGGCGATGGCCACGCGCTGCATCTGCCCGCCGGAAAGCCGGTCACATCGCTGCAGTGCCGCGTCTTCGATACCGACGATGCGCATATACTCCCAGATCTTGTCGTACTGCTGTGACGTGTAATACTTGATCATCGTCGGCAGGAGATACATCCGGCCGAGCATGCCGCTGGCGATGTTGTCCACCACCGTCAGTCGTTTGACGAGGTTGAACCCCTGGAAGATAATCCCGATGCGCGCGCGGAGTTCCTTGAGGGAGAAGTTGCCGATCCGGTGGACCGGCTCGCCCAGCACGTGAAGTTCGCCTCTGAAGATGTTGACGCCGGCATTAAGTGACATCAGCAGCGTTGATTTCCCGGCGCCGGAGGGACCGATGATGCTGATAAACTCCCCTCTTCCGATCTGGAAGTTGGCGTTCGGCAGAATCACACGCTTTCCGTAACCCAAGGCGAGGTTGAGCGCTTCGATCTGAAACATTTTGGTTCTCCTTTTTTGTAGGATTGAATTTCCAAAGCGATCCCGAATGACTTGTCACGGAAGCGCTTATAGGTCATCGGTGTTACGGGCCGATGAAGGAAGGGTTAAAATACAATGAAAATAATCCACTGGGAGCGGTCGGCGTTGTATCGTGCCTCACGAAAGGCGAAATGGAAGGAGATGCCGGCGGCCTCTCTCTTATTTCGAAAACGGAGCGGATGCTCTCCCCTGTGCGGATGGAACCAGGTGGCCGAGAATCGCTTCGCCCATTTCCCGCCACGCCGTCTTTCCCATCGAGGCCTCGTCGATAATCAGATGGCGCGCATAGGGATAATCCGGGTGCGGCATCTTGCGTACGGTTGTCATTTTCCAGAGGTTAAGACGCCGGGACCCAATCATCTCCCGTATCGCATCATGGGATATGAATTCGTCCTCGCGATCCATCAAGACGAGGGTCGGGACATTGAGCGCCGGATTCAAGTGCCGTTTAAAATGATCGAGGGCTTCGAAAAGGGCCTTGTAGCCGGCCATGGGGGTGCCGTCATTGCTGCGATAGCTCGCGGGAGAGAGGCTGTCGATAACGATGCCGGGAAAAGGCATAAGGGCCTTGAGGAGATACGATTCGACCGTGACATTCAAAGCGGGGGCCAGCAGGACCATCCTGTCGAAACGAACAACCGGATCCGAAATCAGCAGATCGCAGCCGAGGAGGCCGCCCAGGGAATATCCGATCAGAAAAACGCACGTTTTCTTCTGGCGGGCCCTTTCCCGGACTTTCAGATATGAGCGGCGGACCTCGGAATACCAAAGAGGGTAAGTAACCGTCCGAAAAGAATCCAACCGCGTCTCCTCCGGATCTTTGTCCGTCCGATGGAGGTAGTTTTCGCCGTGCCCGCGAAGGGAAACGTTGAGGGCGTCTATGCCCGCACGGTTGAGCAGAGAAATCACACTCTCCATCTTTTCGGGTTGAAGGTTCAGGCCGTGGAGGACCAGCGCGACGCCCCGGCGCTTTCTGAAAGGGGCCTTGTCGTGCCAGCGCACGATGACTTGTTCGCCGGTCAGCACCTCCGGTCGCGACCGTTGCAGACCCGAAGGGGCCTCCTCCCACGGCAGATGGAAAAAAATGAGGGCGGCTCCGACCATTGCGACTACCGCCGCGATGACCCCTGGTTTCTTCATGACTGAGAAATCAAACCGGAGGCTGCCGCTCTGCGAAACGGGAAACGGACCGGCCCGTCCATATGAACGAATCCCGTATATTACACATCAGGCATGCAGACGCCTCTCGCACAGATACGCGCTTTTACAACTCTCGGCCGTGATCCTCTTGACCTTTTTCTTCAATGAGGCCGCGACCTCGGAAAACAGCGCCGGGTGCGGATCGTTCCATCCGCGGCAGCTGTCGATAACCGCCATGCTCATGGTCACAAGCGCCATTCGCACCATGTTTCCCAGGCGATCAGCCGCCTCGATATATCCCCTTGAAATGTCGTTGTTTTTGAAGAGGACGAGCTTTTGCTCGTCATAGCTTCGGCAGAGAGCGGTCAGGTGTTCTTCCTCCAGGATACCCTTGAGGACGATGACGAAGTCGTCGCCGCCGATATGTCCCAGGCGCCCTCTCACCGGCAGCTTTTCGAGCCATGTTGCGATGGTTTCCGCCGTGAATCGCAGCATCTCGTCGCCCATGAGAAATCCGTAAGTGTCATTGTAGCCCTTGAACTGATCCAGATCAGCATAGATGATCGTATATTCCGTCGATGTCAGCGCATCTTGAATCCAGCGGTGAATCACGTTGTTTCCCGGCAGATTGGTCAGCGGGTTGACGCCCATTGCAGAGCGGACCTCCAGCTCGACCGACTTGGTTACGAGCTGTTTGACGGTGACGGTTCCGAGAAAAGCGCCCTGCGCATCGACCACCAGAACGGGGTCGTACAGATCGTCCTGCATCCGGCCCATGGCCAGTTTTGCCATCATCGTAACCGTCATCCTGTCATCCACGATCAGGGGATTCCGTTTGCAGATGACCTCGATGGGCTTTTTCTGAAAAAGCTGGTAGCCGAAGGCGCCGCCGGTTTCGGCATAGAAAGCTTGCCTCGTGATCAGTCCGACCACGTTACCATGATCAATGATGATCACATGATCCAGATCCGTCCGCTTCTTGATCATGAGATCCAGATCCCTGCAGCACATTGTATCCTTGGCGATCGTGATAGGCCGGATGACCATACCGGCCACCCTTTCATCCATGTCCACCGTGGTCACATCGTATTTTTCAACCACAGATCTGAGAGTTTTTTTCCACGCTTCGGAAAGGACATAGGGCGCCGGCTCGGGTCGCCCGAAAATATATCCCTGAACATAACGGACGCCATGACGGATGAGGACCTCCAATTCCTCCATGCATTCGACGCCTTCTGCGATCAGGCGGGCGTTGACGCTCGACGCGAGGGCGGTGATCGCCTTGACGAGTTTCTGTTTGTAATCGTGTTTGTGGACCTCCCGCACAATGGCCATGTCGAGTTTCAGATAGTGCGGCGTCGAAGCGACCAGGTTGATCAGGCCGGAATAGCCCGCACCGAAATCGTCCAGCGCGATCTTGAAACCCTGATTCGTATAATGGGCAACCAGCGAACCGAACTGCACGAAACAGTCGAACAGCTTTTCCTCGGTGATCTCGATGACGAGCTGCCGCGGGTCGACGCCGAAATCCTTGAGACGGGACAGGGTGAATCTCTCCACCAAGCGCGGATCGTTGAAGACGTCCGGGCTGACGTTGATGAAATAGAGATGAGACCGGAACTCATCCGGCATCGCGGAGATCTCCCGGAATGCGGACACGCGGCAGGCCATCTCCAGCTCCCAGGTCACCCCAAGACGCTTGGCTTCGTCAAACATATCCCGGGGCATTGTCATCGGGGGGACACCCCGAGACAGCACTTCAAATCCGAGAACCGAAGCCGAAAAGAGATCAACCACAGGGTGAAAATGGGGCCGGATCTTCAGCGATTCGATAAATTTTGCCGCGTTCGCTCCCCTGTCGATACCGGGGCCGGGCGGGGTCCTCAATTCCGGTTCGACCGTCGACTCCATCACTTCATATATGACGCCCGTCTCCCTCATTCCGTGTCCGCTCGTCTCCTTCAATTCATACATAACGCCGATCTCCTTTTCCTGTTGTCGATGATCACATCTTCTAAGCGTACTTTATCCGACGGAATTCTCTCATCAGGTACAGGCCAATCGTTTGATCGTTCTACAAGGGCAGACATCATAGGAGTGTTTCGTTTAGAGGCGATGACGGGGATGTGAAGATCTGATGAAGTTGAATAGACAACCGGAGGGAAACCGTATTACCCGTCCTTGTCGGCGAATTTGTAGCCGATACCCCGCACGGTCAGGATATATCGGGGATTTTCCCTATCCGGCTCGATCGCGGCTCTCAGCCGGCTGATGTGAACGTCAACCGTGCGCGGCTCCACAAAAGACTCATCGCCCCAGACCTGGTCCAGGAGCTGATCCCGGCTGTAGACCCGGTCGGGATGGCCGACAAGGAACCAGAGGAGCTTGAATTCGCGGGAACTCAACTCAACCGGTATGCCGTCAACAGAGACGCGGCAGGAACCGCCGTCCATGTGAAGCCCTCGGAACGTGAATATTTCCGGCGGATCGTCCTCCGGTTTTCTCTCCGAGCGTCTGAGAACCGCGCGGACGCGGGCGACGAGTTCACGGACATGGAACGGTTTGGTCATATAATCGTCCGCCCCGACCTCGAGACCGAGGATCTTGTCCACGGGATCGGACTTGGCGGTCAGCATAATGACAGGAAGGGCGACCGTAGAGGCTTCATGTCGGATCATCCTGCAGACGTCCATTCCCGGGATTTCGGGCATCATCAGATCAAGCAGCACCAAATCCGGCCGTTGCGCCCGAATCGTTTCCCAGGCCTTCAGGCCGTCATAGGCCTGCAGGGTCGCAAACCCGTCCTGTTCAAGATTGTAGACGACCAGATCGACGATATCCTTTTCGTCATCGGCTATAAGGATCTTTTTTTGCATTATTCCAAATCCAAAATAACGGTAACCTGGAGCATGACGACCGGTTCATAAACCGGTCTTTTGCTGGTCGCTATCCCTGCCCCATGCGCTTTCAAAAGATACTGGGCGACGGGGGTTCCAGGCCGATCCGCTTTTCTCCATCCGGACGGCGTGGCTCAAGGCCACTGCAGGCTCGCCCAGTAGACGGAAACCAGCCGCCTGGCACATCTCCACTGTTTTTCGGAAGCGGCGCCGGGTCACGCGCAACTTCGGTTCGACGAGGAGTATCCGGCCGCCCGGTTTGGTAATATCGAATACTTGACCGAAGAAATTAACCTTGTCCCTTACCTCGCAGGCTACCCAGAAGACGAGGATGAAATCGGCCGGGTCCTTCACCATCCCAATACGGTCCGGCCAGCAGTGGTGCAAGACGATCCGGTCAGAGAGAATCGTTTCACAAGCACGGCGACCGAGGGCCGCAAGCACCTCTTCATGAAGGTCGATCGCAATGACCTTTCCGCCCGGAGCGACCAGTTTCGCCATGGCCAGTGTGAAATATCCGGTCCCGCAGCCTATATCGACGACGGTCATCCCGGGATTCACATGGGGCTTGAGAATACGCTCCGCATTATGAATCAGGTGATGCAAATGATGCTCGAAAATGCGACATAGCCGCCGTAGTCGAAGCCTATTGATCGTCTGCCGCAGCCGTTCAAAACATTCCATGGCGATCATCTGCAACCGCTTGATCCATGCCGGATTCGAAAAGGTATCGCTTCATTTTTCATCCGGTTATTTCAAGATCGGCGCATCCGCGCAGTCCGGATGTGCGTTCTCCGGGTCCGTTCCTTCCCGATGGATAGGAAAATAGAGGGAAACGGTCGTGCCGTGTCCCAGAGTGCTGTCGATGCTGATCCGCCCATGATGCGCCATCATGAGGTGTTTGACAATGGACAGCCCCAATCCCGTACCGCCCATCTCGCGGGAGCGCGTCTTATCCGCCCGGTAGAACCTTTCACCCAAACGGGGGATTTCGGCCTTTGGGATACCGACGCCCGCATCGGCGATCCGGATGGTCAGAAACCCTTCCGTACCGGCCGACGCCGAAACGGAGATCGTCCCGCCGGAATGTGTGAATTTGGCGGCGTTGTCCAGGAGATTCAAGAGAATCTGTACCATGCGGTCGCGGTCGGCCAGGATCGGAGGCAGTTCCCCGGAGAGCTCTTTACGGACTGTCAATCCCTTTTCCAGCGCCCTTGCCTCGATGACGGTCAGGACTTGATCGATCACATCGATGATGCGCAGCGGCTCCAAATGGAGTTTCGTCTCGCCGAGTTCAAGGCCGGACAACGTCAGGAGACCCTCCACGAGCCGGTTAATTCGCTCGGCATTTTCTCGGATCGTGTACAGGAATTTACGGGCTGTCTCCGGATTGTTGAAAGCGCCCTGTTGCAGGGTCTCCGCAAATCCGATAATCGCCGTGAGCGGTGTTCGGATTTCATGGGTGACATTGGCCACAAAATCGGTTCGGATCCGTTCGAGCTTTTTCAAACGCGTCAAGTCATGGAAGACCAGCATGGTCTTGAGCTCGTCACCAGTCCCGCCCTGTAGCCTGGAGATCGTTACATCCATCGTAACCAGCCGGTCGTTTCGCAGATCGATCTCTCCACAGAGGGACGTATCGCTCTGCAGGAACCTCTCCAGAAGATTGTGGAGATCTAAGTTCCGGAAGGCCTCCAGGACCGTTTTCCCGGTCATCTCCTCTTGCTTGAGGCCGATCATCCCTTCCATCCCCCGGTTGACCGACTCGATCCGGTTCGTGGCGTCCAGTACCATGACCCCCTCGCTCATTCCGGAGAACAGGGATGCGAGCTTCCGTGTCTCCTCGTCAGCACTCCTGATCTTTTCCTCCAGCGCAGCAACCATCTTGTTGAGATTGTCCGTCAGTTCTCCGATTTCGTCCCGCGATTCGAACCGCAGCAGACCGGAAACGCTCCCCGTACGGATCTTCCCCGTGAACGCCGCTAACCTGCGGATGGGAAAGATCGCCGTGAAGGAAAAGATCAGGGCTATCAACAGGGAGGAAACGACCACCACAAAAGTGATCCCGAACATGGACGTTCTGGTCCCGTCGATCATGCCGGTAATGTCGGATAGGGAGCGGGAGAGACGCACGTACGCCGTCGTCCGCGTTCCGTCACGCAGGGGGATGGCCACGTAAAGCATTTCCTTCTTCAGCGTGCGGCTATAGCGGATTGCGATGCCCTTTCCGCGCAGACGGGCTTCCTGAAGTTCCGACCGGTTCAGATGGTTGTCCAACTTCCCGATTTCAGCTTCAGAATCGGCAAGCACTCGTCCTGAAACGTCAATCAATGTCAGGCGTGTGCGGGTCCGCTCCGCCAGTTCCCTCAAATGTGCGATGATTTCTCCAGACGGCATCAGGGCGATGATCTGCGCCCCGGTCACCATTTCGTCCTCACTCCGGTGCAGACGATCCGTTCTGAATGCCTTTTCGATCAGTATGCCGGAAATCGCGACGGCGGCAACGCCTATCGCAAGAAAGACAATAAAGAACTTATGAAAAAGACGGATCTTCATCCTTTTCCCGTCGCAATCTGCTGATGCCGAACTATCTTTCCCGTGACCATGTATATGACCATGTCCGCAATCCCCTCGGCATGATCCGCGATCCGCTCCAGGCTCTTGGAGATCTGCATGATGTAGAGACAGACCTGGATCTTTCGGGGATCCTCCATCATGAACGTAAGCAACTCGCGAAAAACCTGTTCATTGAGCTGGTCGATGACGGCATCCTCGGCCCGGACCCGATCGGCCAGTTCCACATCTTTCCTTACCATCGCATCGAGACAATCACGGATCATCCCGCGGGCAATCCCCACCATCCTGGGCAGGTCGAGATAAGTTTTTATCTGGGGAAAATCGTTGAGAATGAGGACCTTTTCGGCGATGTTCGCCGCCATGTCGCCGATCCGCTCCAGATGCCCGGTGATCTTGATCGCCGTCGTGATGAAGCGCAGATCGCTCGCGGCCGGCTGGCGGAGGGCCAGCAAGCGGATGCACTTCTCCTCCAGTTCCACCTCGAGCCGGTCGATCTGTTCGTCCTCGCTGATCACGCGGCGGGCGCTTGTGGAGTCCTTTTCCAGGAGTGCCTTCGCCCCATCCTCTATTGCCTTTTCCGTCAGGGCGCCCAGGAAGAGGAGGCCATCCTTGATTTCCTGGAGATCATTCTCGTACTCGGCGCTGGTGTGTTTTTTCTCTTCCATCTCTCCTCCGTTGACCGCATTCGGTAATCCTCCGCGTCAGATGCGATGAACTCGTGCGCTCAACCAAACCGTCCGGTGATGTAGTCCTCCGTCTGCTTCACATCCGGGTTGGTGAAAATTTTCTCCGTGCCGTTGAACTCAATCAGCTTGCCGAGGTAGAAAAAACCTGTATATTCAGAAATTCGCGCCGCCTGCTGCATGTTGTGGGTCACGATGATGATCGTGTAGCGCTTCTTCAGCGTGTCGATGAGTTCCTCGATTTTCGCCGTGGAGATGGGATCGAGCGCGGATGTCGGCTCGTCCATGAGCAGGACATCCGGCCTCATGGCGAGCGCGCGGGCGATGCAGAGGCGCTGCTGCTGGCCGCCGGAGAGATTCATGGCGGATTTGTCCAGAATATCCTTGACTTCGTCCCAGAGAACCGCCTGCTTCAAACTCTCCTCCACCAGGGCTTCCAGGGCGCCATTCTCCCGGATGCCCGAGAGTTTTGGGGCGAAGGTGATGTTGTTGAAAATCGATTTCGGGAAAGGATTGGGTTTTTGAAAAACCATTCCGATCCGCTGGCGGATCTCTACGGGATCCACCTCGGGGGCGTAGATGTTTCGCCCTTCAAACAGGATCTCTCCCTCCACGCGGGTCCCGTCGATCAGATCATTCATCCGGTTGAGAAGCCGAAGCAGGGTTGACTTTCCGCAACCGGACGGACCGATCAGGGCGGTCACGCGGTTCTTTTCAAAGTCCAGTGTAACGTTGCTCAGCGCCCGGCATGCGCCGTAGAAGAAATCGACATTTCTGGTTGTAATGATCATCTGTTTTTCCACGATTACCACCTTTTTTTCCTTCTGACCATGCTGCGCATAATGATGGCGAAAAGATCGATCCCCAGGACCAGGGCGATCAGGACCAGCGCCGTCCCGTACTGCAGCGGCCTCGTCTGCTCGATATGGGTCCCTGCCGTAGCCAGAACATAGATGTGATAGGGGAGAGCCATCACCTCGTCGAAAATGGATTGCGGAAGAACTGCCGTGAAAAAGGCGGCCGCCGTGAACATGATGGGCGCCGTCTCACCGGCGGCGCGGCCGACTCCCAGAATCGCCCCGGTCAGGATGCCGGGCAGGGCCGAAGGGAGGACGATCCGGGAGATCGTGCGCCATTTGGAAACGCCAAGGGCGAGAGAAGCCTCCCGGAATGTCTGGGGAACTGCCTTGAGGGCCTCTTCCGCGGCTCCGATGATCGTCGGCAGGATCAGGATACCGAGCGTCAGGGCGCCGGAGAGGATGCTCGAACCGAATTTCAGAAAGACGACAAAGAACCCAAGGCCGAAGAGTCCGAAGACGACGGAAGGCACCCCGGCCAGGCAGTTCACGCCGATGCGGATAATCCGGATGAAAAGCCCCTGTTTCGCGTACTCCGTCAGATAGATGGCCGAAACCACCCCCAGGGGCAGGGCCACGACGATCGCCCCGACAGTCAGATAAAAGGTTCCGACGATGGCCGGCATGATGCCGCCCTTCGTCATGGAATCGGTGGGGTGCAGGGTGAGAAAATCCCAGGTGACGGCCCTAAACCCGTTGTAAAAGAGAAAAGCAATGATCCCCAGCAGGGCGAGGGTGATGATGAGCGCCGACAGGCGAACAATTCCGAAAAACAGACTCTGCCGGAAATAGCGCCATTTCATGAATAAAGCCTGCGTTTCTGGGTTCACAGCGTTCCGGAGCCCTCTTCCTTGAATTTGGTGGAGATATGGTCGGCGATCAAATTGAAGGCCACGGTGATTAAAAAAAGGACGATCCCCGTGGCAAAGAGGGCATGGTAATGCCCGCTTCCGAAGGGCGCCTCGCCCATCTCTGCGGCGATGCTCGCCGTCATGGGCCGGACCGAATCGAAGATGCCCCGGGGGATCGCGGCCGCCCCTCCGGCCACCATGAGGACCACCATCGTCTCCCCGATCGCCCGGGCCATTCCCAGGATCACCGCCGTGGAGATTCCCGAGAAGGCCGCCGGTATCGCGACCTTGACGATGGTTTCATATTTCGTCGCCCCCAGGGCGTAGGAGGCCTCCTTGAACTCCCGGGGGACGGCGTAAAGGGCGTCCTCCGAGATGCTCGATATCGTGGGGATCGCCATAATGGCGAGCATCAAGGAGGCGTTGACGATATTGAGTCCCGTCGGCAGATCGAAAGTCTCCTGCATCCAGGGCGCCAGGATGACCATGCCGAAGAAACCGAGGACCACGGAGGGAAGCCCCGCCAGCAGTTCGATGATCGACTTCAGGATCTCCTTGATCCGCGCCGGGGCAATTTCCGAGATGTAAACCGCCGACAGGATCCCGAACGGCACGGCGATGAGGCAGGCGAAAATCGTCACGATCAGGGAACCGACGATCAAGGGCCAGATCCCGTATTCCGGAGGATCGTATGTGGGGTACCAGGCGGATCCGAAGAGAAACCCGCTCACGGAAACCTGCTTGAAAATGGGAAGCCCTTCACGGAAAAGGGACAGAATGATCAGCCCCAGCAGCAACACGGAAACAAAGGCCGAAAAGGCAAACAGATTTTTGATGATAATTTCTCTGACCCGGCTCGTGAATACGGTTTTTCCGTTTTCCATAATCGACCGCAATTTCTCCCCCGCAGCCTGCAGGCAAAGGGACAGGTTGCCGCAACCTGTCCCTGCAAGGGTCATTCAGACAAGGTATTGTCTGCCTGTTTCCGCTGCTATTTTTTCGGCAGGGAAACGAAGCCTTCCTGCTTCACCAGCGCCTGGCCGGCGGGACCAAGGACGAAATGGATGTATTTGGCCGT
>JAFGRP010000125.1 GCA_016935075.1 Deltaproteobacteria bacterium | reverse complement strand
GGATCCATGATAACGGCAAATCAACGGAATGGGGTTCGGGCATGGACCTGAGCACGGCTTATGGGCGCCTCGTTTTTCCCTTTTTCCTGCTGTGCAACGGGGCAGTGCCGGCGGTTGCGGGACATGGGGAGGGTCCTTCTCGTGCCTCCCTGGAAGGACGAAACCACGTGGTCATCACTATCCTCTACGACAACAATGCCTTTGACCCGCGCCTGAAGACGGCCTGGGGGTTCTCCTGCCTGGTTCGAGGCTTGGAAAAGACGATCCTCTTTGATACGGGAGGAGACGGCCGCACCTTGTTCGGGAACATGAAGCAGCTCGGAGTTGACCCCCATGAAGTGGATATCGTTGTGCTCTCCCACATACACGGGGATCACACGGGAGGTCTCGCGGCTTTCCTCGAAAGCAACAGCCGGGTCGCTGTGTATCTGCCGGGCTCGTTCCCCGGGGAATTCAAAAATGCCGTCAGGTTTCTGGGGGCCGTTGTGGAGGAAATCACCGAGGCCCGGGAGATTCTTCCAGGCGTTTACTCGACAGGCGACCTCGGAGATGGAATTCGGGAGCAGGCACTGGCCTTGAAGACGGGTGAAGGTCTCGCGGTGATCACCGGTTGCGCCCATCCCGGCATCGTGCGTATGGTCCGGGCGGCGAGAGATATCAGTGGGGAAGACAGGATCTCCCTGGTAGTCGGCGGATTTCATCTGGGTGGGGAGTCTCCTCTGCGGATCGGGTCGATCGCCGCAGAACTTCGGGGCCTTTCCGTAGGAAAGGTTGCTCCCTGCCACTGCAGCGGAGATGAAACCCGGAGGCTGTTCAGAGAACATTTCAAGGCGGATTACATCGAATCCGGGGTAGGGAAAAGGATCCAATTGCCAGGCCTTTCCGGCCTGACAACAAGCGATCACCCCGTTGCAAACCCTGGTCCAGGCGATCGCTAGCCGTTTGAGAAATCTGGATTCCGGTTTTCATGTGCCTCCGGCACATTCACCGGAAAGACGCAAAACGCATTTTACGAATTTTTTCAGGTTCCTCGTTTTGTACATCATGGAAGGTGTATCGTTTGAAGATTGCTATTCCCTCAGAGGGCCCGGATTTTGACGCAAAGCTAGGTGACAGGTTGGGCCTGTCGCCCTATTTGCTCATGGTCGATTCCGAATCCGGGGCCTTTGAAGCTGTTCGGAGTCCGCGGGATTCCGGAAACGGATCCGGAATGCAGATGGTTGCCATGATTATCGCCGTAAAGTGCGACGTGCTTCTCGCGAGATGGTGCAGCCCCACGGTGGAGAAGTATCTTTCAGCGCACGGCGTCGGTATCGTAACCGGTATGAGCGGCACAGTAGCAGAGGTGATCGCCGGGTTCGAAAGAGAGAATCTGAAAGGGCGTGTCGGAAACCTCGCAGACCGCACACCGTCCGCATGGAGGCCGGATCAGAGGGCTGCAATGCAGGCCCTGCGGAGCGCTTCCCGTCAAATCCTGAACCTGTTGCCCGCGATGATCGGGGTGATTTTTCTGACAGGTCTTTTCATGACGTTCGTGTCGGCAGAGTCTCTGATGCGCCTTTTCTCGGGAGGAAAGGGGTGGGATGCCTTTTGGGGGGCCTGCCTGGGGAGTCTGTTTGCCGGCAACCCCATCAACAGCTACATCATCGGAGGGCAACTGCT
Organism: Deltaproteobacteria bacterium; assembly: GCA_016935075.1. Taxonomy (GTDB): domain Bacteria; phylum Desulfobacterota; class Syntrophia; order Syntrophales; family UBA5619; genus UBA5619. The sequence goes on along the minus strand of JAFGRP010000125.1, from coordinate 4,434 downwards.
CGAAATGGGGGTAAGCCTCTTCGCTGTGACCGCCCTCATTTGTTCGTGGGTGAGCGTCGGGGTCCTGCAGATGCCTGCTGAAATCGCGGCCCTGGGTTGGAGATTTACCGTTCTCCGAAACGCTTCCTGTTTTGTTCTTTCCATGGGTGTCTCCTTCGGAGTTGCTGTTTTGCTGAAGGTTTTCGAGGTGTAACGTGCCGAGTGCCACCGCTGGAATCGATTTGAAGGGACGCCACTCGATCCACTTCTATCGGCTGTTATTTCCCCTGGCCGTCGCGGTTCTCTATTTCACGCTTTGGGGGATGGCCCCCCAAAGGACCTGGCTGGCCATGAGGAACGGCTTCGCCATTCTTTACGCTGTTTTGCCGTCCCTGTGCATGGTTTTTGTTCTCATGGCGGTGCTGAATCTCTTCCTGAAGCCGCTTCACTTCGCGGAGGCGCTGAGAAAGGGGACAAAAATTCGGCAAATGTCGGTCGCCGCTGTTGCAGGCATCCTTTCGGCGGGCCCGATTTACGCCTGGTATCCCATGCTCAAGGATCTTCGGGAAAAAGGCGCCGATTTTTCTCTGATCGCCGTGTTTCTCGTGAACCGTGCGGTCAAGCCCTTTTTATTGCCGATGCTGGTTTCCTTTTTCGGATGGTCCTATACCCTGATGCTCACGCTCCTGACCGTGGCAGGGTCTTTTGGGGTGGGGTTTTTGGTATGGGCTTTTCTGGATTCCGGGAACCGCCCGACCCGGGATTGAAGGATGGGCGAAAAACGCAAATGAGGAGTTTTGATGATCTCAAACGGCTTCACGAAACCCTGAGTCCAATGCCTCGGGATTCGTTTCGAGTGTAAAGAAAAATGAAACGGGCTTGGGCGGGACAAGCGGCGGCTTCCTAGGCAGGGCCGTCACACCTCCGTGTCACTTTTCCCATTGACCCGCCCAAGCCTTTTTTTGGAAACAGCCGCCCATGGCCCCTGGACGACGTGGTCATTTCCAAAAGACGGGCACGGTTTTCGGATCAGAGGAGGATAGCGCTGTTCCGTTAAAGTCGCCCCGACCTGTTTGAAAGGCGGTTCTGTGACTTTTTCAGGGTCTCATGGCGAATGGCGAAATGGAAATGTGGAAGAAAGGGCCGTACCCTCTGGCGCCGGAGGCAACGCCGATCCCCGCTGGAAAGTGCCTATCCGGCGGCATGGACAGGGAGATTTTGCACGCCCCATGATCTCGAGACAGGAATTGCTGTTGCTGGAGGCAAAGGCTCGGGCGCTGGGCGCCCGGCTTGATCGACTCGATCGGCGCATCCGTGAAATCCGGCAGGATCCTGGCACCCGTCTGTCGGGTGCCGCTGTGGATCGGGCGAAGTGCATCGGTTGCGGTGCATGCGAGGCCGTCTGTCCGGTCGGGGCGGTTTCCGTCAAAGAGACCGCCGTGGTGGATGCAGAGCGCTGCATCGGCTGTGGGAGGTGCGCCGAAATATGCCCCCGGGGAGCCATCGGATTGGCGCCGGTGAGCCTCAAACGGCGGGGCGGATCGATGCGCATGAACGAAGGCGCCCAAAAATACAGGGGTTTCATCCCTCACCGTGGGGTTTCACGGGGTATCGATAGGAACAGGACCAAAAAGCCCTCGGGGACGATCCGAAAGGATCCTCCGGGCGGTTCATTAAACCGGTTTCGGCGTGTGAAGCGGTCAGCGCCGCTTTGTGGCGGGTGCGACGGATAAGCCCATGAATACCTATCTGGAATGCATCCCCTGCTTTTTTCGACAGGCGCTTTTTGCCGCCAGGGCGGCCACCCGGGATGAAAGGCAGATGAAGCAGGTGCTGGACAAGGTCTCGGCGCTGGTCCCCGGCATTCCGCTGGATAGTCCGCCCCCCGAAACGGCGCGATGGATCTACTCGGTCGTTCGGGAGGTAACAGGTGTTGCCGATCCTTTTAGGGCGCACAAGGAAGAGAGTATCCAGAAGGCGCTTTCCCTTTACGGCATGTGCAAATCCGCCGTGGATCACTCGGAAGATCCCCTGCGGACGGCGGTCAGGATGGCTATTGCGGGGAATGCCATCGACCTCGGTGCCAACCCCGATCTGGATCTGGAAGGGGAAATGAGGAACATCCTACGAGGTGACCTGCCCGAGAATCCCTACCAGGCCTTTAAGCGCAGTCTCGAGGGTACCCGGACCCTCCTTTACCTGGGAGATAATGCCGGAGAGACGGTTTTCGACAGGATCCTCATTGAAGTCATGGGGAAGGATACGGTCTATGCAGTCCGGGACGTCCCCATCATCAACGACGTTACCGTAGAGGATGCCCTAAAGAGCGGACTCGGCGGGGTGGCGCGAATCGTCTCATCCGGTTGCGATGCCCCGGGGACCATCCTGAGAAGATGCTCGGAGGAGTTTCTGAGCTTGTTTGCGTCGGCGGATCTCATCGTAAGCAAGGGCCAGGGTAATTTCGAGAGTCTCTCGGGCGAGGACGCTCCGATATTCTTTCTTCTCAGGGTGAAGTGTCCGGTCATCGCCGGGCATCTGGGCGCCCAAAACGGCGATATGATATTGAAGAACGGCCGAGAGCGGCAGATCTCTTCTTCCGTATAGGCAAGAAACCCGAAGCCCATTTTCTTGGGCTTCCGGTTCTTCTGTGGAAAAGACCCGGCGTCGCTTGGGCGGGACAATCGGCGGCTTCCTAGGCAGGGCCGTCAAACCTCCATCGTGCAATTTCCCCTTGACCCGCCCAAGCCTTTCATAGAAGAGTATCCCAAGCGTACCTTCACCATCCCGGGAGGGACGAAAGCCGCGTCGGCCCGTGACCGCGGTTCGCGGAACCTCCCGGGCGCATGAACCCTACGCGCGGTGCTTTTGTAAAGGATGAGGAGCGGGAATGAAATCAAAGACCAAGATTGGAATCATCATCTGTGATCGCTACCGCCGTTGTGCGGGCGGGAAGTGCCTCCGGGCCATGAGGAACGGGGAAGGGGCCTTCAGCGTTTACGCCGGCACGGAAATGGAGTTGGTCGGTTTCACGACATGCGATGGATGTCCCGGCGGGAACATCGAATATGCCGGCGAGGAGATGGTCAAGAACGGCGCACAGGCCATTCATCTGGCTACCGGTATGGTCGTGGGCTATCCCCCCTGTCCCCATATCAACACGTTCAAGGCCTTTCTTGAAAAACGCTTTGGTGTGAGGGTGGTCGTCGGCACGCATCCGATACCGAAAAAATATCTTGACATGCACACCCATCTTGGCACTTGGGAAAACTCCGTGTGGAAGCCGCTGATCGCGCCTACGATGAGTGATGAAGCGACGCGTGCGAGCTACGATTAGGATGAACGATCGTATGAGCGCCGTAACCGAACAATCCCTGGTTTCAAGCGTGAAGGCGTGGTTTGAGGACTATATTCGCCGATTTTCTTCCGACGAGTCGCTCGTTCAGCGGAACATGGATTTAAAGGCGGAGCACACCCGGAAGGTGTGCGAAGCGATCCTGGATATCGGAGGGAGCCTGGGCCTTTCGGGAGAGGATCTCGGCTTGGCCGAAGCCTCCGCGCTGCTGCATGATATCGGTCGATTCGAGCAGTTCAGACAATACAGAACGTTCATGGATGCCAGGTCGGAGGATCATGCAGCGATCGGGGTAAAGGTGATTCAAGGCAGCGGGGTCCTGGACGGCGTGGAACCTGCTGCGGCCGAAATCCTTGTTCGGGTGGTGGCGTATCACAACCGTGCGGCCCTTCCTTCGGGAGAGAATGAGCGATGCCTGTTTTTCCTGAAGCTGCTGAGGGACGCGGACAAGGTGGATATCTGGAGGGTGGTTACCGAATACTACTCGAACGGGGGGGACGGCAAGCGGAATCAGAGTATTGAATTGAATCTGCCGGATACGGACCGGATTTCGGATTCGGTCTATGAAGCCCTGATGAACGGCAAGCTTGTGCAAATGGCCGACCTCAGAACGCTGCAAGACTTCAAATTGCTTCAAATCGGGTGGATCTATGATGTAAACTTCCCCAGAACCTTTCAGATTGTCCGGGAAATGAAGTACCTTGAAAAAATCCGCGGCGCCCTTCCCCAAGGATCGGTCCGCATTGCGGAGATTTATGGTCGGGCAAGAGGATTCCTGGAGCTGAATGCGCCGAGCGTCTGAACGGGGGACGGTTTAGAATCTTAGAGATAAAGTTCTCTGCAATTTGCGGAGAAGTTCAGTTACGAGTGACGAGACGCTTCGCTCACGAGATACGAGTAAAGGCGTTGACTCGTCACTTGTCACTTTGGTTGCGGCCGTAGGCCTGCATTGGAGTAAAAGAGGCATTCCGATTTTTGCGCTTTTAGGGAGGGCAAAAGGACATGAAGGGGAACGGGAGAGAGAAAAAGACGCCGGTTCAAGCGCCGGTCGGTGAGGAGAAGGCACAGGCTGAAACCGTGGGCTACACCATCTGTGACGGGTG
>JAFGRP010000124.1 GCA_016935075.1 Deltaproteobacteria bacterium | reverse complement strand
TGTTGAAGATCTGTTCCGCCAGTTCGGAAATCCCCTCGAGGATCGCCGTTCCTCCCGTCAGGACCACGCCCGCGGCGAGGATGTCCTCGCAGCCGGACCGGGTGATCTCCTTGCAGGCCATGCCGAGAATTTCGTCCATGCGGGGCTCGATGATCCGGCCGAGAATTTGCCGGGAGACCTCCCGCGGTCCCCTCCCTCCGACACTGGGCACTTCAATGATTTCATCCTTGGGGATCAGCGGCATGTAGGCGCAGCCGTACTTGATCTTGATCCTCTCCGCCTCGGCGAGAGGCGTCCGGAGCCCTGTGGCGATGTCGCTCGTGACGTAATGACCGCCGACCGGCAAGACCGCAGTGTGTTTGATGCTCCCCTCCGAGAAGATTGCGATATCCGTCGTGCCGCCGCCGATATCGATCAGCGCGACGCCCAGGTCCTTTTCGTCATTGCTCAGGACCGCCTCGCTTGCGGCGATCTGTTCCAGCACGATGTCGTTGATGTCGAGCCCCACGCGATTGACCGATTTCACGATGTTCTGGATGGAGGTGACGGCGCCGGTTACGATATGGACCTTGGCTTCCAGGCGGACACCCGCCATTCCCACCGGATCCCGGATCCCGTCCTGTTCGTCGACCAGGTAGTATTGGGGCAGGGTATGAAGGAGTTGCCGGTCCAGGGGGATCGCGATGGCCCTGGCGGCGTCGATCGCCCGCTCGACGTCATCCCCTTCCACCTCCCGCCCCTTGACGGCCACGATGCCCAGGCTGTTCTGCCCGCGGATGTGGCCGCCGCCGATGCCGGTATAGACCGAACGGATCTCGCAGCCGGAGGTGCGCTCCGCCTCTTCCACCGCCCGCTTGATCGATTCGACGGTGCTTTCGATGTTGACCACGACGCCCTTTCGCAGTCCTTCCGAGGGGTGGGAACCGATACCGATGATATCGATTCCCGTTTCCCGGATCTCGGCCACGATCGCGCAGGTTTTGGTCGTTCCAATGTCCAGACCGACAACGACGTTTTCTCTTTTTCCCATCAATCCTCCAGCCTTTTTCAAAACGGTTCAGATCATCATTACATCCGGAATCCCTTCCCTGCGCCCGCCGGTTTTCCAGGTCCGGCCGGTTCCAGGATGTTGCGCCTCTGGACGCTGATCTTCGCGGGATTGCTGAGGTCGATGAGTAAAAACCCCGTTCTCAGATTCTTCCGGTCCAGATCGGCCATGACGGAGGTCAGGCGCTTGAGCTTATTTTCATAACCGTCGAAGCCCAGTTTCAGGCAGAGGCCCGTATCGGCGAAAAGGGAGAGCCCGAAGGTCTCGTTTCCATGGATCTCCGACACCTTTCCGATCTCGGGACCGTCCTTGATTTGTGCCAGATCATTCAGCAATGCGAGGGATTTCTTCACCAGCGCCCCGTCGAGGATTCCCCCCCGGACGCAGCCCGTCAGAACGGGAAGATCGGACTCCTCTCCGGTTTCCAGCTTTTTGAAGGGCGTACCTTCGCCGTCCACCAGATAGAACCCTTCATTCCGATCGAGGAGGGCGACCGCCTTTCTTTCCCGTACGACGATGACCAGCCGGCAGGGAAACTCACGGCCGATGAAGACTTCCCGGACCCAGGGATTCGCCCGGATCCGGCGGGCGATGGCATCCCGGTTGATCGTCAGCAGGTTTGCCGAAGAACGAACGGAGGCCAGGGTCAGGATCTCCCTTTCGGTCAGCTCCCGGCATCCCTTGACGATGGTCTCCCGGACGCGGAGATCGGGGGCATGGAGAATCAGATCATAGCCGATCAAGAGCGCAGTCGTGACGAAAACGATGGCGCCGGTCAGGAGGATCGCCCTGCCGATCTCCTGTAGAACCCCTCCCGCGCGGCGTTTCAGCCGGTTTTTCTTCGCTTCGAATTGCATACAAAACGGCTTTTTCATGGCTCCCCGATGATTTTCACCTCAGTTTCGAGGGTATATCCGGTTCTTTCGAAAACCCGCCGCCGGATCAGGGCAATCAGGCGAAAGATCTCCTCCGCCGTTGCCGCCCCCCGGTTGACAATAAAATTCCCATGCATTTCGGAGACCTGGGCGTCGCCGATCCGGATTCCCTTGAGCCCGGCCTCTTCGATGAGTCGGCCGGCGGGACAATCCCGCGGGTTCTTGAAGACGGAACCGGCATTCCGGAATTCCAGCGGGTGTTTCCCCCTTCTCATCTCGATGATTTCCCGGATGCGCCCGGCGATCTTTTCCCCGTTTCCCCGCCGCAGACGGAAGGCCGCGCCGATAATAATCGTTTCCGCCGGCAAGTCAAGACTTCTGTAAGCAAAATGAAGCTCCTCCCGGGCGGCGGCGCGGATCACGCCCGAAGCATCGAGGAGGCTCACGGATTCAACGATGTCCTTGATTTCCCCGCCGTAAGCCCCGGCATTCATCCGGACGGCGCCGCCGACGCTGCCGGGGATGCCGGCGCAGAACTCCATTCCCCCGAGCGCTTCGCTCGCCGACCGGCTCACCAGATCGGACAGCGGGCATCCGGCCCCCGCAAGAAGAAGGACGCCGCCCTTTCCCTCATCCCGGAGGCTCAAGGAGCGCAGGCGCGCAAGCGAGACGAGGGCGCCCCTGTAACCCCCATCCCGGACGATCAGATTGGTCCAGTTGCCGACCGGTAGAAATGCGATCTGCCGCCTCCGGAGAAAATCGACGATCCCCATGAGTTCCCCTTCATTTTCCGGAAAGAGAAGGACGTCGATTACCCCGCCGACGCCGATCGAGGTATGGCGTCCGGCCGGTTCATCGATGAGAACCTCCCCGGTTATCCGCTTCCGGAGTTCTCCACGGATGGTTTCATCCCCAATCATTTTCTTTTCCTTCACGAGCCGCTTTCAGAAAAAGCTCTCCCACCTTCCATACGCTTCCCGCCCCCTGCGTCAGGACGACGTCGGTCGGCTGCGCGATCTGAAGGAGATGTTTCACAATGGCGTCAAAACTCGATATATGGACGGCATCCGCATGGCCGGCGCGCCGGATCGCCTCGCAGAGGATCTCCGAGGTCACCCCGGGGATCGGCTCTTCGCTTGCCGCATAGATGTCGGTGACGATCAGCAGGTCGACATCGCCGAAGGCCGTCAGAAATTCGTTGAAAAGGGCCTTCGTTCGGGTATAGCGGTGGGGCTGGAAGATGA
>JAFGRP010000123.1 GCA_016935075.1 Deltaproteobacteria bacterium | reverse complement strand
CTGCCCGCAGTGCCGGGGACAGGGGAGCGTCATCATGACCCCCTGCAAGACGTGCTCCGGCGGAGGGAAGGTCCGAATCGCGAAAACGGTCCAGCTCAAGATCCCTGCCGGCGTGGAGACGGGGTCGCGTCTCCGGCTGCGGGGCGAAGGAGAGGAAGGCGAGAATGGCGGCCCGAACGGGGATCTCTATGTCTTCATCGAAGTGGAACCCCATAAAACCTTTGAGCGAAATGGAGACGATGTCTACTGTCGCATCCCCATCACCTTCGTCCAGGCCGCCCTGGGGGGGAGCGTGGAGGCGCCGACCCTGACCGGGACGGAGAAGCTGAAGATTCCCCGGGGGACCCCGACGGGCAAGGTCTTCCGTTTGAAGGGCAGGGGCATTGCCCATCTTCGCGGATACGGAAGAGGCGATCAGATCATCGAGACGGTGGTGACCGTACCCTCGAATCTTTCCCGAAGGCAGGAGGAGTTGCTTCGGGAGTTCGACCGGTTGAGCGACGAAGCGGCAACCCGTTAACAAAAATGGTCGAAAATTCATTACAGAAAGGAAAAGTCATGCGGACAGCAAAAGGATGGATCGTATTCCTGGTCATGGGAGCTTTTCTGATCTCCGGCTGCGCGGCGGCGTTGATCGGCGGCGCGGCGGTGGGCGCCGGTTCGGGAACGTACTTTTACATCAACGGCGAGATGAAAACCGACTACTACTCCTCCTTCGACACAACCTGGAATGCCTGCCAAAAAACCGTAGCGGATATGCGCGGTCTGGATGTCCTGCCGGAAAAGGAGATCGGGAAGGGAAAGATTACGGCCGTAATCGATGATGAGAAGGTGCAGATTTCCGTCATCTACAAGGCCAAAAATTTGACCACGGTCTCCATCCGTGTCGGCCTGATCGGAAACAAGCTCTCTTCTCAGCTCATCCATGACAAGATCGGGGAAAACCTGGTCAGGAAGTAGGCCATGCGGGACGATGCCGGCCTTGGTGCCGCGCTGCCGGGAATTTTAAAGAGGGCTGATGAAGAAAAAGGCAATTGCGGGCCTGGCGCTCAGCGTTCTGCTGGTCTGGCTTTCTGTCCGGGGAATTGACCTCCGGGGGGTGGTCGACGGCTTCCGGACGATCCGTTGCGAATACGTCCTACCTGCCGTTGTCGTCATGTTTTTCATGCAGATTTTGAGATCCATCCGCTGGGGGCTCATCCTGAGACCTATCGGGAAGGTCGATCAGCTTACCCTCTTCTCCGTCACCAGCGTCGGGTTTCTGGCCATCATCGCCATCCCGGCGCGCCTGGGAGAGTTGGCCCGGCCCTACCTCATTACGAAAAAGAGCCATATCCCCATAAGCTCGGCGCTCGGCACGATCTTCGTGGAAAGGGCGCTCGACAGCCTCACCATTCTCATCATCACGGTGGTCGCCCTTTTTTTCACACCGCTGCCGCCGTGGCTCGTCCGATCCAGCATCCTGTTGCTGCTTGTGACGCTCGCTCTTTTCGCGGTGATGATCCTGATAATCGTCCGGCGCGAGACGTCGCTCCGCCTCCTGGCCCCCATCATTGGAAGGCTTCCGGCGCGCTATGCCGGGGCTGTGAACCGGATGATCGGCCATTTCATCGAAGGATTCCGGATCATGGTCGATCCGGCGCTTCTGCTCCTCGGCGCCCTCTTGTCGATCATCATCTGGCTCATCGACGTTCTGGCAATCTATCTCCTCTTTCTCGCCTTCGGCCTCCACCTTCCGGTCGCCGCAGCTTTCGTTCTGATGATTATTCTGATCATCGGGATCGCCATTCCCACGGCGCCCGGCTTCATCGGAAACTGGCACTACTTCTGTATTCTGGGTCTTAGCCTTTTCGGAATCCCGAAAACGGACGCCCTGACCTTCGCGGTCATTTATCACGCGCTCTCCATCGGGGTCGTGATCTTTCTGGGGCTCATCTTCCTGCCTTTCAACAGCTTTTCCGTTGCCGATCTCCGGCGTCAAACCGAGACTTAATCGCCGGCAGCGCCCTCCCCGGAGTCGCTTTTGACCTCCAGCCCGAAGCTCCGGATCTTCCGGTGAAGGTTGCTGCGCTCCAGACCGATCGCCTCGGCCGTCCGGGAGATGTTGCCGCCAAACTCCCGGAGTTTGCGGACGATGTACTGCCGCTCGAAGTCCTGCTTCGCGCCGCGGAAGGAATCGGAAGCGATCTCCGTCTCAGGGAGGGGAATTTCCTTCTCCCCTTCTTCAAAGAAGGGAAAGATATCGCACTTCGAAATCACCCCACCCGGCGTTATGATCACCAGGCGCTCGATGATGTTCTTCAATTCACGCACATTTCCGGGCCAGTTGTGCTTCATCAGAACATTCATCACCTCATCGGTGACTTTTTTTTCTGGATCGCCCTCCTTCAACGCAAAATCTTGGAGAAACCGATCGACCAGCAACGGGATATCTTCCCTCCGGTCGCGCAAAGGGGGAATCCGAAGCGGGATGACGTTCAAACGGTAGTAGAGATCCTGACGGAATCGTCCCTCCTCCATTTCCTTTTCGAGATCCTTGTTGGTGGCGGCCAGCACCCGGACATCCGTGGGGATGAGCCGGTTCCCGCCAACCCGTTCAAACTTCTTTTCCTGGAGAATCCGGAGTACCTTCGCCTGTGCCTTGAGGCTCATGTCGGCCACCTCGTCGAGAAAGATCGTTCCCTCGTTGGCCAGGTCGAACTTCCCCCTTTTCTTTGCCGTCGCCCCGGTAAAGGACCCCTTTTCATGGCCGAAAAGCTCGCTCTCGATCAGGTCTTCCGGAATCGCCGCACAGTTGACCTCGATGAAGGGTTTCTGCACCCGCCGGCTCTGGCGATGGATGGAGCGGGCGACCAGTTCCTTGCCTGTCCCGTTTTCTCCCATGATCAGGATCCAGGCGTTGGTCGGAGCGACGATACCGATCATCTCCTTGAGCTCCTGGATCAGGCCGCTGTTCCCCGTCAGTTCGTATTCATGACTGATCTTCTGCCGGAGGAGGAGATTCTCCTCTTCCAGACGGACATGGTCCAGGGCGTGGTTGACCGCCAGGATCACCTTTTCGAGAGAGAGAGGCTTCTCGATGAAATCGAAGGCCCCGAGTTTGGTCGCCTTCACCGCTGTTTCTATGGTGCCGTGACCCGACATCATGACGACCTGCAACTGCGGGTGATCGTCCTTGATTGCCTTGAGGGTCTCGATCCCATCCATCCCCGGAAGCCAGATGTCCAGCAGAATGAGATGGGGCGGCTCCTCTTTCAGAATCCGCAGGGTCTCCTCGCCGCTGCCGGCGGTAACCACCTCATACCCTTCGTCGGTCAGGATTCCTCCGAGGGTCTGGCAGATGCTCTCTTCGTCGTCCACAATCAGGATGGTCTTTTTCATTCTCCAGCCTTCAATAAGGATCCGCCTGTCCGGGTTTTCAGGTGCATCATCTGATCCTCACCCTAAGCCTTGTCGGGAATGGGCAACTCGAAGGTTACGATCGTCCCGCTGGGACTGTTGTCCGCAACGCTGACCCGCCCGTGAT
>JAFGRP010000122.1 GCA_016935075.1 Deltaproteobacteria bacterium | reverse complement strand
GGCGATGGCGCCCACAATCAGCAATGGTTCCCGGCCGGTGGCAATCGCCTCCGGCAAGAGAATCTCCTGCGGCTTGAGAGAGATATCACAGTTGCACGCAAAGAAACGAATAAAAGGCCTTCGCTTCTTTGTGACGTGTTCACGGATGGTACCTTGGAGCACCGGATACGACTCCTCAAGCGCGTCGAGAATAGACGCGGGAGTCACCGCACCGTCCACTTCCAGAAGCACCTCTCCATCGATTTTTGCCAACGCGCGAAGATGGATAGGCAAGGAGACTCTAATCATGACAATGTCTGTACCTCAACCGAGAGGACTTTCGGCAACCCGCGGGCAATCGGCCTCCAGCTGTCGCCTGAGTCGGCAGACGCGTACACATCGCCGGCGGTAGTCCCGAAATAGACCCCGCAATCATCGAGCGAGTCGACGGCCATCGCATCGCGCAGTACGTTGACATAGCAGTTCTCCTGCGGCAGACCCTCCGTCAACGGCTCCCATTCGTTTCCTCCACTCCGGCTTCGATAGACACGGAGCTTTCCCTCCGGAGGATAGTGTTCGGAATCGCTCTTGATCGGAATAACGTAAATTGTTTCCGGTTCATGGGCGTGGACATCGATGACATAGCCGAAGTCACTGGGGAGGTTACCGCTCACCTCGGTCCACGTATCGCCGGCGTCTTCGCTTCTCATGATGTCCCAGTGGTTCTGCATGAACAGAACCGCGGGCCGCGAAGGATGCATTGCGATGCGATGTACACAATGGCCTATTTCCGCCGAAGGGTCCGGCATGAAATCCGACCGCAACCCTTTATTTATCGGGACCCAGCTCTCCCCTCCGTCGTTGGTACGAAACGCGCCGGCAGCCGAGATCGCAATGTACATGCGCTTCGGATCACTGGAATCTTGTATCACCGTGTGGAGACACAGACCGCCGGCCCCGGGCTGCCATTGTGGGCCGGTCCGATGCTCCCGCAAGCCCCGCAGCTCCATCCAGCTCTCTCCGCCGTTGGTCGACTTGAACAACGCCGCATCCTCCACTCCCGCGTATACCGTGTCCCTGTCATCAACGGAAGGCTCAAAGTGCCAGACCCGGGTAAACTCCCACGGGTGGGGCGTGCCGTCGTACCACGCGTGGGTTCCCGGCACACCCGAATAGGTAAACTTGTTATCCATCGTTTTCCAGGTCTGCCCGCCGTTATCTGACCGCTGCACAATCTGCCCGTGCCAGCCTGTTGACTGCGAGGCATAAATCCTGTCCGGATCCACAGGCGAACCCTTCAGGTGATATGTTTCCCATCCTCCAAAGTGAGGCCCGGAGATCTTCCAATCCTGCCTCTTCGCGTCGGCGGTCAACAAAAAGGCGCCTTTCTTTGTGCCCACAAGCACTCGCACGCTACTCATGTTCCATCCCCCTCTCCGGCCTCAGGCGGAGATATGCGCGTCAAGGCGCCCTGCAGCAACCTCGGCGCTGCCGAAATGATCCTCTTTCTCATGCCTTCTCTTTATACATCACCATTTCCACCGGGACTTCCGTGACCGTTTTTTCCCTTGTGACGGTAAAACCTTTTATTTCGTCGTCCCCCACCGCATAAATGAGATATACGATCTCTGTGTCATGTGCCTTGCGTATATCTTCCTCGCTCATACGCGCCGGCGTTTCGGGATGGGAATGATACACCGCGATGAGCTCTTTGCCCATTTCTATTGCCGCGTGCAGCGCCTCGAACTGCTCTGCCGGATTGAAGGAGAAGTGGACCGGACTATGGTCTGCATTTGTCATTTTATACAGAGCGCACGCCCTGTCGCCGTCTCCCATAACATATCCGCAGGCTTCGTTCGGGAGCTCTGCTCTCGCGTGCTCTCGAATTTCCTTCATCAAATCTGTTGACAGATTCATGTACCGATATCCGCCGCCGGGCGCGCGACTATTCTGCACCGCCGCGCTCGCCGCCGGGCGCACAGCCACCTGAGCCGCCTTCCATGAAATGGAGAAACTCGACCCGATCCCCCTCCTTTACCTTTGTATCAGCAAAAGTCTTCTGCAAAAGGAACTTCCCGTTAAGCTGCACCGTGACCATCCCGGGCGTAATTACTTTTTCAAGCGACAACAGCTCGGAGACAGATACACCTGATGTGTCGTAGGTTTTTTCTTTGCCGTTCAGCTTTATAGTCATGATCGATACCCCCTTGAAAGCACGTTATACCTTTCTGTTTTACTAATATATAAAAAAGAAGCAACGCAGGCCAATCCAAGGCGCGTTTCATTGTTATCTAAAATTTTTTTTGATATCGTACTACCATTGTTTTGCAGGCATGAGGGCAATACGTCGCCCCCTGCCGGGAAGCTTTGGCATGAACCACATCGCGCGGAGAGGTCCCCACCGCCCTGGTGAATAAAGAAGTCTGGGAATCACCGAAATGCCGGGCCAGGATTGAGCGTTTTCTCGCCGAAACAGGACGGTGAGCAGCCTGTCAGCTGTTCAAAATGAGGATAATATGCGTGGAATCGAGGGAAGACCCGGCTTGTAGATCATCAGGACAAATACAATCAGAAGCGGAATCGTCCCAAGTAAAGATATCTTCAGGCGTTTTCCAAGCAACGTCTGAAGATCCGGCGGAAGCCCGGATGAGTCTGGTTTGACTTCATTCATCAGGTTTTTGATTTTGTACTGAGTTGGAATATCCAGCACTACCCAGATAAGTCCTGAAAACAAGAAAAGGATAAAGGAATAAGAAAGCCAACCTATGTCCCACATCTTCCCGATACTCGCCGTCAGTATGACGCCTGTGAGCACAGCAACAATGATAAGCGGTGATGAGATAAGAGCATCAAGCCATGTTACCGTTCTGTAGGTGTGCAGAATGATCACCGGGCTTTGTGAAGCGAGGCTTCTTGACTCCCAGAGAATGCCAAAAACCGCATGTGCAAAGAATAGCGAGACCGAAAGAATATGGAAAAAGAGCGCATGACGGTAGAGCACGGGTTTCCTGAAGAAACTCGTCAAAGTGCCGGGAATAGCGATGCCAAGGATAATAAGAATTCCCATCATCCCCAGACCGATCAATAATGGAATTTTTGTTTTCATACATTCATCACCATTGTGTTTGCGAATAGTGAATATTATAGCACGATACTTATGAATGATAAAAACGTGCTTTTTGCGGAAACCGCCATTGAAGTCGCCGACCGGTTATACGACGAGGGGTATGCACACCTGATAGCCGTATTGGAGGATCCTTCACATGAGGCTCCGCCAGCGCCAAAGGCAACCGGGCGATTGGCATACGATGAAGCGCGGGCACTGTCAGCTG
>JAFGRP010000121.1 GCA_016935075.1 Deltaproteobacteria bacterium | reverse complement strand
CGGCCATGTACATGCAACGGGCGAGCAGATCCGTCCAGGCCGCGATGTCGGCGGTCGTATGAAAGACGACCGTGGCCCGACCGGTCGTCCCTGAGGAGGAGTGCATCCGGATCAGTTCGTCGCGGGAGCATGCGAGAAACCCGTAGGGCCAGGTCTCCCGGAGATCTTCTTTTGTGGTCAGCGGCAGTTTTTCAATATCGGCCACCGTTCGAATTCCGCCGACATCCAAGCCCATCTCTGCGAAACGCTTCCCGTAATGGGCGGATTTCTTCGCCCGTTCCAAGGTTTCTCCGAGCCTCACACTCTGCAGTTTCGAAAGATCGTCCCGGTTCATCGTCTCGATCTCTTTTTCCCAGTACATGTTCCGCCTCCGTCATTCATTGGATGGTGGATTATCTACAACGGCCGCTCCGGATTATCAAGGCAAAATATAATTGACACCCAAGCCGATATTCCCTATATTTCAGCGTGAAGAACATGGATGATTTCAGCAATGGATTTGAAAGGCATGCATTCATGAACATTATTGTTTCCGGAGCACTCGCCTATGACCGAATCATGAATTTCCCGGGATACTTCTCTGACCACATCCTGCCGGACAAAATTCATGCGTTGAACGTCTGTTTCCAGGTCGACGGCATGAAAGAAAAATTCGGTGGCACCGCGGGCAATATTGCCTACGCACTCCACTTGTTGGGTGAAAGACCTATTATTTCCGCGACGATCGGCCATGATTATCAGAGGTACTTCGCATGGCTGGATCAAAACGGTATCTCTACAAGCCATATCAAGATCATCGACGGGGAATTCACAGCCGGTGCCTATATTACGACTGATTTGGCCGACAATCAGATCACCGGGTTCAACCCCGGTGCCATGAAATATTCATCGGAATTGGACTTTAACCTGCTGAATCCCCGGGAAACCATCGTGATCGTCGCACCCGGCAATTTTGAAGACATGGCGAATTACCCGCGCACCTGTAAAGAAAGAGGGATCGATTATATCTTCGATCCCGGACAATCCTTGCCCATGTGGGATGCTGAAGAACTGGTCCGTGTCATCGAAGGGTGCCGAATCCTGATCGTCAATGATTATGAACTGAATCTGATCATCAGCAAGACGGGATTGAAAAAGAAAGACCTGTTGGGGCTGGCCGGATCGGTTATCACCACCCGGGGAGCGTTGGGTTCGCAGGTTTCCACACCGGACTCTGAAATCGGTATTTCCCCCATTCGCGCCAGGAAGGTTGAAGACCCGACAGGCGCAGGCGATTCCTACCGGGGAGGCCTGATCAGCGGTTTGATCCGGGGCATGGATATCGAGCATTGTGCCCGGATGGGCAGCGTATGCGCTTCCTTTGCCGTCGAGTGCTACGGCACCCAGGAATACCGCTTCACAACGGATGAATTCAACGAGAGACTCAACGGGTGAAATGATAACAGAGAATTGAGAGGTCCGTTTGCATCCGTTCGTGCCGCCGCAAGCCATCCGCTGGAACGGAATGGGTGGGGTTTCTCGGAAGTCCTTTACTTCATTTTTCCGATTTCTTCCTCTACTTCCTCTGCGCCCTCGGCATAGAACTTTTCTTCATCCGGGGCCAGTACGCGGAGGAGCCTCAGGAACTCTCCCGCATGGACACGTTCTTCATCGGCAATGTCTTTGAGCACCCCGACGGCCAGTTTATTGTCCGTTGATTCCGCCAGTTGCATATACAACTGAATCGCTTCATACTCTGCGGCCACCATGAAACGAATCGCTCTGACGAGTTCCTCATCCGTGAGCTTCCTGCTGTTTGCCAACCCTGAAAAGGGTGATCCAAATTCCGGCATCTTTCTTCTCCTTTCCTGATTTTCCGGCTTCGGCCGAACAAAACAAATAACCTTCCGGTGTAACCACCGGGCTCAAACCATTTGTGAAGCTCCCCGCCCACAGGGCGGGGCTTCCCGGCAAGGAAGCTTCCTGTTTTTCTATTGCGCTCCTTATCACCGCCTGCAAGGCGGGGCTTGCGGGTTGCGCTCCCGGTCAAAAAACGGCCCCATTCCGTATGGGCATCCCTTCGTACTCTACAACGCAATCAGGTCTGCCGCAGAAGATGAAGCTTCTGTTCATGTGATCACGTTCGTCAAGGCTGATGCGCCTGAACACCTCTGCCCAAGTCTGGAAGACCCCGTACTCTTTAACCAGCGCATTGTCAACAGGCTGCATTTCCCATTCCGGGTGTTCTTGAACAAACTGGGCATAAACGTGCTCTGCATGGTCCTCGAACTCGGCATTGAACAGAAACGCCCGGCGGATATCGAGCAGTGCCATCGTCCATGCCAACAGTGCATAGAAGGCGACCATCAGGGAGGGGATGGGCGGGGACAAGTACCACGGATCCACGGCATTGTCCTCTATTATCTTTTCATTGATAACGAGCAGATGCCGGTATTCGTTATCCTGAGACTCGCGTCCCCACGTCATAATCATCTGAGACCGTCGCACAAGTTCTTGATTTCCATAGTGATGCGTCATACACGCGTATTGACGGCTCTCCCATGCCCGATAGGGGATGCATGCCAGTATTTCGAGGAGTTTTGCTTTTGCAAGCGTCATTTTCCTGCCGGTCACCAGATCCATTGTGAAAAAAAAGAACCGAGCTATCGCTGAGTAATTGTACCGGGCTCGCGCCATTGAAGCCTGTTGTTCCCTCTTGAGATTGATACTTGTCTTTTCCATGAGCATTCTCCTGTTTTGACGAGAATTTAACATTAATGCCCGCCAGCGCGCGACCTGGTGCCGGTTTCGCATCTGCGCGAAGCCGATTGTGTGCCGTATGGGTGGTGGCTACTTCATCAGCAACAGGCTCAATGCCATCACCATCATTCCTGCCACAAGGCCCAAAATACTGTCGTGCCCTTTGCCGTAAGCCCTGCTCGTCGGCAGTAATTCATCGAGGCTTATGTAGACCATGATGCCGGCCACGCCTCCAAAAAGAATGCCCATCAACTGCTGAAGGGCGACCCCGGTATCGCTGCCCAGAATGAACCGAAACGCAATATAAGCGATCACGGCCCCCACAGGCTCGGCTAATCCGCTGAAGAAGGAGTAAAAGAAAGCCTTCTTGCGGTTGCCGGTGGCATAGAAAATCGGAACGGATACGCTGACCCCCTCGGGAATATTGTGCAACGCAATCGCCACGGCAATGGCTACGCCGAGGCCGGGATCTTCCAGGGCGGCAAGGAATGTGACCAACCCTTCCGGGAAATTGTGGATGCCGATGGCCAACGCGGTGAACAACCCCATCCGCATCAGCTTCCGGTCATGAACACGATGATCATGGTAGCCGTCTATACGCGCCAAGACGTCCGCTGTTGCGGACTTATCGAAGTCCTGGAGTGCCGCCGAAGGATTATGCAGCGGTATAATTTCCTCTTCCGAATGGGTCTCGTGCGGGTTCTCGGCGGCCGGAATCAGGTTGTCGATCACGCCGATCAGCAACATTCCGCCGAAAAAGGAGGCCGCATTGATCCAGTGCCCCCAGTAGTCGCCATATCGTACGGTGAGAGATTCAATCCCCTTGAATAAAATCTCCACAAAGGAGACATAGAGCATCACGCCGGCAGAGAACCCCGTCGCCACCGAGAGAAAACGGTAGTTGGTTCTTTTGGCGGTGAACGCGATGACACTGCCGATCCCGGTGGCCATTCCCGCAAACACGGTCAACCCCAGTGCAATCCATACATCTTTCATTGTCTGTTCCTATTGCGGCCCAACGCGGAGTCGGGCCGTGGAGCGCCGGGCCATCGGCCTCAAGCCTTCGGTCTCCCCGAGTCGGGCGAGGGAGGAACCGGTGATCCTGCTTTTACATACTGTTGCGTAGGTATAAATCTCTTGACCGGCATAACGCAACTATTATTTCCGCCTCCGCATATCGTTTTGAAAATTTGGATTTTGCGGGAATGTTCATAAAAAATGTTGCCAAATCCGCATCGTCACGATATGAACCTCTGCCGGCACACGTAACCGATCCACCGCGTACCGGTGAAGTCTCCTTTATTTAAAGAGGCATGAAAACATGCTGAAACCTTACCGCGGGACAATCCGGAAGATCGCCTGCCTTTTCGCCCACAGCGGTCCGGCAGAGGATAATGGCAACCAAATCTACGAAATCGCCGCGGCAGTCATCGCCCCGGACCGGCCGGAGGAAACCTTCTCCTCTCCCGTCCGTTACGGAAAGACTACGGAGCGCGACCGCCATGCCTCCGGCATCTCCAGGGAGGTATTGCGGGCCGCCCCAACCCGGGCGGATGTCACCGCTTTTCTATCATCCTTGCTCCGGGTGGCGGACATCCTTGTAACGTTGAATCCGCGCGAACCGATCGAAAACCTTCTTGCCGGTTGCGGGAATCCGCGGGTCGTCGATCTGCGTTTCGCCGCCGAATTCTTCCTTCCTCAGTCGGACAGCTCCGCGCTCAAACCGCTCTGGGAACACCTCCATGGGAAACCGCGTGAAAAATTTTCCTTTACCGCCCGGGAGGCGGTCGAGCTTTCCCTCGACCTTGTCCGTCACATCTGCGGGAACGTCCTGAATCCTGTGGAATTTCCCCCTGCCGTGTCCCTCCGTTTCCATCTGGGTCGGAGCGAAACCCTTTTCGGAGATCTCTTCCTCCACCTCAACCGCAACTTCCGGGATTATTTCGGAGGTCTTTTCGATCCATCGTCGGGTGAAGACACACCGGACTGGAAGCGGTTTCTGGGGAAAGCGCCGCTGCCGGTTCCATTGCCGGAAGGAAAGGAGATACGAAGGAAGATCCCCCTCGCCCGGATGGGAGATCTCTACCGGGGCCTTGCCGCCACGGCCCGGGGATACGCCCTCCGGCCGTCCCAGATCGCTTACGCAGAGCACGTCGCCTCCGCTCTGAACGACCGCGCCGTCCTCACCATCGAGGCGGG
>JAFGRP010000010.1 GCA_016935075.1 Deltaproteobacteria bacterium | reverse complement strand
GGTGATAAGCGGGAGTAGCTCAGTGGCTAGAGCGTCAGCCTTCCAAGCTGAGGGTCGCGGGTTCGAATCCCGTTTCCCGCTCCATTTTTTTTGGAACGGGGCTGCGTGCACCCCGGGGTGTGCGACCGATTCTTCCGTGGATTCTTCAAGGAGGAAAACGGCGCTTGCGGACAGGGAACCAGCCCACGTAGCTCAGTCGGTAGAGCACATCCTTGGTAAGGATGAGGTCACCAGTTCGATCCTGGTCGTGGGCTCCATTGATGTAAGGTGGTTATATCATGCGAAATATCATTACTTTGGCCTGCACGGACTGCAAACAGCGGAACTATACGACGACCAAAAACAAAAGGACCATGCAGAATCGGCTGGAGATGAAAAAATACTGCAAATTCTGCCGGTCCCATAAGCTGCACCGGGAAACGAAATAAGAGAAAAAGGCACCGCTTTAATCGGCCGGACAGGCCAGTAGCTCTAATGGATAGAGCGCCGGACTCCAAATCCGGATGCTGGGGGTTCAAGTCCCTCCTGGCCTGCCATTTTTTTAGCGGTATTGGAAGCGGGGAAATCAGGGGTTTCTGGATGGACAGAGTAAAGGTTATCGCAGAGAAGGTGAAGCAGTTTCTGGCCGGCTCGAAAGTTGAGCTGAAAAAGGTCACCTGGCCGACGCCGAAGCAGACCCTTGCCTCCACATCGGTTGTCATCATCGTGGTGATCATCGTGTCCGTTTTTCTGGGGATCGTCGATTTCGGGCTGACCAAAATCATCAAGCTGGTTCTGGGTTAAGACTATGGCTTTTAGGTGGTACGTCGTTCATACCTATTCCGGTTTCGAAAACCGGGTAAAGCTTTCTCTGCAGGAGAGGATCGAAACGGCCGGGAAGCAGGCCTTTTTCTCGGATATCCTGATTCCCGAAGAGGACATCGTCGAGCTGGTATCGGGCGAAAAAAAGACCTCGAAGCGAAAGTTTTTCCCGGGTTATATCCTCGTCCGGATGGAGATGAACGATGATACCTGGCACGTCGTGAAGGACACGCCCAAGGTGACCGGCTTCATCGGCAGCAAGGATAAACCTTCGCCGATTCCAGACAAGGACGTGGAAACCCTGAGGACCAGGATCGACGAGGGGACGCTCAAACCCAAACCGAAGTTCGAATTCGATGTGGGAGACCATGTGCGGATCATCGATGGCCCTTTCACCAATTTTGACGGGATTGTCGATGAGGTAAAGCCGGAAAAGGGGAAGCTGCGCGTGATCGTAAGCATTTTCGGACGATCGACGCCGGTGGAACTGGACTTCATTCAGGTTGCGCAGACGTAGATATGAAAAAGCCAATGGGGGAAGTTCGGTAGTTGTTTTTGATCTTGCCCGGGCGGCCGATCTGAATTCAGACTGAAACGAAGGTGATCAGAATGGCAAAGAAGGTTATCGCGAATATAAAGCTTCAGATCAAGGCAGGCAAGGCAACCCCCTCGCCGCCGATCGGTCCGGCTCTTGGCCAGCACGGTGTCAATATCATGGAGTTCTGCAAGGCTTACAACGCCATGACGCAGAATCAGGAGGGGATGGTCATCCCGGTCGTCATTACGGTTTACGCGGACCGCTCCTTCACCTTCGTGACCAAGACGCCACCCGCGTCCGTGCTGCTGAAGCAGGCGGCAAAGATCGCCAAAGGTTCGGGTGATCCCAAGCGGGATAAGGTTGGGGTGGTTACGGTCAAACAGGTCAAAGAAATTGCCGAGCTGAAGTACAATGATCTGAATGCCGTGGATATTGAAGGCGCGATCCGGATTGTTGCGGGAACGGCAAGATCCATGGGGATCGAAATTGCGGGCTGATGCCCCGGGGTGCTTCCGACGGAAAACCGGGTGATATGCCGGCGGGCGCATGAATGGGAAATTTTAGGAGAATCCCCGTCCCCGGCTGTGGATTTCGATTTGAGGTTTGATCATGTCCAAAAGAGGTAAGAAGTACATCGAGGCGAGACAGAGAATCGAGGTGGGAAAACGTTATCCCGTCCAGGAAGCGGTTTCGCTGATCGTGGGCGCGGCCAGGGCGAAATTCGATGAGACGGTCGACGCCGCCATCCGGCTTGGGGTAAATCCGGCGCATGCCGACCAAATGGTCCGGGGTTCCGTGGTTCTCCCCCATGGGTTGGGAAAATCCGTTCGGGTGCTGGTTTTTGCCAAGGGCGAAAAAGAGAGGGAGGCCATGGCGGCCGGCGCCGATGTGGTGGGATCGGATGATATCGTTGAAAAGATCAAGGGCGGTTGGCTCGACTTTGACCGGGTTATCGCCACGCCGGATATGATGGGAAGCGTGGGCAAACTGGGGAAGATCCTGGGTCCCCGCGGACTCATGCCGAATCCGAAGGTGGGGACTGTGACGTTTGATGTGGGAAAGGCCGTTCAGGAGCTGAAGGCCGGGAAGGTTGAATTCCGTGTGGAGAAGGCGGGGATTGTCCATTGTCCCATCGGCAAGGTCTCTTTCGGTGCGGAAAAATTGACGGAGAATTTTCTGGCCCTGTTGGAGATGGTGATGAAACTCAAACCCTCGTCGAGCAAAGGCCTGTACATCCGAAGTGTTTCCCTTTCAACCGTCATGGGTCCCGGGGCGAAGGTGGATCCTCTCGCCGTTCGAAACATGTAATCCATGGCCCTGCGGGGTCATGGGAGATTTTAAACGGGTCTGAGACAGCAGGTACAGGAAGTTTAAACGCGATCGGTCGGCCTGCCGAGACTGGGATAGGTGGCCTCTTGGGGCCGGAGAAATCGTCCTGTATGTTGCTCTGTTCTCTGACGTTTCAACCCCCTCTGAATGGGGATACCTTGCGGCAAGGTGTCCCCGTTTAGAGAACGGGTCAGATGGGAAAGGAGGTTTAAATATTGGATCGGAGAACGAAAGAGCAGGTTGCTGCTGAACTCCATGAAAAACTGAAAGATTTCAAATTGGCCGTTCTGACGGGTTATAGCGGAATGGATATGGCGAAAATGACGGCGCTGAGGATCGTTCTGCGCAAGACCAACACGGAACTCAGGGTTGTCAAGAATTCACTGCTCTCCATCGCGTCCCGCGAAACGGATTTCTGTGCGCTGGAAGAGCACTTCCGGGGGCCTCTTGCTGTTGCGATCGCGCGCGGTGACGTGGTCGAGACCACCAAGGCGCTGGTTGATTTTGCCAAGAAGAATGCCAATCTTGAGATCAAGGCGGCCGTCATGAGCGGCAAACCCTTGAGCAGGGAGCAGCTCACGATCCTTGCTGAACTGCCGAGTCGGGAAGTCCTGATCGGGAAGCTGCTTTCCCTGATGGTCGGAGTGCAGACCTCCCTCGTCAATGTCCTGAGCGGGGTTCCGAGGAGTTTTGTACAGGTTCTCGATGCCTATCGGGAAAAGAAGGCTTCAGCAAACTAAAAAATACATACAGGAAGGAATAGAACAATGGCGAAAGAGATAAAAGAGATAACCAAAGAGGATGTCGTAAAATTTATTGAAGGGATGACGGTTCTGGAGCTATCGGAACTGGTGAAGGAGTTGGAGCAGAAGTTCGGTGTGAGCGCTGCGGCGCCGGTTGCCATGGTTGCCGCTGCAGGCCCCGCGCAGGCGGCTCAGGTTGAAGAAAAAACCGAGTTTGATGCGATCCTGACCGGATTCGGCGATCAGAAGATCCAGGTGATCAAGGTGGTCAGGGCCATAACGGGTCTGGGACTCAAAGAAGCCAAAGACCTGGTGGACGGTGTTCCCAAGCCGATCAAGGAGGCCGTCTCCAAGGATGAGGCCGCCGATATCAAGAAAAAGATCGAAGAGGTTGGCGGCGTTATTGAAATCAAGTAAGTAGGCCGCGTCGGAAGAGAACGGCAAGGAACAGAACCCCGCGATGCAACAGGTTGTCTGCGCTGAATTGCAGAAAAACAGGTTGGGTGGGGTTCTTTTCTCTAATTTTTATGGACGAAAACGGAGATCGCCGGCGGCTCAAGGCGAAAGGATATTATGGGCGAAATTAGAAAGAATTTTGGACGTATCCGGAGGATACTGGATATCCCCAACCTGATCGATATCCAGACCGATTCCTACCGAAAGTTTCTTCAGCAGGAAATCAATCCGGACAAAAGGGGAAACTATGGTCTGCAGGGCGCCTTCAACAGCGTCTTTCCCATTTCTGATTTCAGCGGGAAATGCTCTCTTGAGTTCGTAAATTACAGGATCGGCGATGTCCGATACGACATGCAGGAATGTGTTCAGAAGGGAATGACCTATGCAGCCCCGCTGAAAATCGTGGTCCGACTGGTTGTTTTCGATACGGAACGGAATACGGAGCCCAAACCCATACGGGACATCAAGGAGCAGGAGATCTATTTTGGTGAGATCCCCCTGATGACCGAGAACGGGACCTTTATCGTGAACGGTACGGAAAGGGTTATTGTCAGCCAGCTTCACCGCTCGCCGGGAATCTTTTTCGATCATGACAAGGGCAAAACCCTCGCCAGCGGCAAGCTGATCTACTCATCCCGGATCATTCCGATCCGCGGGTCGTGGCTGGATCTCGAATTTGATTCCAAGGACCTTCTCTATGTGAGAATTGACCGCCGCCGAAAGATGCCGGTGACGATCCTCCTGAAAGCGATGGGAAATTCCACACAGTTCATCCTGAATTACTTCTACAACATCGAACAGATCCTTTTGCAGAACGGCCGCTTCTACATGGCCGTGAATGATTCTCTGGTGGGGGAAAAGGCCCCTGCGGATGTCGAGACGAAGGCAGGAGAGATCGTTGTCAGGAAGGGGAGGAAGATCTCCAAACCCCTGCTGAAAAAGATGGTTGATGCCGCAGTGACCCGGATACCGTTGAAGGAAGAGGACATCATCGGTAGAATCTTCTCGTCCGATATACTCGATCCCGAGACCGGCGAAATCCTGATCCGGTGTAACGAGGAGTTGACGGCGGAGGGACTGCAGATTCTCAGGGACAGGAAGATTGCCTCCTTCCAGTTTCTCCAGATTGCCGAAGATCGCGAGAATGCCTCCATTCGGGATACGCTCCTGATGGACCGGATCGAGACGGCGGAGGACGCGATCATCGAGATCTACCGGCGGCTGCGGCCGAGTAATCCGCCCACGCCGGAGACCGCGCACAAATTCTTCAACAGCCTCTTTTTTGAACCGGACAGCTATGATCTGTCCGATGTGGGGCGTGCAAAAATGAATTACAAGCTTCGGCTGGATGTTCCGACGAGCGTGACGGTTTTACGCAATGAGGATATCCTGGCGGCGGTCAAGTATCTGATCGACCTTAAAAACGGCGCGCCGGATTGCAGCGTGGACGACATCGACCATCTGGGCAACCGCCGGGTCCGCTCCGTGGGGGAACTGATCGAAAACCAGTACCGGATCGGCCTGGTCCGGATGGAGCGCGCGATTAAGGAGAAGATGAGCCTGCAGGACATCGAAACCATGATGCCCCACGATCTCATCAACGCCAAGCCGGTTTCGGCCGTCGTGAATGAATTTTTCGGAAGCAGCCAACTTTCCCAGTTCATGGATCAGACAAACCCGCTTTCCGAAATCACGCACAAACGAAGATTGTCGGCCCTGGGGCCGGGAGGTTTGACACGGGAACGGGCGGGATTCGAGGTCCGCGACGTGCATCCCACCCACTACGGCCGTATCTGTCCGGTGGAAACTCCGGAAGGGCCGAACATTGGTCTGATCGTCTCCCTGAGCACCTTCGCCCGGGTGAATGAATTTGGATTCATTGAAACGCCTTACCGCGTAGCGAAAGGGGGGCGGGTGCTCGATGAGGTACGTTACCTGACGGCCATCGAAGAGGAAAACCTGATCATCGCCCAGGCGGACAGACCCCTCGACAAGAATGGAAAGTTCATCGGAGCGCTGATTTCTGCGAGAAGGGGGGGGGACTTCCTCTCCGTCGTGCCAACGGATGTCAACATGATGGATGTTTCTCCCAATCAGCTGGTCAGTGTGGCAGCCACCCTGATCCCGTTTCTGGAGCATGACGATGCCAACCGGGCCCTGATGGGATCCAATATGCAGCGGCAGGCGGTACCCCTGATGAAACCCGAGATGCCCCTGGTGGGAACGGGGATGGAATCCGTTGTGGCGCGGGACTCCGGTGCGGTTGTGGCGGCCCGGAGAGCGGGTGTGGTGGAGAGTGTGGATGCGGCGCGGATCGTTGTCAAATGCAACTCCCCCGCGAAGGAAGGCCTGGATACGGGGGTGGATATCTACAACCTGATCAAGTATCAGCGCTCCAACCAGGACACCTGTTTCAACCAGAAACCCGTTGTCAGCAAAGGGCAGAAGGTGGGTAAGGGAGAGATCATTGCAGACGGCCCTGCCACGGACAAGGGGGAACTGGCCCTGGGAAGGAACGTGATGGTTGCCTTCATGTCCTGGGGTGGGTACAACTATGAGGATTCCATCCTGGTCAGCGAACGGATCGTCAAGGACGACATCTATACCTCGATCCACATCGAGGAATTCGAGACAATGGCCCGGGATACGAAGCTCGGCAAGGAAGAGATCACCCGGGATATCCCCAATCTGGGAGAAGATGCCCTGAGAAACCTCGACGACAGCGGGATCGTCCGCATGGGAGTGGCGGTGAAGCCGGGCGACATCCTGGTCGGGAAGATCACTCCCAAGGGAGAAACACAACTCTCATCGGAAGAGAAACTTCTGCGGGCCATCTTTGGGGAAAAGGCGAGCGATGTCCGGGACACCTCCCTGCGTGTTCCTCCGGGCGTCGAAGGCACCGTGATAGACGCAAAGATATTTGCCCGGAAAGGAACGGAGCGGGACAGCCGTTCCCAATATATTGAAGAAGAAGCCGTTTCTCTGCTGCACAAGGACCGGGACGACGAGATCCGGATTATCACCGAGGGGGTCAGGAAACAGATTGCCGATATGCTGATCGGAAAGAGTTCGGCGGTAAAGGTTTCCGATCCGAAGAAAAAGCGGATTCTCTTGAAGAAGGGCGAGGTCATTACCGAAGAGATTCTGGAAAGGACGCCTTTTGATCTCTGGCGGGAGATTTCCCCGGAGGGCGAGGAAGAGACGGAGACCCGCATCGGCGTCCTGCTTGAAAACCTCTCGCGGAAAACGGATTTCGTCGAGGCGTATTTTGCGCAGAAGATCGAGAAACTTAAGGCCGGTGACGAACTGCCGCCGGGGGTGATCAAACTGGTCAAGGTATACGTTGCCATCAAACGGAAGCTCTCCGTCGGGGATAAAATGGCGGGTCGTCACGGAAACAAGGGTGTTCTTTCCCGGATACTTCCCGAAGAGGATATGCCCTATTTCAAGGACGGCACACCGGTGGACATCGTCCTGAATCCGCTGGGTGTTCCCTCCCGGATGAATGTGGGGCAGATCCTGGAGACGCACCTGGGCTGGGCGGCCAGAGGCATGGGCGAAAAGATCAATGCCCTCGTGGAGAAAAATTGCGGATTGGATCTCCTCAAGAAGGAGATGAGGGCGATTTATTCCTCTCCCGAAATTAACCGCTTCCTCGATCGCGCCGGCGAGGATGAAATCCGGGGTTTTGCGCGTCGTCTGAAAAAAGGCATTCCGGTATCCACGCCGGTGTTCGACGGCGCCGACGAAAAAGAGATCAAAAACATGCTCAAGGCCGGCGGTCTTCCCGAAAGCGGACAGGCCGTTCTGATAGATGGGAGGACCGGAGAACCCTTCGACCAGGAAATCACCGTGGGTATGATCTATATGCTGAAACTGCACCATCTGGTTGACAACAAGATCCACGCCCGGTCGATCGGTCCTTATTCGCTGGTCACCCAACAGCCGCTCGGCGGGAAGGCGCAGTTCGGGGGACAGCGATTGGGAGAGATGGAAGTCTGGGCCATGGAGGCCTATGGCGCCGCTTATGCCCTGCAGGAGTTCCTGACGGTCAAATCCGACGACGTGGCCGGCAGGACTCGGATGTATGAAACAATCGTTAAGGGTGAGCACACATCGGAGCCGGGTTTGCCCGAGTCCTTCAACGTTTTGGTGAAGGAATTGCAGAGCCTCTGTCTCGACGTGGAGCTGATTGAAGAGAAATAGAAATCCCGGGCGTGTAGGTTTCTCCCGCCCCGTTTCTGAATATAGGAGATATCATCCGTGGAAGACGTTTTCAGTTATTTTGAAAAACCGAAGGATCCCATACGGTTCAATGCGATCAAGATATCCATTTCCTCTCCGGAAAAGGTGCTTTCCTGGTCGCATGGGGAGGTCAAGAAACCGGAGACGATCAACTACAGGACCTTCAAGCCGGAACGCGACGGGCTTTTCTGTGCGAAAATCTTTGGTCCCGTCAAGGATTATGAGTGCCTGTGCGGTCGCTACAAACGGATGAAACACCGGGGTGTCGTCTGCGAGAAATGCGGCGTGGAGGTCATCCAGTCCAAGGTCCGCCGGGAAAGGATGGGTCATATCACCCTGGCCACGCCGGTCGCCCACATCTGGTTCCTCAAGAGCCTTCCCAGTCGGATCGGGAATGTCCTCGATCTGACCCTGAAGGAGTTGGAGAAGGTCCTGTATTTTGAGTCATGGATCGTCCTCGATCCCAAGAACACGCCTTTGAAGAAAAAGGATCTCCTGTCCGATGAGGAATACAACGACCTCAGGGATCAGTATGGGCCGGAAGCCTTTGAGGCGGGCATCGGCGCCGAGGCTGTCCGTACCCTTCTCGAGGAGATCGATCTCGATAAGCTGGATGAGGGACTCCGTGCGGAGCTGAAGAGCTCCGTTTCGGAGACGAAGCGGAAGAAGTACATCAAACGATTGAAGGTGATTGAGGCCTTGAGAAAATCGGGCAACAAGCCGGAGTGGATGGTCCTGACTGTCCTTCCAGTGATCCCGCCCGACCTGCGTCCGCTGGTGCCTCTGGACGGCGGGCGGTTTGCCACCTCCGACCTCAATGATCTCTACCGGAGGGTGATCAACCGGAACAACCGCCTGAAGCGCCTGCAGGAACTCAATGCGCCCGAAATCATCATCCGGAACGAAAAGAGAATGCTCCAGGAGGCCGTGGATGTCCTCTTCGACAACGGAAGGCGGGGAAGGGCCATCACGGGGACGAACAAACGTCCGCTCCGCTCCCTTTCGGATATGCTCAAGGGGAAACAGGGCCGTTTTCGCCAGAATCTTCTCGGCAAAAGGGTTGATTATTCCGGACGTTCGGTCATTACGGTTGGTCCGGATCTGAGGCTCCATCAGTGCGGCCTTCCCAAGAAGATGGCCCTGGAACTTTTCAAGCCGTTCATCTACAGGCGTCTCCAGGAAAAGGGGTACGTCACGACGGTCAAGAGCGCCAAGAAGATGGTGGAGAAGGAAACGTCCGAGGTGTGGGACGCCCTCGACGAGGTAGTCCGGGAATACCCCGTCATGCTGAACCGGGCGCCGACCCTTCACCGTCTCGGCCTTCAGGCGTTTGAACCCATCCTGATCGAAGGGAAGGCCATCCAACTTCATCCGCTCGTCTGCACGGCCTTCAACGCCGATTTCGACGGTGATCAGATGGCCGTTCATGTGCCCCTTTCCATCGAAGCCCAGACCGAGGCTCGGGTCCTGATGATGTCGACCAACAACATCCTTTCCCCGGCCAACGGGATGCCGATTATTATTCCCAGCCAGGATATCGTTTTGGGAATCTATTATCTGACCCGGGCGAAGAACGGCGTCAAGGGGGAGGGAATGGTCTTTGCCGATTCCGGAGAGGTCCGGTCGGCGCTGGATTCACAGGCCGTTGATCTGCATGCAAAAATCAAGGTCCGTATCGACGGGGAATTGAAAGAGACCACCGTGGGCCGTGTCGTGCTTCATGAAGTCATTCCCGAGACCATTTCCTTTGATGCGATCAACAGGGTCATGAACAAGAAGGAGCTGGCCAATCTGATCAACTACTGCTACCGCACGCGCGGGGATAAGACCACGGTTCTGCTGGCCGACCGCCTGAAGGATATCGGGTTCAAATACGCCACCCGTGCCGGTGTTTCGATTGCAATCCACAATATGGTCGTTCCGGAAAATAAGAAGGAGATCGTGGCGCGTGCCGACAAGGATGTGCTGGGGATCCAGAAACAGTACATGGAGGGGCTGATTACCTACGGTGAGCGGTACAATAAGGTCATCGATATCTGGGCCCAGTCGACGGAAAAGATCGCGGCGGAGATGTTGGGCGGGATCACCACGGAGGAACGCACCGATGCCGAGGGGAAGGTCACCAGAGGGGAAAGTTTCAATCCCATTTACATGATGGCCGATTCCGGGGCGAGAGGAAGCGCCGTTCAGATCCGGCAGCTCGCCGGGATGAGGGGGCTGATGGCCAAACCGTCCGGAGAGATCATCGAAACCCCGATCCGGGCGAACTTCCGGGAAGGGCTGACCGTCCTCGAGTATTTTATTTCCACGCACGGCGCCCGGAAGGGGCTTGCCGATACGGCGTTGAAAACGGCCAACTCGGGGTATCTCACGCGGCGGCTCGTGGATGTGGCCCAGGATTGCATCATCTCCGAGGATGATTGCGGGACGATCGGCGGGATTTACGTTTCCGCCCTGATTAAAGGCGGGGAAATCATCGAAACGGCGGGTGATCGCGTGCTGGGGAGGGTTGCCTTGGAAGAGATCCGGGATCCCTTCACCGGGGAGATTCTGGTCAATGCCAATCAGGAAATCGATGAAACCCTGGCGAAGAAAATCGATGATGCCGGGATCGAAAAAGTCAATATCCGGTCGGTGCTCACCTGCAAGTCAAGACACGGGGTCTGCGCCATGTGCTACGGGCGTGACCT
This sequence comes from Deltaproteobacteria bacterium, assembly GCA_016935075.1. Classification (GTDB taxonomy): domain Bacteria; phylum Desulfobacterota; class Syntrophia; order Syntrophales; family UBA5619; genus UBA5619. The sequence continues at coordinate 12,486 of JAFGRP010000010.1, read as the reverse complement.
GTCGCATGGCCATCTCGTCAACATCGGAGAGGCAGTCGGCATCATTGCGGCACAGTCGATCGGCGAACCCGGGACCCAGTTGACGATGAGGACATTCCATATCGGCGGGACGGCAAAATTCGAGGAACACTCCACCCTGGAGGCGAGACATGACGGGATCATCCAGTTCGTGAATCTCCATACGGTGAAAAGCAAGTCCGGCGGGCTTGTCGTCATGAACCGCAACGGCGAAGTGCATGTCCTCGATGAACAGGGGCGGAGTCGCGGCAAGTATCCCGTTCCCTACGGGGCGCATATTAAAGTGGAGGACGCCCGCCGGGTGAAGGGACCCAGGGATCAGAAAAGAGGCGATCTCATTGCGGAGTGGGATCCTTTCTCCATCCCGATTCTGGCCGAGGTGAACGGAACGGTCAAGTTCGGGGATATCATCGAAGGGAAGACCATGCAGGAGTTGGTGGATGAGGTGACCGGCCTCTCACGGAAGGTCATCGTCGAATCCAAGGGCACGGATATGCGTCCGCGCGTTTCCATCAAGGACAAAAAGGGTAAGACAGCCAAAGTTCCGGGAACGAACGCGGTCGCCCGTCACCTCCTGTCAGTCGGGTCCAACATCGTCGTGTCGGAGGGGGATACGGTCAACGCCGGCGATATTCTCGCCAAGATTCCCCGTGAGACCACCAAGACGAAGGATATCACGGGTGGTCTGCCCCGCGTGGCGGAACTGTTCGAGGCGCGAAAGCCGAAAGAGTATGCCGTGGTCAGCGAAATCGATGGCGTCGTCTCCTACGGCAAGGATTCCAAGGGGAAACGGAAGGTGGTTATCACCCCCGACGCCGAGGATGAAAAGGAATACCTGATCCCCAAGGGTAAGCATGTCAGCGTCCAGGAAGGGGACCGCGTGATGGCCGGCGAAGCGCTCATGGACGGCGTCAACAATCCGCATGACCTCCTCATGATCAAGGGAGAAAAGGAACTGGCCCGATACCTGGTGGACGAAGTCCAGGAGGTCTATCGGCTCCAGGGGGTCAAGATCAACGACAAACACATGGAGGTCATCGTCCGCCAGATGCTCCGCAGGGTCATGGTCAAAGATCCTGGAGACTCCTCGTTCATGACCGATGAACAGGTGGAGCGGTTTCGATTCCAGGAGGAGAACGAGCGGGTGGTGGAACAGGGTGGGAGGCCGGCTCAGGGGGAACCCATCCTGATGGGGATCACGAAGGCGTCCCTCTCTACGCAAAGTTTTATCTCCGCTGCATCCTTCCAGGAAACGACGAGGGTATTGACGGAGGCTTCCCTTGCCGGGAAGACCGATTATCTGCGCGGTCTCAAAGAAAATGTCATCATGGGCAGGCTGATTCCCGCCGGTACGGGGCTTCCCATGTACAAAAAACTGGGGATTGTAACGACCGGTGAGGAACCGGCCCGGTTGGAGGCATTGCCACCGGGTGAAAATATTAGCGAGAAAATCCTTGACATCAAAATGGAGAATTGATAGTTAAACCAACTTTTGTTAGACGAGATTAACGGACAGCCGGAAAGCGGCTGGGAGGGATAATGCCTACAATAAATCAGTTGGTTAGGAAGGGAAGGGCCAAGATAGCCAGGAAAGCGGCGACTCCTGCGCTGGCCAGCTCGCCACAGCGGCGGGGGGTTTGCGTCCGGGTTTACACCTCCACCCCCAAAAAGCCGAATTCCGCTCTGAGAAAAGTAGCCAGGGTCAGGCTGACCAGCGGTTACGAGGTGACTTCCTATATACCGGGTGTTGGACATAACCTTCAAGAGCATTCCGTCGTCCTGGTGCGCGGCGGTCGCGTCAAGGATCTTCCCGGCGTGCGTTACCACATCATCCGGGGAACGCTGGACGCTGTCGGCGTCCAGGACAGGAAACAGGGTAGGTCGAAATACGGGGCCAAGAGACCGAGCTAAACGGGGATAGATCATGCCGAGGAGAAGAGTAGTTACCAAGAGGGAGATCCTGCCGGATCCGAAATACAACAACCGGCTGGTGGCGAGGTTCATCAATAGCCTCCTGAAGAGAGGGAAGAAGAGCATTGCGGAATCCATTCTGTATGGGGCCTTTGATATCATTCAGGATCGGGTCAAGGAGGCTCCGGTGGATATTTTTGAAAAAGCCGTGAACAATGTTAAACCGGTGATCGAGGTCAAGTCGAGGCGCGTCGGCGGCTCGACGTATCAGGTGCCGACGGAGGTGATTCCTTCGCGCCGGGTTGCCCTTGGAATTCGCTGGTTGATCACCCATGCGCGGGAACGCTCCGAAAAAACCATGCACGAGAAGCTGGCTGCGGAACTCATAGATGCGGCGAACAATAGGGGTGGGGCGATCAAGAAGAAAGAGGCCGTTCACAAGATGGCCGAAGCCAACAAGGCGTTTGCCCATTATCGATTTTAACAGACGGTGTCGGAAAAAAACGAACCATTCAAATTTTAAGGAGGTTTGAGATGGCTAAAAAGAAATTTGAGAGGACGAAGCCGCATCTGAATATCGGCACGATCGGTCATGTCGATCACGGTAAAACCACGTTGACCGCCGCGATCACAAAACACCTGGCCACGAAGGGATTGGCCGAATTCAGACCCTTTGATTCCATCGACAATGCACCGGAAGAAAAAGAGAGAGGGGTCACCATCAATATCTCGCATGTGGAGTATGAGACGGAAAAACGTCACTATGCCCATGTCGACTGCCCGGGCCATGCCGACTACATCAAAAACATGATCTCCGGCGCCGCGCACATGGACGGTACGGTTCTCGTCGTGGCGGCATCCGATGGCCCCATGCCTCAGACCCGCGAGCACATCCTCCTTGCCCGTCAGGTTCAGGTTCCCTGCGTCGTCGTTTACTTGAATAAAGTTGATCTTGTGGATGATCCCGAGCTGCTCGACCTGGTCGAGCTTGAACTGCGGGAACTACTGACGGCATATGATTTTCCGGGTGATGACATCCCGATCATCCGCGGGTCCGCCTTGAAGGCCCTGGAAGCGGATGATCCGAAATCGCCGGACGTGAAATCCATCTGGGAGCTTCTGGAAGCCGTCGATACCTACATCCCGCTTCCGGTTCGCGATACGGAGAAGCCGTTTCTGATGCCGGTCGGCGATGTCTTTACCATTTCCGGCCGCGGTACAGTCGTCACGGGCCGCGTCGATCGCGGTATCGTCCGGACGGGTGAGGAAGTCGAGATTATCGGGATCCGGCCGACCTTCAAGACCGTATGCACCGGCGTTGAGATGTTCCGCAAGACTCTTGATGAGGGACGGGCCGGCGATGACATCGGGGTTCTTCTCCGGGGTACAAAGCGCGAGGAAGTGGAAAGAGGGCAGGTTGTGGCCAAGCCGGGATCGATTACGCCGCACACCAAGTTCAAGGCGCAGGTCTACGTCCTGACGAAGGAGGAAGGCGGTCGGCATACCCCTTTCTTCAACGGCTATCGTCCCCAGTTCTATTTCCGGACGACGGACGTGACCGGTGTCGCCAATCTTCCCGAAGGGGTCGAAATGGTTATGCCGGGCGACAATGTTGAGATGGAAGTGAGTCTGATCACACCGATCGCCATGGAAGAGCAACTCCGGTTTGCAATCCGCGAAGGCGGCAGAACCGTTGGCGCCGGCGTGGTCAGCAAGATTATTGAATAGGATCTCCATCAATTGGGTTGAATGACACCATGAAAGATCAAAAGATTAGGATTCGTTTGAAGGCATACGACTACAAACTGCTCGACCGTTCGGTGGATGATATCGTAGAGACGGCAAAACGGACGGGCGCCCGTGTGGCCGGTCCCATCCCTCTGCCGACCGAGATCAACAAATATTGCGTCAACCGGTCGCCGCACGTGGATAAGAAATCGCGGGAACAATTCGAGATCCGGACGCACAAGCGATTGATTGACATCGTCGAACCGACGCAGGCGACGGTAGACGCCCTGATGAAACTCGATCTTTCAGCGGGTGTGGATGTCGAGATCAAACTTTAGAAGAGAATGATAATGACAAAAGGATTGATCGGTAGAAAATTGGGAATGACCCAGATCTTTTCGGATGAAGGGGTTTCCGTTCCCGTGACGGTTATCGAAGTGGAACCCTCCGTGGTCATTCAGAAAAAGACCAGAGAGACGGATGGCTATGATGCCCTTCAACTGGGATATGGGCGAATCAAGCAGCGCAATGTGACGAAGGCCCTTCAGGGACACTTCAAGAAGGCAGACAAGGGGCTCTTCCGTTTTCTCAGGGAATTCAATATGGATCCGGAAGGTTGCGAACCGGGTCAGGAGTTGAATGCCGAAATGTTTTCCCCCGGGGATTATGTGGACGTTGTCGGAACGACCAAGGGCAAGGGATTTGCCGGCGTCGTAAAACGACATGGTTTCCGCGGCGGCCGGGCGACCCACGGTTCCATGTTCCACCGGGCCCCCGGTTCCATCGGTGCGAGCGCCGATCCGTCCCGTGTTTTCAAGGGAACAAAGCTTCCCGGTCATATGGGATGCGAAAGGAAAACGGCGCAGAACCTGCTGGTATGGGCTGTCCGGCCGGACATGAATGTGATCCTGGTGCGGGGCGCCGTTCCGGGCAGCAAGAACGGATTCGTGCTGATCAAACAGGCGATCAAGAAGGGTTAATAAGCCGGATTTTCAAGGTGGGAGAGATGCCAGTAGCAGGTGTATATGATATTGAAAATAACCGAGTCGCTGAGATTGAACTCAGTGAGGCCGTGTTTGGCGCGCCGGTCAATGGGGACGTCATTTACGAAGTAGTCCGGATGCAGATGGCCTCGCGGCGGAGCGGAACCGCCTCTACCAGGGGTCGGAGCGATGTGAGCGGGGGCGGCAAGAAACCGTGGCGTCAGAAGGGAACAGGAAGGGCCAGGGCGGGTCACTCGCGTTCTCCGATCTGGAGGGGCGGCGGGATTATCTTCGGACCCATGCCTCACGGTTATACCTTCAGGGTTCCCAAAAAGGTCAGACGATTGGCCCTCATTTCCGCTCTGAGCATGAAATTCAAGGAAGAGCAGTTGACCATCCTCCGGGATTTCCCGATGGAAGAGATCAAGACCAAGAGATTCCAGGAGGTGATCGACCGTTTCGGATATAAGAAGACTCTGATCATCATCGATCAGCCGAGACCGGTCCTGGAAAAATCCTCGCGGAATATCCGGGACGTCAAAATGATTCGCTCGGAGGGAGTCAATGTTTACGACCTGTTGCGGTACGATCATGTCGTCCTTCTGGAACCCTCTGTTCATAAACTTGAAGGGGCGTTGATATCATAATGGAACTGCATCAGATCATCAGGAAGACGTTGATTACGGAAAAGAGCACGATTGCGAGGGACGCTTCGAATCAGTACAATTTTAAAGTTCACACCAAGGCCAACCGCATCGAGGTGGGGCGCGCCGTTGAGAAAATCTTCAAGGTCAAGGTGCTGGCCGTCAGGATTATGAATGTCCGCGGCAAGAAGAAGAGATCGGGCAGGGTCATGGGTGAAACAAGCGGCTGGAAGAAGGCAATCGTAACGCTCGCTCCGGGCAGCCGAATCGAGATCGGGGAAGGTGTGTAACCGGTTCTCCCGTAAGAGTTGAAAGCAGCAAGGATGAGGGAATAGAAGGGATGGGAATCAGAAAATACAAACCGACGTCGCCGGGAAGAAGGTTTCAAACCTGCTCTGATTTTGAAGAGCTGACGAAGTCGGCTCCGGAAAAGAGCCTTTTGCGACCCTTGAAGAAAACGGGTGGACGCAACTGTTACGGCAGGATGACGAGCCGTCACATCGGCGGCGGACACAAGCGGCGTTACCGGTTAATCGATTTCCGAAGGGACAAGGATGATATTCAGGCGCGGGTCGCCTCCATTGAATACGATCCCAACCGGTCGTCGCGGATAGCCCTGCTGAACTATGCCGATGGCGAGAAGAGATACATCATCGCTCCGTCCAGGATAACCGTGGGTGATCCCGTTGTGAGCGGTGAAAAAGCCGATATCAAGCCCGGCAATACCGTTCCCTTGAAAAACATTCCGCTGGGGACCCTGATTCACAATGTGGAGCTCAAAGTGGGGCGGGGAGGGCAGTTGATCCGCTCGGCCGGTGCCTATGGGCAGCTCATGGCCAAGGAAGCGGGCTATGCACAGGTCCGTCTTCCTTCCGGAGAGGTCAGAAAGGTTTTCCTGGAATGCCGGGCCACCATCGGCCAGGTCGGAAATATTGATTCTGAAAATCTGAGCCTCGGCAAGGCGGGTCGGACGCGATGGCTCGGCAGGCGACCGAGGGTCAGGGCCGTCGTCATGAATCCGGTTGATCATCCGATGGGCGGTGGCGAGGGGAAATCCTCCGGTGGCCGTCATCCCTGCACCCCGTGGGGCGTACCGACGAAGGGCCATAAGACGCGAACCAACAAGAGCACGAATAAATATATCGTAAAAAGAAGAGGTTAAAAGGTGGCACGTTCAATTAAGAAGGGCGCATACATAGAGGAAAGTCTTCTGGAAAAGGTCAGAAGACAGGAATCCGCGGGGAGCAAAACGGTCATCAAGACCTGGTCGCGCCGTTCTACAGTGACCCCGGAATTGATTGGACAGACCTTTGCGGTACACAACGGAAAGAAATTCATTCCGGTCTTTGTGACCGAAAACATGGTTGGCCATAAATTGGGCGAATTTGCACCGACCAGGACTTTTCACAGCCACGCCGGAGATCGCAAAACGAAGCTGCGAAAGTAAGGTCGCTGTTAGTGAACCGGGAAGTGTTCCGGTGGCGTTTTGGAGTCAGTTATGGAAGCAAAAGCGGTTGCCAAGTATATCCGGATGTCGCCTCAGAAGGTGCGGTTGGTCGTCGACCAGGTTCGGGGGAAGAAGGTGGAGGAAGCGAAGCAGATCCTCCTGTTTACAAGAAAATATGCAGCCGATCCCGTAAACAAGGTTCTGCTGTCGGCGCTGGCCAATGCAAAACAGAATCCCAACATCGATGAGAATATCCTTTTCGTGAAGGAAATTTATGTCGATCAGGGACCCTCCCTGAAGCGCTGGAGGGCGAGGGCTCAGGGCAGAGCGGCTTCGATCAAGAAGCGGACGAGTCACATCACCGTGGTACTGGATGAACAGTAAGACTTGAGGAGGTGAGAGGTTGGGGCAGAAGGTTAACCCGATCGGATTTAGGCTGGGTGGAATCAAGACGTGGCGTTCTGAGTGGTTTTCGGAAAAGAATTATTCCGGGTTGCTCCATGAGGATCTCAAAATCCGGAAATTCCTCAAGGGGAAGCTCTACCACGCGGGTATTTCCAGGATAGAAATCGAAAGGGCTGCCAACAAGGCCAAGGTGAATATTCACGCGGCCCGTCCCGGGATCATCATTGGGAAAAAGGGAACCGAGATCGAAAAATTGAAAAAGGATCTCGAGGCCATTACCAAGAGCGAAGTGATTATCAACATCCTCGAAGTCCGCAAACCGGAGATCGACGCGCAACTGGTCGCCGAAAATGTCGCGCAGCAGTTGGAAAGGCGCGTCGCATTCCGCAGGGCGATGAAGAAATGTGTGACCACGGCGATGAAGTTTGGGGCAAAGGGGATTCGGGTGAACTGCGGCGGTCGCCTGGGCGGGGCCGAGATGGCGAGATCGGAGTGGTATCGGGAAGGCCGTGTGCCCCTCCATACACTGAGGGCGGATATTGATTGCGGTTTCACCGAAGCCCATACGGCCTATGGTCTGATCGGCGTCAAGGTTCTGATCTTCCATGGGGAGGTATTGCCCGGCAAGAAAGAGGCTGCATAAATAGGATTTACCGAAAGGCCGGTGTTCCGGCGGGTCACAGGATGGGCTTGCAAAACAGAGGTTTATAACGATGTTAATGCCGAAAAGGGTAAAATTTAGAAAATTACAGAGGGGCCGGATGAGCGGAAAGGCCACGCGCGGGAATACCGTGGCTTTCGGCGAGTATGCCCTTCAGGCGACCGAGTGCGGTTGGATTACTGCACGTCAGATTGAAGCCGCACGCGTGGCAATGACCCGACATGTCAAACGCGGCGGAAAGATCTGGATCCGTATTTTCCCGCACAAATCCGTGACCAAGAAGCCTGCCGAAACCCGTATGGGAAAGGGAAAGGGCCCTCCGGAAGAGTGGGTGGCGGTGATCAAGCCGGGTATCGTGCTCTATGAGATCGAGGGTGTTACAAGAGAAGTTGCCAAGGAAGCGTTCACCCTGGCGTCCCATAAGCTGCCCATCGGAACCAAGTTTCTTTCGAGGGAGATATCTGATGAAAATTAAGGAGATCAGAGATCTTAGCACAGATGAGTTGCAGCAGAAGAACCGCGAGCTTGTCGAGGAGCTTTTCAAACTTCGTCTGCGTCATGCCTCCGGACAACTGGACTCTCCGGCGACGCTCGGCCAAATTCGCAGGGATATTGCCCGTATCAGAACGGTTCTGGTCGAAAAGGAGGTAAGGTAGTGGAACAACGCGGCAACAAGATCACCATCCAGGGTGTCGTCGTCAGCAGTAAGATGGATAAAACGGTCGTCGTCCGGGCGAAAAGGCTCGTGAAACACGCGGTCTTTCACAAGTACATCAAGCGGTATGTCAAATACAAGGCCCATGATGAGCAGAACGCCTGTCAGGTGGGTGATCGGGTTCTCATTGTTGAATCCCGGCCGTTGAGCAGAGAGAAACGGTGGCGGATGCTGGAGATTTTGGAGAAGGCAAGATAGATTGCCATAGGGCGTCAGGTTGAAGGAGGAAAAAACAGGGAGCAAAATGCCTGGTTTCTTGACTTCCGACTCCTGAAGCGCGATGGGGTGTCGTTATGATTCAAATGCAGACGGTGTTAAACGTAGCGGATAATTCGGGCGCCAAAAGGGTGGCATGCATCAAGGTGCTGGGAGGGTCCAGGAGACGATATGCCAGCCTGGGTGATGTCATTGTCATTGCCGTTAAGGAAGCCCTGCCGAATTCAAAGGTGAAGAAAGGCGATGTCATGAAGGCGGTCGTCGTCAGAACGGTGAAAGAGGTGAGAAGGGCGGACGGTTCTTACCTGAAGTTCGATGACAACTCTGCTGTTCTGATTACGAATCAGATGGAGCCGGTCGGGACGAGAATCTTCGGGCCGGTCGCGCGCGAGCTCCGGGCAAAACAGTTCATGAAGATCGTTTCTTTGGCGCCGGAGGTTTTATAGTACGTTCAGGGGGAAAAGAGCGACTGGGGAGCAAGAGATGCTGGAAAAGCGACTGAAAAAAGGGGATACTGTCAAGGTGATCGCCGGTAGAGAAAAGGGCAAGACGGGGAAGATCCAGAGTACGATTGCCGACAGGGAGCGGGTTGTCATCGAAAAGGTGAACATGATCAAAAGGCATAAGAAACCGGATGCCAAGGGCAAGGGCGGCATTGTCGAGAAAGAAGGACCGATACACGTTTCCAACGTGATGTATCTCTGCAACAAATGCGGTACCGGCGTCCGGATTGGATACAGGATCCTTGAAGATGGGAAAAAGGTGCGTGTCTGCGCGAAATGTCACGAGATACTGGATTCATAGGCTGGAGAAAGATGGCGAGACTTAAAGATTATTATACCAAGGAAGTCGTTCCGACTCTCATCAAGGAGTTCCATTATAAAAACCCGATGGAAGTTCCCAAGATGGTGAAGATCGTCGTCAACATGGGTCTTGGGGAGGCCATTCAAAACTTCAAGATTCTGGAAAGTGCGGTGGCGGAGTTGACCGCGATCGTTGGGCAAAAACCGGTCATCACCAAGGCGAAAAAGTCCATTGCGACCTTCAAGCTTCGCCAGGGGATGTCGATCGGCTGCTGTGTCACCCTGAGAGGGGAAAGGATGTTCGAGTTCTTCGACAGGCTGGTCAACGTTGCCCTTCCCCGTGTTCGCGATTTCAGGGGGATCCCGTCGAAATCGTTTGACGGGAGAGGAAATTTTGCCCTCGGCCTGAAAGAGCAAATCATCTTTCCGGAGATCGAATATGACAAGATCGAAAAGATCCGGGGCATGAATATTGCGGTCGTTACCACGGCCAAGACGGATGATGAGGCACGGCAACTGCTGAAGCTGATGGGAATGCCGTTCAGGAACTGAAAACAGTGGAAGATATCTCTGGAGGGTAAGAGTGGCAAAGACGTCCTTGATTGTGAAGGCCAAGAGGAAAATGAAATTTTCGGTCAGGAGCTACAACCGGTGTCCGCTCTGCGGAAGACCGAGGGCTTATTTCCGGAAGTTTGATATGTGTAGAATATGCTTTAGGAATTTGTCTCTGAAGGGGGAAATTCCCGGCGTGATTAAATCGAGCTGGTAGAAAGGGAGCGGCAATATGGGGATGACCGATCCGATAGCGGATATGCTCACGAGGATCAGAAACGCCAACCGGGTTCATTTCAAGAGTGTGGATGTGCTGAACTCGCGGATAAACATGAACATGGCGAAGGTATTGAAGAAGTCCGGATATATCAGTGGTTATGACGTCAAGAAGGATCCGCGTACGCATGAGGTGCTGCGAATCTATCTAAAGTACCCGGATGCAAAGAGAGCCGTGATAACCGATATTCAGCGGGTCAGTAAACCGGGAAGAAGGGTTTATGTGAAGAGCGAGAAGATTCCCCAAGTGCTGAACGGTTATGGCATTTCTATTCTTTCCACCTCCAGGGGCGTTATGACGGATAAAGAGGCGAGGGAATTGAGCCTGGGCGGTGAGCTTCTCTGCAATGTGTGGTAAGTGAAAACCGGGCAACCATTGGGAATCGGGAGAGGACTTCATGTCAAGAATCGGTAAAATACTCGTGGAAGTTCCGGCTGGTGTAAAGGTCAGTCGGGATCATTCCCTGATCGTGGTTGAGGGTCCGAAGGGGAAGCTTTCCCTGGAAGTACCCGAGGGCATTGATGTCATTCTGGGTGACCGCGCGGTGGAAGTCAAGAGGGTGTCTGACGGAAGAATAGAAAGATCCTATCACGGGCTGGTCCGGACCCTGGTGGCCAACATGGTCAAGGGGGTCAGCAGCGGATTCTCGAAAAATCTGGAGATTTCCGGTGTCGGATACCGTGCCGAAGTTGGAGGCAATACCCTGAAACTGATTATCGGTTTTTCCGCTCCGGTCGAATATCCGATACCGGAGGGAATTCAAATCAAGGTCGATAAATTGGTCAATATTGCGGTTTCCGGTATCGACAAACAACTGGTCGGGCGTGTGGCGGCGGAGATCCGGAGTCTGAAGAAACCGGAACCATATAAAGGCAAAGGTATTAAGTATGCGGGTGAGCAGATCAGGCGTAAGGTCGGAAAATCAATAGGTGCCTAACAGCCAGTTGAAAAAGTCACTGCTCCTGCGCACCTAAGTGAAGAGGTCAGACATTGGCAACGAAGAAGATTGAAAAGATCAGAAGCAAACGGAAGATGAGGGTGAGAGGGAAAGTGACGGGTACCGAAAAGCGGCCCCGCCTTTCCGTATTCAGGTCTGCGGTCCATATCTATGCCCAGGCCATTGCCGATGATTCCGGGAGGACCCTGGCGGAGGCCTCCACACTCAGCAAAGAGCTGGCGGATTCACTGACCGGTATGAAAAGGGTCGATGAGGCCAGGGCGGTGGGGAGACTCCTGGCAAAGCGTCTTCAGGATGCCGGCATTGAGAATGTTGTCTTTGACCGGGGTCGGTTTCTCTATCACGGAAGGGTGAAGGCCTTGGCCGACGGCGCGAGGGAGGCGGGGCTGAAGTTTTAGCCTGCAATTCGACAAACCACAGCGAAGGGATGATCGTAGGAAACGAAGATTATGGAAGAATTGGAACTGCTTGACAGGGTAATCACGATAAACAGAACGGCCAAGGTGGTGAAAGGCGGGCGCCGGTTCCGATTCAGTGCCGTGGTTGTGGTCGGCGATGGAAAGGGCTCCGTCGGTGCCGGCCTGGGAAAGGCCCATGAAGTCCCGGAGGCGATCCGCAAAGGCATGGAGCAGGCCAAGAAGGCGATGATACGGGTAGCGGTGGAAAATCGGACGATCCCTTACAGCGTCATAGGGCATTACGGGGCCGGCAAGGTTATGCTGAAGCCCGCGTCGGAAGGGACCGGACTGATTGCGGGTGGGGCGGTGCGCGCCGTGCTGGAAGTGGCCGGTGTTCACAATATTCTGACAAAATGTTTAGGATCGCATAATCCGCATAACCTGGTCAAGGCGACCATTGAAGGACTGGGGCAGTTGAAGGCGCCGTCCGAGATCCTTGCCGCCAGAGGGAAAGGTAATGCCGAAAATTAAGGCTAAAGAGGGACAGTCTGTGGGTAAAATGCTCAAGATTACATTGGTTCATAGTTACATCGGCAGGCCGGAGGCGCAACGCAGGGTGCTTCGCGGCATGGGATTGGGCAAGGTCAACAGAAGCGTGGTGTTGAATGATACGCCGGAAATACGAGGGATGATCCGGAAGGTCGATCACCTGGTGGCTGCGGTAGAAGTTGAGGGAAACGGGAAATGAATCTGGGAACATTGAAACCGCC
>JAFGRP010000120.1 GCA_016935075.1 Deltaproteobacteria bacterium | reverse complement strand
GCGGGAAAGCTCGCCGCCGGAGGCGATTCCCCGAAGCGGTTTCAGCTCTTCGCCCACGTTCGCCGAGAGATAAAACTCCGGGGCATCGATCCCTTTTTCGTTCAGGGTCGCCCCTTCCTGATCGCTCCGAAGATCGCGAAAGACCGTTTCGAACCGCGCGTCTTTCATCCCCAGCGTCCGGATCTCCCCTTCGACCGACCGCTTCAGGGCGGCGGACGCCTCACGCCGTTTCGCGGACAGAGATTCCGCCGCTTCCACCAGCCGCTCCCTTTCGGCAGCGATGTTCGTGGCCAGCGCCTCGATCTCCTCATCCAGCGAGGAGATCTCCCCCATTTCTCTCTCCGCCTCGGCCTGCCTCATGAGAACGGCATCGAGCGTCCCTCCGTATTTCCTTTTCAGACGCCCCAGAAGCTCCAGCCGTTCCTCGACCGCCTCCAGACGGACGGGATCGAACGAGAGGCGCTTCGTATAATCGCGGAGCGCAAAGGCCGCCTCTTCGATCCGGAAGTAGATCTCCTCCAACTCCTGTTCGGTCAGCTTCAATCCCGTGTCGATCTTCCGGATCTCCTTCACGGCCGAGACCACGCCGCGGAATTCGGCCAGCACGGATGCGCCCTTCCCGTAGAGGGTTTCATAGGCCGCACCCGCAAAATCGATCAATTTTTGGACATTGGCAAGAATCCTCTTCTCTTCCGCCAGGGCGACATCCTCTCCCGCCCGGACATCCGCCCGGGCGATTTCGCCGACCTGATAACGGAGGAGGTCTTCCCGCTCCCCTCTTTTGACCTGGCGCTCCTGAAGCCCGCGGAGCCTCTCCTGAAGCGAACGATAACGGTCGAACTTTTCCCGGTAGGCCGTCCGGAGGGGCAGCAGTCCCCCGAATTCGTCGAGAATATCCGTATGATTCTCGGCGTTCAGAATCATCTGGTGTTCATGCTGGCCACAGATGTTGATCAGCGTCTCTCCGATCGCCGCGAGCGATCCCAGGGATGCCAGATGGCCGTTGATGTAAACCCGGTTCTTTCCGGAACGGGAAACCACGCGGCGGACAACGAGCTCTTCGCCGTCGCCGAATCCCATCTCCCGGACCTTTGCCCGCAATCCGTCCTGCCCGCGGATGTCAAAAAGCGCCTCGACCACGGCCGCATCCTCAAAAGAACGGATCATATCGGCGTTCGCCCGGTCTCCCAGAAGAAGACCCACGGCGCCTACAATGATCGATTTGCCGGCGCCGGTCTCTCCGGAAATCATGTTCAGACCCCCGCCGAAGGCCACCTGCAATTCATCGATAATGGCAAAATTACGGATGTTCAGTTCCGCGAGCATCTTGCCCCTTTCGGGCCGCTCCCGTCTGGGAACCGCCCCATCCCAGTTTCGTCCGCAGGATCTCCAGATAGCCCCGGTGGGGGGAAGAGACCAGCGTGGTGACGTACCGCGATTTCCGGATGGTGACGCTGTCCCCATACTTCACGGTAAAGGAAACCTGTCCGTCAAGCGTCACGGTCGCCCCCTGTTCCAGTGTGCAGAGCGTCACCCCGATAACCGCGCTTCCCGGCAGAATGACCGGCCGGTTCGTCAGGGTATGGGGACAGATCGGGTTGATGAGGATCGAATTCAGCTCGGGAAACACAATGGGTCCGCCCGCGGCCAGCGAATAGGCCGTGGAGCCGGTCGGTGTCGCGATGATGAGGCCGTCGGCCTTGAAGGTTGTCATATAGCGGCCGTCCACCGTCGTTTCGAATTCCACAATCCGGGAAAGATTCCCCCGGTTGATCACGACGTCGTTCAGGACGGTCCCCTCCCGGAACGGCTCCCCGCCCCCCTGGATCTCCACATCAAGCATCATCCTCTTTTCGATCTGAAAATCCCCGGCGAGAATCAACTCCATGGCGCTGTACATCTCGTCGAGGTTCACCTCGGTCAGATATCCGAATACGCCGAGATTGATCCCGACAATAGGCACATTCCGGTCGCGTACCAGGCGGGCCGTCCGCAGGATCGTACCGTCGCCTCCGAAAACGACGACCAGATCCACCAGTGTCCAGAGCTTCCCTTTTTCAACGCCGGGAAAGCAGCCGATCTTCGCGGCAATCCCTTCCTCGAGATAGACTTCCAGTCCGCGCTTCAGCATCCAGTCCCGAAGGGCGGCGGTGTATTCCGGCGACTTTTCCTTGGCGATATTGGCGACAATTCCAACTTTTTTGATAAGCATCTGAACACCTTGGAAAGGATTTAGATAATGCTCCTATCACAAATTCATCCGGGTGTCCACGCGTATGATGCAGGATAAATGGGGACACCCTGCTGCAAGGTGTCCCCATTTATCCAATCCTGAAGAGAGACGCCTCGGGGACATGATGCGGAAGCCCGAAGGGATCGCAACGTCTCGGGGACATGATGCGGAAGCCCGGAGGGATCGCATCGTGTCCCCGGACACCCCCTTGACAACCCCGGACAATCGGGTTAGGAGCATATCCAAAAGAAAAGGAGAAACCCATGGGATTGTTGAAGGGGCCTGTCACATTCTCGCGCTACCGTATCGTCGGCGTCCTGCCGGACCATTTCCCCGAATTCTTCAACGAACGGATCCGCCGCCATGCCTTCCAGAACGTCTGGCGCACAACGGACGAAAAAGCGGCGGGCTGGACCTCCGTGGAAAACGGCCCTGACACGGATTTCCCCTATGCCTCTTACGCCCAGGGGCGGTATATGCTCTTTTCCCTCCGCATCGACCGTAAATCGGTCGCCCCTTCTCTGCTTCGGCTCCGAACCTTGGAGGCGGAACGGAAACAGCTCGCCGAAAGCGGGCAGAAGAAGCTCTACCTCGAACAGCGCGAGGCGATCCGGGAGTCGGTGCGGCTCGAACTGCTCGGTAAAACGCTGCCCGTCCCCGCCTTTCATGAGATCTGCTGGTCCGTCCCGGACAACGTCCTGACCTTCTGCTGCCTCTCGGATAAGGTGGCCGGGGAGCTCCAGGAGCTTTTCCGGGAATCCTTTTCGCTCGGCCTCTCTCCCCATGTGCCGTGGGATATCGAAGGAGCAGGCGCGAACCTGCAGGGCGCAGCGGCCGGATCCGGTTCCCGCAATCTTTCTTCCTCGCCCCTCCCGCCCGGAATCGATCCCCTGACCGTCGGCAGGGAATTTCTCACCTGGCTCTGGTTTAAAAGCGAGGAGAGAAACGGGATGATCCGTATTCCCGGCGGCGATGAAAGCGAGATCTTCTTCGTGCGGCGCCTTGTGCTGGAGGCGGGCGAGGGGGAATACGCCGAAACGGTCGTTTGCCAGGGGCTCCACGCCGATCTCAAGGAGGGCAAGGAGGCCCTGCGCCGGGGAAAGAAGATCAGTGCGGCGCGTCTCCGCATGGCCCACGACAGGGCGGAATGGGAATTTACCTTCAAGGCGGACCGCTTCCATTTCCAGTCCATGAAACTGCCGGCCGTCGCGGAAAGCGAGGAGGAAGAGACCGACCGCGAGGGGCAGATGATCGAGCGGATATATCTGATCGAAAAGGCGGCGGGGATGATGGATCAGTTTTTCCTGTCGTTCATGGGCCTCCGGTCGTCCAACGGATGGGAAAAAGAACAGGTCCGTATGCAGAAGTGGATCGCGCAGTCAAAAGAAGACTGAGCGGTGAACGCAAAGCTGCCTCTACGGATCCTGTCGAGATACGCGTCCTGTTCCCAGGGGAAGCAGGAAACGATCTGGTTCACGCAAAAGCAGATGTCTGAGCCACTCAATCAACAAGTTTAAGGCCCTGTTGCAGGTCTTAGGCGAGTACCGCTTTGCCTTGGACCTCCTGCATGACTACAGCTACAACTGGCAAGAACTCCCCCGACCAACACAAAGACGGTAGATTCCCTGAGCTACTCAGCGGCACTGCGGATCGTGGAGCAACTGCGGGAAGCGGTTTGGCGCCTCTGCCCTATCGATAACATCTACAAGTCGAGAGATTGAGAAGTCGGTACGGATCGATGATAAGGGTTTGAAACGCAAAGTTTTTTGGACGTGATTTTTTTAACGAGACGGTGGCATCCAGAACTTCGTCTATGCGATAGTTTGATAAAACGCATCCGCATACTGGATTTCAGTCGAGAATGGTGATAAGAGTACAACCAAAGTAGCAAGAAGAAGCTGAATGCTCCGTCCCGTATAAAAGTGCTGGAAGGAAATATGAACTGGGTGGACAAAACCTCGTTTCTTAAAAGGGGCGGGGTTTTTGTTATTGAGAATACCGCCAAGATATAACAGGATTTTCACAAGGGCAAATTGCATTGAACGATCTGAAAACTTTATTAGGGAAAATTCTATTGATATTCATCGTTATCTCTTCAGTATATGTATTTTCTCTTGTAATGGATAAATTGGGTATCGATAAAACATTGTTGCAGTTTATAATTTTGGGGATATTTCTAATTTTAGTCGTATTAAATGGAAAGGGGGAAATATAAGAAAATGCCCGGCCATTTCTGGCAAGACGCTCATGTCAACTTACTTTTCCTTTTGATTTGATTTTTCCGTTACCGTTGTTGCCAGAAGCCGCCTCGTTAGGTACGTGGCTGATTTCGGTGTTACTCTCTTTCGAATCGTAAGTATAATCTGATCACATAAGCTTAAGACTCGATGTGCAGTCAACGATTCCGTTGGTTTTGAAACGGTTTAAAAATAGCCGTCAATTTTTCTCTCTTCTGTCCTTCCTGTACTCAACGTTGAACAGACCTCGAAAATTATGGGAGAGTACGATCGTTACTGCTTGAGTTACTGCGGCGCTGGCAGGGAAAATAGTCTCCCCTTTTGCCTGGGAAAATATTTGCTTGCTCAGTGGTATTGGCGAGGCATACCCATGATAAAAGATATGGTGGTCATCGGCGGCAGCGATGCCGGAATCAGCGCAAGCCTTCGCGCCAAGGAACTGTCCTCCGATACGGAAGTCACTATGATCCTGGCGGATCGCTATCCTAACTTCAGCATCTGCGGCCTTCCCTTTTATCTGAGCGGAGAGGTCCCCGACTGGAAGGCCCTGGCCCACCGCACGGCCGCCGAAATCGAAGGAAAGGGAATCCGGCTCTTTCCGGAGCACCGAGTGACCGCAATCATTCCGGATCGGAAAGAGGTGCTGGCCACCGACGCTGAAGGCCGCTACAGGGCTTTTCCCTATGACAAACTCGTGATCGCTACCGGAGGCGTCTCGCAGGTGCCGAGTCTTTCCGGCATCGAGCTTCCCGGGGTCTTCTTTCTACGCTGGATGGCCGACGGCTTTGCCTTCCAGGAATACATAAATACCCGCCGCCCGGCCTCTATCTGCATCATCGGCGCGGGCTATATCGGCATGGAGATGGCCGACGCCATGACCCACCGGGGGCTTTCCGTGACCGTGGTCGAATTCCTGCCTTCCGTGCTCACCTCCTTCGATCCCTCCCTGGGTGGCATCGTGCGGGCCGAGTTGGAGCGACACGGTGTTCAGGTGTTCAACGACTTTGCCGTTGAGCGGATCAAATCCAGCGGCAACGCCCTCTCTGTGAGGTCGGTCGCGGGCCAGGCCATTGCCGCCGACATGGTGTTGGTGGCCGTCGGCAGCCGCCCGGAGGCAGCGCTCGCCCGGGCAGCTGGTATCGAGATCGGTGTCAAAGGCGCGATCCGTGTGAACCAACGCATGGAGACCTCCCTGCAGGAAATCTTTGCCGCCGGCGACTGCGCCGAGACCCATCACCGCTTGCTCGGGAAAAACACTTATCTTCCCCTGGGCACCACCGCCCACAAGCAGGGCCGCGTCGCCGGGGAAAACGCCCTCGGCGGAAACCGGGAATACGCTGGCACGCTTGGAACCCAATCTGTCAAGATCTTCGACCTGGTGGCCGCGCGCACGGGACTGAAGGACGACGAGGCTTTGCGGGAAAGGTTGTCACCCCTGTCGGCGGATATAGAAACTTGGGATCATAAAGTCTATTACCCCCATGCCGAAAAGATGACTATCCGGATCACCGGCGATCGTAAAACCGGCAAGCTCCTGGGCGCGCAGATCATCGGCGCATACGGCGCAGAGATTTCCAAGCGCATAGACATGGTGGCTGCGTCTATTCATAACGGTATGACAATGGAGTCCTTGAACGACCTTGATCTTAGTTACACACCACCACTCTCAAGCCCCTGGGACCCGATACAGATGGCCGCCCAGGCATGGGACCAGGCGAATAACAAATCTCTTTAGATTCTGTAATAAGTGTTGCGGATAGATTGAGGAAGCACCATCGATGCTTCCAGATATAAGATCAATCAAGCAGGGTCATCTCCCTGTTATTGTGCGCAGGTTCGGATTCCGAAAACAAGGGTACAGATGGTAACCATCATGACCATAGGAAATCGCCAACTGTAGACTCGTAGGTGATTTCGACGTTTCGGCAAGTGATAGGAGCTTTTCGTATTCCATTGCATTTCCCGGGTTATAATCAGCACCT
>JAFGRP010000119.1 GCA_016935075.1 Deltaproteobacteria bacterium | reverse complement strand
GGGAGGACCACTACATCGTGGAGATCATCGATCCCGTGACGCTGAAGCCCGTCCCCGATGGAGAAGAGGGGGAGCTGGTCACAACGACGCTCCTCCGGGAGGGGATGCCGATCCTGCGCTACCGGACGAAGGACCTCACCCGGATCATCCCCGGCCCCTGTCCCTGCGGACGGACCCACCGGCGGATCGAGCGGATCAAGGGGCGGACCGACGATATGATGATCCTGAAGGGGGTGAACATCTTCCCGATTCAGATCGAGAAGAAACTCATGGAGATTCCCGGGGTCGGGACGAACTTCGTTATCATTCTCAACCGGGCGGACTTCAACGATACCATGACCGTCAAGGTGGAGGTTCAGAAGGGATTTTTTGGAGGCGATCTCCGGCAGTTGGAGGCCCTGCGTCGGCGGATCGCAGAGGAGCTCAAAAGTGACATCCTGATCACGCCGCGGGTCGATCTGGTGGAGCCGGACAGCCTCCCGCAAAGCGAGGGGAAGGCGAAGAGGGTCATTGACAACCGGAAGGATTAATACAGGGGGTTCAAATGATTTCCTATCAACTTTCGATTTTTGCGGAAAACAAGCCGGGGCGCCTGGCGGCCGTAACGCGGGTATTGGCAAAAGAGAAGATCAACATCCGGGCGACGACGATATCCACGTCCGACACTTTTGGCGTAATCCATCTGATCGTCAATGACCCTGCACGCGCTGAGGAGGCCCTGACAAAGGCCGGTATGTCCGTTTCGCTGAGCAAGGTCCTGGCTGTCGTCATTCCCGACCAGCCGGGCGGTCTCGATCGGCTCACGCAGCTTCTTCTAACGGAGAATGTCAACATTAATAACGCCTATGGTTTTGTGCTGGAAGGCCACCGGAAGGCAGTTTTTGTAGTCAGCGTGGATCAGATCGAGAAGGCCGAGACCCTTCTTGAGAAAAATGGGTTTCAGACCTTGGATGCCGAAGCACTTTCGGCAATTGAGCCGTTTCACTATAAGAAGGAATGAGGATAAGACAGTGACACACTCCGATGCAGGCCACTATTCAGCAAAACATGCGCCGGGCGAGAATCCGGACGAGAGAATAGCCGAGGCGATCCGGGGAAAAGCCAAGAACGTGGAACTGGCATGCGCCGAGGCCGAACGGCTCAGTGCAGCGCTTGGCGTTCCGCTTGCGGAAATCGGACGGACGCTGGATTTATTGGAGTTCCGCATCGTCCGCTGTCAGCTCGGACTCTTTGGCTATCCTGCAGGAAAGGCTCGCCCCCGGGCGGCCGCGGCGGCAGTCGCCCCGGAACTTGAAGCGGCCATACGCAATCATCTCGCCGATGGAAGACTTCCCTGCAAGGCCGCCTGGGAGATCGCCGCGGAACACAAGATTGCGAGAATAAAAATCTCTTCAGCCTGCGAGACGCTTATGATCCGGATCAAACCTTGCCAGCTCGGGGCCTTCTGATTAGAGGCTGTTGACCCGGAGCGCATCCCGCAAGCTCCGCCTTTTATGCGGGGATCAGGGGCGCAATAAAAAAGAGACAGTTTCCTCGCCGGGAAGCGGCCCACCCTGGCGGGCTGCTTCCAAAACGCCCATCTGCTTCGTTTCCCTCATCCTTCGCCGTTCAACGTACCCAAAAGTACGCCTCACGGCTCAGGATTGGTTCCGCTTCGCTCCACGATTCTTCGAATTCGGGGGCCTTGCATCTGGACATTTTTGAACAGCCTGCAAGGTGCCTTTTTCAACAGTCGTTAGGCCCGTTCAGCCGACCGCGCGTCCTGCTCGACATACCGCGTCAGAATACGGAGGATCGACTCGGCATTATGCCGGGCGTGCCAGAGGACCTTCTCCATCGTCAGCGTCTTCTCCTCCAGGCCGTGGGCGAAGTTGTCGACCGAGCAGAGAGAGGCGTAGGGAATCCCCAGTTCCTGGGCGATAACCGCCTCGCTCGCCATCGTCATTCCGACGAGGTCGGCGAACTGAGACATCATTGCAATCTCAGCCCGTGTTTCGAGGCGGGGGCCGGCCGTCTGCCAGTATATACCGCCGTCGATGCAATCGAGCGCGCAGTCGCGGGCCGCATCAAGCCATTTCCGCCGGATCACCGCGCTCAGAACCGGAACGATATGCGTTCCCTTTTCACGAATGACCGTCGGTCCCGCCCCGAGCAGGACATAATCATCCGGGACGACGAGGAACCCGGGCTTCAGACGGCGTTTCAGGGCGCCGGTTGAATGGACGCCGAGGATTTCCCGCACCCCCAGTTTCTTCAGCGCTGTCAGGTTTGCCGGGTGGTTGATGAGGTGCGGCAGGATGTGGCGGAGAGGGTCTGTCCCGTGACGGGCGATGAAAACGATGCCGGCATTGCAGAAGACTATCGCACGGCCGAAATCCGTTTCGACCGTTTTTTCAAGCAGATCCGCAAAAATTCCTTTTCCCGGCAACAGGAGTGTTCCCGAGATGATGCCCAGCGGTTTCATGCGACCTTCCTTTCAAGGGCTAAAATGGGTGTTGGAGGGCTTTTATAGCAGATCGACCGGCGTCTGTCAAAAGACGGTCTTGCCCTTCACAATGGACGGGAACCGCCGTTTTGAATTCTTAAAAAAATACTTGACATTCCGGCAAAGGAATGGTTGTGGGCAACGTGGAGTTGAAGCGTTTCCGTGAGGCGGTAAAACCGATTGAGGATGCCCTGTTCCTTCCGGATGGCGAAGGAGAGATTCACAAACAGTTGCTGCAGAAGCAGGAGGAGAAATGATGCGTTCGGATATTCTAAAAAAGAATGTGGAAACCCTGCCCCATCGC
The DNA here is from genome assembly GCA_016935075.1 of Deltaproteobacteria bacterium. Lineage (GTDB taxonomy): Bacteria > Desulfobacterota > Syntrophia > Syntrophales > UBA5619 > UBA5619. Next base: position 28,566 of record JAFGRP010000119.1, on the reverse strand, counting down.
GCGTTATTGATGTCTGCGGGGCTGCGTAAGGAAGATCTGGAAGTCGGCAAACCATTTATCGGCGTTGCCAACAGCTACAATGATCTTATCCCCGGACACATCCATCTCGGAGAACTCACCCGGGAGGTCAAAAGAGGCATCCGCGATGCGGGCGGCGTACCCTTCGAATGGGGCGTTCCCGGTGTCTGTGATGGGATTGCCATGTCCGTGGAAATGCGTTTAAGCCTGCCCAGCCGCGAACACATCGCCGATAACATTGAAATCATGCTTCTCTCCCACAGTTTGGATGGATGGGTCGGTGTAACCAACTGCGATAAAATCACGCCCGGCATGTTAATGGCTGCGGGAAGACTCAATCTGCCGGCCGTAATTGTTACAGGCGGACCCATGAAAGCCAATGTCATCAACGGGAAAATTTATCATCCCATTCAAGGCTTTGGAATGGTTGGACAGATCAAGGCTGGGAAGATGCGTTCCGAAGAAGCTGAATCACAGCTTCAGTTTATGGCGTGCGGTGCGGGATCCTGTGTCGGTCTATATACCGCAAACACCATGGCTGTGGTGACCGAGGTCATGGGAATGTCCGTGACGAATTGTGCCGCAACGCTTGCCGTGAATCCGCTGAAAAAGCAACAGGCCTATGAATCCGGAAGAAAGATTGTGGAACTGGTTAAAAAAAACATCCGTCCCCGGGACATCATGACATTGGCCGCCTTTGAAAATGCCATCCGCGTGGATATGGCCATGGGGGGATCGACCAATACGGTTCTGCACATTCCCGCTATAGCGCGGGAAACCGGGATTGATATCGAAATCGATCAATTCGATACGATTTCCCGGGAAACACCGAACCTCTGTTCGATCATTCCCAATGGATCCTATGAAATGGCCGACATCGCTGCCGCGGGCGGCATCCCGGCGGTATTGAAGCGATTGATGGGTATGCTGAAAAACAGTCCCACCGTGAACGGAGCCTCCGTCCTGGAAATAGCCGAAGCGGCAACGATCGCTGACGGAGAGGTCATTCGAAGTGTGGAGAATCCGTATCACCGGGAGGGAGGCATAGCGGTTTTAAAGGGCAATATAGCGAACAGTGCAGTGATCAAACAGACGGCGGTGGCCCCTGAAATGTTCGTCCATTCGGGACCTGCAAAAGTCTTTTATACCGAAAAGGATTTGTTGGATGCCATCGAGGCAAAAAGAATCATAGAGGGTGATGTCATCGTTCTTCCGTTCCAGGGACCGGCCGGTGCACCGGGAATGCCGGAAATGCTCACCCCTACCGATGCCATTAAAGGCGCCGGCTACCATCGGGTTGCATTGATTACGGACGGGCGTTTTTCAGGAGCCACGACCGGGCCGAGCATCGGCCATGTGGAAATGGAGGCTTACAATGGCGGAGCGATCGGTGCAATCAAAGACGGAGATACGATCGAAATCGATATCCCCAATCGCAAATTGAATGTCATTCTCAGCCAGGAGGAAATCCGGACGAGATTGTCTTCTGTGCCTGATGTGGAAAGAAAACTCACCCCGATGCTTGAATCCTTCCGTAAAACGTACAGAGGGATTAATTGCTACGGGAAATAAGATTGAATAAAAAATGACTGACGGAAGAAAAACAATGGGTTTTGACACCCATTTTGAATTGACATGATTTATCTGTCCGTGTAATAGTTAGCAAAAAAAAAAAGAGTGGAGGTTATCGTATGGGAGAAAACACGCTGGTGCACGTCGGCGAAGACAATTTTGAAGAGGAGGTCCTCAAGGCGGATAAGCCCGTCCTGGTCGACTTTTGGGCGCCCTGGTGCGGTCCCTGCATCGCCATCGGTCCCACGGTAGAGGCGCTGTCCGTTCAGTACGGCGACCGGATCAAGGTGGCGAAGGTCAACATCGACGATCATCCGAAGGTGGCCGAACCCTATGGCGTGATGAGCATACCGACCTTGATGCTCTTCAAGGAGGGGAAAGTCCTCGACACCCTGGTTGGTCTGGTCGCAAAGGAACGCCTGGAGGCGTTCATACAAAAGGCCCTATAGACAGCGGAAGGCGGTCATGGTGAGGAATAAAAGAGTATTTCCGGTTCTTCTGGCAGTCGTTTTTCTGCTCTCCGGATGCAAGATGTGGCTGCCTTGGGCGAAAAGGGTGGAAATGGCCCATTCGACCCCGGAGAATCTCTACCAGCAGGGTCTGGAGGAGTATCAGGACGGGAATTACAAGAGGGCCGTAGAACTTTTTCAGCGGGTCAAGGAGGAGTATCCCCTGAGTCCGCTCGCCATCATGTCGGAGATAGGAATCGCCGACGCCTATTTCAGCGGGAAGCAGTATCTCGAAGCCAATCTGGCATACAGCGAATTTCTTAATCTCCATCCGACGAACGAAAACCTTTCCTATGTAATGTATCAGATCGGAATGTGCCATTTTAACGAGATCACGACGATAGACCGCGACCAGTCCGAAGCCTTGAATGCGCTCAAGGCATTCGAGAGACTCCTGGTCCGCTTTCCCGACAGCAAATTCTCCTTCATGGCCGAAAAGGCGATCCAGAATTGCAGGAAGACGCTGGGCGAGCAGGAGTTTTACGTGGGGAAATTCTACTTCAACATCAAGGAGTATCGGGCGGCGCTGCGCCGGTTTGAAAAGATTGCGCGGGACTATGCGAATGTCGGCCTCGATTACAAGGTCAATTACTTCATCGTTGAAACGAAGAGACGAATCGCCGAGGCGGAGGCGAAAAGGGGACCGTTGGGAAAGAAGTAGGGCCCGGGTTCACCGGAGGGATTCTCGTCATCGCTGTTCTCCCTATTCCTGTGGGGGGAATCCTCTTCCGGAAGGGGCTTCGCCGCTCAGCTGGCCGCAGGCAGCGAGAATGTCCCGGCCGTGACTCGCGCGGAGGATGGCCGTGTAATGGCGGTCGAGCAGTATCTGTTGAAAAGCCGAAATCGCTTCCGGGGTCGGTGTCCGGTAATCGGAGCCCGGAAACGCGTTGAAGGCGATGAGGTTCAATTTGCAGCGGAGTCCCCGGAGCAGCCGGGCCAACTGCTCCGCATCGGTTGGGGAATCATTGACGCCTGCCATGAGAATGTACTCGAAGGTCAGCATTCGCCGCCCCGGCATCGGATAATCGTTGCAGGCCCTGAGCAAATCCGCCAGCGGGTATTTCCGGTTCACAGGCATCAGTTGGTTCCGCCGCCGGTCATCGGGGGCGTTAAGTGAGATGGCGAGGTTGACGCAGGCCTCCTTTCCCAGTTGTGCGATCCGCGGCACGATGCCGCAGGTAGAGACGGTGACCTTCCGGTTCGAAAAGCCGAGGCCGTGGTCGGAGGTCAGCATCCGGATCGCCTTCAGGGTATGGTCGTAGTTTGCGAGTGGCTCCCCCATACCCATCAGGACGATGTTTTTGATCCGTGGTCCCTCGGGGGTATGGCGCCGGAGCATCGTCATCTGGCCGGCGATCTCGGAAGGGAGCAAATTGCGTTTCAGCCCCTGGCGTCCGGTCAGGCAGAAGCGGCATCCCATCGCACAGCCCGCCTGTGTCGAGATGCAGGCGGTCCAGTGGTTCCGGCCTGGGATGAGTACGCTTTCGATGAGGAGACCGTCCTCGAGCCGAAAGAGGACCTTCTTTGTCCCGTCCCGTGCAGTCTGGGCCAGGTCGATTGCGGGTTCGATGATGCGGGCGATCCCTTCCATTCGTGTGCGAAATTCCCTGGATAGGGTCGTCATCTCCGAGAAGGAGGTTGCCCCGCCCGAATAGAGCCATTTCATAATCTGCCGTGCTCGGTATTTCTCCTTGCCGAGGCTGGCGATCAGGGTCTCGATCTCCTCCAGGGACAAATCCCGAATGTTGGGTTTTGCCGTCATGCGTGCACCATCTGATTCCTTTTTGTTCCGGACATGCGGAGGAATTTTACCATACACCGGACGGATATCATGATGGCCTGCCTCCGGTCCTCACATCCGCCCTTGTGATGGGAATGTCGGGAGTATATTATCTCATCGGCAGAAGGATGATTGCGATCCGCCGGTTTTTCGCCCGTCCTTCAGGGGTGTCATTTGCTGCGACGGGCTGGTATTCCCCGAAGGCCGCAGCCGACAGAATGGAAGGATCGATTCCCTCTTTTTCAAGACAACGGGCAACATTGAGGGCGCGCGCAGAAGAGAGCTCCCGATTCGTAGGATATCTCCTGGCAAGGGCACCCCTGACGGGAACGCTGTCCGTATGCCCTTCTACGCGGATCAACTTATCCGTCACGGTCATCAAAATTTTGACGATCCGCTTCAGGACGGCCAATCCCTTTGGTTTGACCTCCGCACGGCCGGGATCGAAGAGAATCTTGTCCGCGACATCCACCGTCAGTTTGCCCTGAAGCTCGGTGATGGCGATCTGTCCCTGTTCGATCTCGCCTTTCATCCCGGTGAGAAGCGCTTCATGGGTTCCGCTGATCGTATCAATTTCGGCTTCTTTCGATTCCTTCAACAGCGTGAGGCTTTCCTCGAGGATCTGTTTGTCGGCTTCCAGTTCGGTATTCCGGTTTATCAGCTCCTCTTCGGATTTCTTCAGCACGGCGATGTTTTCCTCAAGCAACTGATTGTCGGCTTCCAGTTCGGTATTCCGGTTTATCAGCTCCTCTTTGGATTTCCTCAACAGGGCGATGCTTTCCCCGAGCATCTGCTTATCGCCTTCCAGTTCGTTGTGCCGGTCCCGCAGCTCTTCGATGGTTCGGTTTGTTTCCGTCCCGAGATTATCCAGGCGGGCGTTGAGAACGTTTCGTTCGGCGGTCAGATTCTCCTTCGCGGCATGAAGGCTGCTGATTTCTCCCTGCAGCCCTCTGATGGTTTCCTGTAGACCGCTGATGCTCTCCTGGAGACCCTGATTCTCAATGGTCAGCACCGCCACATCCCGGCTCAAGGCATCCGCCTGAGCCTGCTTCCGGAGATAATCATTCTTCGCAACGCAGCCGCCGAGAACGAACAACACAGCAGCCACAGCCCAAAGGCCAACAGATCTCCGAAACATGATGTCCTCCCTTTTTTGTTTATAGGGGGACATGACGCCGCATCGTCTCCCCCTTTTCCTGCCGTGACGTTTCAGTCGTTCGGTTTCCGCCCGTGAACGGTGTTGAAGGAATCAATAGGTTACGGGATAACACCCATTCCCGCCAGGACGGAGAGCATTACCGCCGCGGCAATCACCGAGCCAACCTGGCCGCCGGCGTTTGCGCCCATGGCATGCATCAGCAGGTAGCTCTTCTTGTTCCATTTCTGGCCCTCTTTCTGCACGACACGCGCCGCCATCGGGAAGGCAGAGATCCCCGCCGCGCCGATCAGCGGATTGAATTTCCCGCCGGTCATGACCCGCATGATCTTGCCGAAGGTGACACCGCAGACCGTGTCCAGGCAGATGGCCACGAAGCCCAGGCAGAGGATGATCAGGGTTTCGGCTTTAACGAAGGCGCTTCCCACCATCGTTGCTCCGATGCAGAGCCCCAGGAAGAGTGTCACAACGTTGGCAATTTCATTTTCCGACGCCTTGGTCAGGCGGCCAACCACGCCGGACTCGCGCATCAGATTCCCGAGCATGATCGTCCCGAGAAGCGGCAAGCCCTTCGGGGCAATCAAACCGCCGAGGATTGTGATGACCAGGGGAAAGAGAAGCTTGGTGGTTTTGGAGACGGGTCTGGCGACCGGCTTCATGACGGTTTCCCGTTCCTTCTTTGTGGTCAGCAACCGCATGATCGGCGGCTGGATTATCGGCACCAGAGACATGTAGGAATAGGCAGCCACCGATACGGCCCCCAAGAGGTGCGGGGCGAATTTCGATGTGACATAGATGGCCGTCGGTCCATCGCAGGCGCCGATGATCCCGATGGAGACTGCGTCCAGCTGGGGAAATCCCATCGCCAGCGCAAGAAGCAGCGTCAGGAAGATTCCGAACTGGCCCGCGGCCCCGAGAAGAAACGTTGATGGCTGGGCGAGGAGAGGACCGAAATCCGTCATCGCGCCGATGCCGATGAAGATGAGCAAGGGGAACAGCTCCGTCGTGATCCCGGCATCATAGATGACACGGACAAACCCCTCCTGACCCATCACATCCGAAAGGGGGATGTTGACCAGGATGCAGCCGAAACCGATGGGGACCAGGAGCAGCGGCTCGCAGTCCTTTTTGATCCCCAGGTATAAAAGAAAAAACCCCACAATAAGCATGATGGCGTTGCGCCAGTCCATGGCCAGCATCTGAAATCCGACGGTCAGGCCGCTCAAACCGTTAATGATCGCTTCAACCATGATCTACGCCTCCTTCTTTTGCGGCTTTTCGGGAAATAGTCTCCCCAAAAGCCTCATCACGAGGCTCATAATCCAAAGGGTGAGAATTGTCCCTCCCATGCCGCAGATCAGCATCGTAATCCCAAAAGTAAAATTATCCATACGCGCCTCCATTCTGGTCCGTCCTCTTAACCGCCGACGGACTGTTCATCCGATTGTATTTCCCCTGACAAAAACACCTCGTGTCGTCAGTGCCCGTTTTTATCTCATAATTCGAGAGGTGGCGCAAATCGTTTTACAGGTGGAGACGGAATAAAAACCGGACGGCAGAATCCCCGCGGGGAGATCGGCGGCGGTCGCAGGTCACAGGATAATCGCGAAAGAATCTGCAAGGCCTTCGCGATCCATAGGGAGTCTTCCAGAAAATCGGACGAAAGATTGACGCTGGGGAGATCTAAAGGCCTCCGTCGTTTCCCTTGAGGCGGACGGCCCGGATGAAATGCCGGTCGTAGTAGGGCGTATTAAGGTTGTCCACACGGACCCTCCTTTTCCGTGAGGATGCGTGGACAAATTTATTGTCGCCGATGTAGATCCCGACATGACCTACGGCCTTTCTCGTATTGAAAAAGAGGAGATCCCCCTCAGCCAGTTCGTGCCGCGCAACACGCATTCCGACACGGGACTGTTCAAATGCCGTCCGGGGGAGGTTAATGTTGAAGAACTGATATATTTTTTTTACGAATCCTGAACAGTCTATTCCCGTGACGGAGGTGCCTCCCAGGCGGTAGGGAGCGCCGAGAAACCCCATCGCCACTTTAACGAGCAGCTTCGGTTCATCGGGACTGTTCCACTTGCCGAGAAGTGCCGCACTGTCCCTCTTTTGTTTTTCGATTTCCGCCAAGGCCTCTTCCTGGGGGAAGACGCTGTTATCCGCCTTTTCTTCCTCCCACTCCTGGTTGATCGCTTGCTTTACGTATTCCGGAGGGTGTGCGGCGGCCGCATTCTCGGAATCTGATTTTTTCTTCACGTCAAGTTTCTGCCCAATATTCAGAAAGCTTCCCCGGATATGGTTGAGTTCCCGAAGCTCGGCGACTGAAATCCCAATCTTACAGGCGATGCCGGTCAGCGTATCCCCTTTCTTCACCGTATAGAACTCTTTCCGTGGAACGGAAGAGGACTTTAATTTTATGGCCTTGTCGTTTTTCTTCAGGGGAATGATGAGGGTCTGATGCGCCCGGATGCGGCTGCTCTTCAGGTGGTTGGCCGCCTTCAATGCATTCAGGGGAATGCCGTGTTTTACGGCGATTCCGGATAGGGTGTCGCCGGTCTGAATCGAATAGGTCTCCTTTGCCGGGGCATTTCCGCAAAGGAGCAAGGTCGTGAACAGGACGCCAAGTCCCATCCAAAGGAAAATCCGCCGTCTCATCATGAAGCGCCTCCTCTTGGGTATTCGGGAGCTCTCCCCTTGCTGGAACGGTGCACAGATTACGCCAATGGATGACAAGCTGTACACAAGAACTGCTGCGCATATAATCGGAATTACCGCCAAAAGTCAACCCCAATTTATGGGGAGACATGTTTTTCCAGCATTGTATTGGATGGCGTGTCCGCCTTTCACTTTATAAGGTTTGAAAAATGGGGTATGTCGCCGGCCATCCGGTGGTGCGGACAGGGCCGGTTTAAGGATTGTGGGATATATGGAATACCGGGAGCGGCAATGGGGAAAGGCCGGTTTCAACAGATCTTTGGGACGGGGATCGGGTGGAGCAAACAGGCATTGCACTTCAATCCTCGGGGCGATCTCCCGGGCATAACTCTTAAACTCACCCCGGTGCCTGCCATGCCAGACATCATGATGTCGAGCAGGATAAGGTCCTCGTATCACTAACCCAGGAGCTGAACCATTTTCACCGTTACGTATGCTCCAATGAATTTCAGATCAAGGGGTTTGACAATATAGTCATCGGCGCCCAACTGAAGTGTTCTTTTGGCGAGTTCTTCGTCGATGATGGCTGTGACCATCGTAACCACGATTTTAGGATTTATTTTTTTGATTTCCTGCATGGTCTCAATGCCGCCCATGCCCGGCATGATGATGTCGAGCAATACGATATGAGGACTCATATCTTTTACCTTTTGAATGGCCTCAAGGCCGCTCGTAGCGGTGTATACATCGTATTTTTTCGATGCCAGATAATTCTGCAACAGTCTCACGACATGGATTTCATCATCGACAACAAGGACTCTTTCCAAAGCAGTAACCTCTTATCTCAGCGGTAATTTTTTTCGATATTCGTTTCAAGGGGCAGCCTTACATAGAAAGAAGCGCCCCCCCACTCATTATTCACCGCCCAAATCATCCCTTGATGATCATAGACAATGCCATACGATATGTAAAGCCCCAATCCCGTCCCTTTTCCCTGTTCTTTGGTGGTAAAAAAAGGATCAAAGATTTTCGACATATGTTCACTTTTGATGCCAATCCCGGTGTCGGCGATCGTTATTTTCAGTTGATCACGGTCCCCGGGCAATTTTTCGCGCTCCGTGATGATGCGCAACACCTTTTTTTCCTTCCCCTCCATGGCGGCTGTGGCGTTGGAAATCAGATTCAGGATAACCTGCTCTATCTTTTCTTTATCCATGGCGATTACAGGCAAATCCGACTGATATTGGATTTCTGTTTCTATTCCCTCTATCTTCAACTGCGTTGCGTACAGACCCAGGATATGGTCGATGGTGTCGTTGATATCAGCCATGACGACCTTTTTTTCGGGGATGCGAGACATCTGTTTGAGATTTTCTGCAATCTTTATGATCCTGTTGATCTGAGCCATGCAGATCTTTAATTCTTTCGGCACATCAGGCGGTAAATTTTCCATGGTCTGCAATAACTGCAATTCCATGGAAATAATATTCACGGGATTGAGGATCTCGTGGGCAACCCCGGCTGAAAGCCGGCCTATGGAAGCGAGCTTTTCTGACTGAAGCAACTGCTCTTTTGCCTTTGAAAGTTCTTCTTCCGCATGTTTGCGTTCGGTGATGTCTCTCGAAACTCCGTGCAATCCGGCCAAGACTCCGCGGTCGTCACGAATGCCACTGATAATGTTCTCGATCCAACGGGTGGAGCCGTCCTTGTGGCAGTATTCCAATTCAAGGACAAGTTTCCTTTCGGGATCTGCTTGGCCCTGTTGTTCGAGCGCAAGCTCCTTAGCCATAATGTCCAGCGCGACGGACATGGATGCCGGGGTCAGTTGTTCGCGGACATCCTGAGCCAGTCGTTCTTCCGGGGTGAATCCAAGGACCGCCTCAATCGACGGGCTGACATAGGTCGTGCGCAAATTCATGTCCTGTATCCATACAATATCCGTCATTTTCTCCGTAAGGAAACGGTATTTCTTTTCGCTCTCCAACAGCAACTCTTCCGCACGCTTGCGTTCGGTGACATCCATAATAAAGTTCAAGGTTGCCGGTTTTCCATTCCACGAAATCACGATGGCATGCGAATCCGCCCATTTGACGGATCCGTCCTTACAGCAAACCTTGAACTGCCTGACCGGTTGAGTTGGTTCGCCATTCATTCTCTTGAGATGTGCCGCCATCAGTTTTTCCCGGTCATCCGGGTGGATAATCTCGATAAAGGGCGTGGAAAGGAGTTCCGTCTCGGAATAACCCAAGATTTTCATGGTCATAGGGTTGACATATTTCAACATACCGGCCTGGGCGATCAAAATTGCCTCGTCCGAATTCTCCACGACAAGACGATACTTTTCTTCACTCTCCCTCAGCGCATCCTCCGCCCGCTTGTGGTCGGTGATATCTGTGTTGAATCCATGCCAGATGATGGTGCCGTCAGCCAGTTTCTCGGGCGTTGAATGGCCCAACATCCATCGGATGGATCGACCGGGAATCTGTACACGATATTCACATTGCCAGGTCGTCATGTGTTCGGCGGAAGCTTCAATCGAACCAATCAGTCTATCCAAATCCTCGGAAAATACTACCCTGGTGATGGGAGAAAAACCCTCGCATACGTCTTTAGGCGAACAACCAAAAATATTCTCGATGGCCTCTGTGGTGAACGGCACGCAGTATGTTCCGTCAGGTTTTCTCATGAACTGATAGATCATTCCGGGAACATGGGAAGAGAGTTTCTTGAACCGGTTGTCACGTTCCTTCAGCTCCTCTTGTGCTTGCTTGCGCTTCGTAACATCGCGGATAATCATGCTGGTTGTTTGCCGGCCGCTCGCATCGACAAAGATCGTCGATGTGATTTCCGCAGGAAATTTGTCCCCGTTGGCGCGGCACATCGTAATTTCGCCCATTGCGGCACCCTTGTCCGCCCGTTCGCTCAGTGCCGTTTGCAAACGCGGGTCCGTCAAATCCGTCAAACCGTCGCGCCCGATCTTTTGAATTTCATTCCGGGTGCTCCTGAACATATCGCAGGCCGCAGGATTGGCGTCGAGGATGGAACCGTCCAGCTTTGCCAACAGGATCGCGTCCATCGAATGGTCGAACAAAGAATGATATCTCTCCTCACTCTCCTGGAGCGATTCTTCCATCTTTCTGCGCTCGGTGAAATCTATGACTGCGCCTCTAAATCCTATAACCGTGTTCATAGAGGTCACGGGATTTGCAGAAATGAGAACGGGGAAAGTGCTGCCATCTTTTCTGATCATTGTGTACGGGGCACTATCCATTTTCCCCCCATTCAATACCTTTTGAATATCTTCTTTGACGCGATCGAGATCTTCCGGTATAAACATCTTTAATGCATTCAGCCCCTGGACGATATCGTCTTGCGTATATCCAAAGGTTTCAAGGCTGGTATGATTCACAGTGGTAAAGTTGCCTTGGAAGTCGATTTCAAACACCGATATCGGTAAGAAATCCAACAGCTCCTTATATTTTTTCTCACTCTCCTGTCGCGCCTTTTCCATTCGATTCCGTGCTTCAATCTCCTTCTCCAGTTCAAGATTATGTCCCTTGATGATCCGTAGCTGATTTTCAAGATTTGAATGCATCGTTGCGTTTTCAAGGGCAAAGCTTATTTCCCCGAGAATGATGGAGATTATTTTCTCATCGTGACATTCAAACAGCTGACCTCTTGCTTTATTGGAAAGATTCATAACCGCCACCAACTTATTTTGAGCAAATATAGGCATGCTCAAAAATGAAGGCGGGCCATATTGGGGATCATTTGTTTTAAGGGTCCTTGTGTCTTTTTCAATGTCCTGGATTAATAGAGGCTGCCCGTCTATAAGAACATTCCTGGCAACAAAATCGGCTATGTCGATAAACGAATCCTTCTCTAATGTTTCATGATGACCCTTTGCGGCAGCGACGCGAAATTTTTGAAACAATTTATGATTTGACGCCGATTCGCGTTGCTTAGGTAATAGTACTAAATCTTTGTTGCTGAAAGTACCTCCTGCAATCGTCAACACCGATCCGGTTTGGGCGCCGGTTACAGACATGGACTTTTCCAGAAGGATCTCAAAGAGATGATCGAGATTCCGGACTTCCTTCGCCGTCTCTGAGATATCTTTTATGGTTAAAAGTTCAAACTGGCTCTGTCTTAATCCCTCCGTTGTCTCTTCAAGTTTCTTGACAAGATTATTAAACGTGTTGGATATTTCATGAAACTCGGAAATATCATGCCGGATATCCATCGTATGCGTACCGCCGGATTCGACTTGCTTTAAAGAAACCGCGACCATGGAAATTTTGTCGAAAATCTGGCGAACAATGATCAAACCGATCAGAATGAGCGTAATGAGCATGCTCAATAAAATCAGATGGTGATACTCAAATTGGTAACCGCTTTGATAAAGGATATACGAAAGTACTAATAACGGGATTGCCAATATCAGCGTCTCGACAAGAACGAGTTTATGTCGCACATGGTTATTCTTTGGGGTTTCATGGCTCATTTTTCAAGACCTTTCTCATTTTGCCTCTGAATCACTGATCTTGCAGAAACAGACTTGAGTAATCCTGATCTGGATCGCTTTGAGAGGTCAGACCGGAAAATATCGAGACTTCAAGCAGAAACGTTTTCGTTTGGTTTAATAATGACTTTGATCGATTCCCGTCCATCCGTTACCAATTGAAAGCCGTAAGCAATATCAGTCAGACAAAGCCGGTGTGTGATCAGATCATCCACAGTGATCAGACCTTCCCCAATTATTTTCATCGCTTCGATAATATCGGGGGGGCCGCAATAGTAGGAAGTACGGATGGTGATTTCTTTCATCCAGAAGTCATTAACGGGAACGACAACGTTTTGATCCGGCCCGGGAACGGTAAACAGGATAATTACGCCGCCTTTGTCCACACAGCTCCAGGCCTGCTCCATGGCCGAAGTTGCCGCGGCGCATAAAAATACGACATCCGCCTTTTTGCCGTTTTGAGCGACAAGCCGTGAGGCAACGTCATCTTTGGCATTAATGACCATATCGGCGCCCATCCGGGCGGCAAACTCCAGTTTGGTTTTGTGAATGTCCGCGGCGATAATTTTGCATCCTTTGGTTCTGGCCAGCTTGATGTGGAGCAGTCCGGACATGCCGCAACCGATCACCAGCAATGAATGGTCCTTTTTCACACCGGCCAGTCGCTCGGCCCTGACGACGCAGGCCAGAGGTTCAATAAAAGTGCTCTGATCGTAAGAAATTTTTTCCGGCAGCAGATATGTCCCGTTTTCCACAAAAATCTCCGGAACCAGTATATATTCGGCAAAACCACCGGGAAGCCGTTCTTTAACCTCCGTACATTGGGGATAGTGCCCGTTTGCGCAGTAAGAACATTTCATGCAGGGCACTTTGGGGGCGATGAATACCCGGTCGCCAGGGGAATATTTATTCACGAAATTGCCGACAGCCACTACCTCCGCGCCGATTTCATGCCCCTGTACGAGCGGAGCCCGCGGGAGACGATACCATTCCACGATATCACTGCCGCAGATGCCACAAGAAATAACCCTGATCAGCATCTCCTTGGGGCCGGGTACCGGAGTCGGCACTTCTTGAATCCGGATGTCCCGATTGTTGTACCAGTATGATACTTTCATCTATTCCAGCGCAAAAGGAAGCGATCAGCGTTGATTCTTCAAAGTATTATAAAGGTCAAATGCCGCGGCAGGAGTTGCGTTGTCATGGACAACGGCCCGTACGGCCATGAGCATGGCCACTGGTGCTTCCGATTGGAAAATATTGCGTCCCATATCAACACCGGCGGCGCCGCTCTGCACTGCGTTATAGGCCATGGTCAGGGCGTCCGGCTCCGGTATTTTCTTGCCGCCGGCCATGACGATCGGCACCGGACACGAAGCGGTTACAGTTTCAAAATCCTTTTCCACATAATAAGTTTTGATATAATGGGCGCCGAGTTCCGCGCAAATACGGCTGGCCAGCCGGAAATATTGCGCATCGCGGGCCATGTCCTTGCCGACTGCGGTTACGGCCAGGGTCGGAATGCCGTAACGCGTGCCGATATCCACCATACGCGTCATATTGATGATCGACTGTCTTTCATGTTCGCCGCCGATAAAGACCTGAACAGCCATGGCACAGACATTCAAACGGATAGATTCTTCGATGTCCACGGCGATATCCTCATTGGAAAGCTCCTTGAGAATACTCGTGCCGCCGGAAACCCTGAGCACTATGGATTTAGAAATGGTGGGCGGTACAACGGTGCGTAAAATTCCACGAGTCAGCATGAGGGTATCCGCATAAGGTACTAAAGGAAGGATGTTGATGTCAACCCGCTCCAGGCCCGTGGTTGGCCCTTGAAAATAGCCGTGATCAATGGCCAGCATAACCGTTCGGCCGGAAACGGGATTAAATATCCGCGCCAGCCTGTTTTTCATTCCCCAATCCAGCGAATTCGAACCTTTGAGGAAAAATGCCTCCGTTTCTTGCGGTCTGTCCGTATAAAAAACTTTGGCTTCTTTTATTCCATCAGTGTCTGCCATTTTTGTATCTCCGGGTGGGGTTAATACCAATGAATTTGAGACCGTGCTCTTTAAGGAGATTTTCTCCTGTCATCGACAGATCGCCTGTCGAAGCCACTTCTTCTTTCCGGCCCTTTATAATTTGGGTCGTGAAATACTCTTCTGTCTAAACTATTCCTCCTTCCATAACCGGAGCGGTTTTTATCCATGACATAACCTCCTTGTCGGATATTTTCGGCCGTTATTCGGAATACCGTGGTATCTCCCGCAAACACAAAACCCCGCACTGTTTAAGAGATACGGGGTCTGTGATCATCCACCCATGACACCCTCATCAAAAGAATAAAAGGGGGTTAGGAATCGAATCGCTAACGTAGTGTATACTTTACTATCATTATTTGCATGAGAAATCCACCATGAAAAGGAAAACAGATCCAAACAAAACAGGGGGCTGACCTTGAATCGGTTAACCCCCTGTTTTGTTTGGATCGCCGGGACATACAGCTGTAAGAACATTATAACAATGCTGTAACGGAGTATCAAGGCAACATGAAAGAATGTATGGGTGATGTCCCGCAGAGCCCGACCATCAATTCGATCCTTGTGATAGTAAAGAGGGCTTAATCATCTGGAAACCGCCTTGCCGTCATGGGCCGCCGTTTTGAGCCAGCTTTCAAGGATTACCCCCATGGAGGCGGCGAAATTTACCCCCTCCCTCTCATCGTCTCCGGAGAAGGCTTGGGAACCCTTCCTGTTGAGAAGTTGGACGGCTCCAATGGCTATCCCGCCCGTGTCACGGATAGGGAGGCACAATATATTTCGCGTTCGGTACCCCGTTTTTTCGTCCACCTCCCGGTTGAAAAGGGGATGGGTATAGGCGTCGGGGATGTTCAGGCACTCCCCCGTTTCCACAACGTGGCCGACAATGCCTGCGTTTCGGGGAATACGGATCTCCAGTCTCTCCCCACCTTCCGTCTGGGCTACCTTCGACCACAGCTCGCCCGTTGCCCCGTCAAGCAGAAACAGGGTCACCCGTTCCGCCTCAGAAATCTGGCCGATCTTGAGGGTGAAAGCCTCGATCAGGGTGTCGAGCATTGCCCCGGATGTGAACGTGTCCACAAGCTGCACGGCCTGCAGGAATTGCAGATGGGTTTTCGTCGTTTCGTCCAGGAGCCGAAGGAAATCATCTGTCGACAATTGGGAAATCCGGCGCAGGAGTTCATCATCCTGCCGTATGTGGAGAAGAGCCTGGAGCTGGTCCGTGACCGCCTGGGTAAAAGAGCAGAGGCGGCCGTCCTCCATGTTGATGATCCGGTCGGCGATATTGAGGATCCGGTTGTCATGGGTCACCATGAGGATGGAGCATCCCTGCTTTTTGGCGAGGTTGTGCATGATGTCCACGACGTCGCGGCCGGCCTTTTTGTCCAGGGCCGCCGTCGGCTCGTCAGCAAGGATGATACGGGGATTCGCCACCAAGGCACGAGCAATGGCCACCCGCTGACGCTGGCCGCCGGACAGCTGGTTGGGATAGTGAGACATGCGCGTTTTCATTCCAACAGATTCCAGCATGGCTTCAGCCCGCTTCCGCCCCTTTTTGCCGGCGAATTCCGGATGCAGGGCGATGGACATCTCTACGTTTTCACGCGCTGTCAGCGAATAAAGCAGATTGTGGGCCTGAAAGACGTAGCCGATGTCCTTTCGCACCGCCCGCAATCGTGCGCGACCGGCGCCCTGCATCTCACATCCATTGATCTTAAGGCTGCCCTCCTGCAGGGCCCGCAAACCGCCCATGAGGGTGAGGAGGGTAGTCTTCCCGGACCCTGACGGCCCGGTCATGATGACGATTTCGCCCTCCTCTACGCGGCAAGTGATATCAAACAGGATCTGTCGGCGCAGGGAACCCCGGCCGAAGAAGTGATTCACGCTGTCCGCGATGATGAGGAGGTTCTTGTCCATGGCTCAGAAGATATCCGCCGGGTCGGCTTTTTTGATCTTGCGCAGGGCTATCGACCCCGATATGACACACATGACCACCGTCACGAGGAGGGCCTGCATCGCCCTCTCCATGGTCATTTCAATCGGCAGGGACGTCGCCCGGGCCGTGTGGGCGTACAGGAGAACGGAAACGCCCCATCCCGGAATGAAGCCAAGAAAAGCCAGGATGACCGATTCATACAGGATCACGAGAAACAGAAAAGCGTCTGAATAGCCGATGGCTTTTAGCGTTGCATATTCGGCGAGGTGGTCTTGAACGTCGGAAAAGAGGATCTGGTAAACGATGATAAGGCCCACGATGAAACCCATAACGGCGCCCATGTTGAAGATGAAACCGATGACCGACTTCGTTTTCCAGTATTGCTTCTCTCCATGGACAGCTTCCTCCCGCAGCATAACCTTCAGGACGCCGTCATAGGTCCTGGCAAGCGCTGCTTTGACCTTGGCCGCGTCCGCGCCGGGCTTCAGCTTGACAAGGCCGACATCGATGGCGCCCGGTGTTCTTCCCTGGAAAATCCGCTGGAAATTTGTGTCGCTCGTCACGAGGTTACCGTCATTGTAGAAGGTCTTCTGCGTCCGGAAGAGCCCTTCAACACGCACCCTCTTTCCGTTGACCTCCACGGCAACGGTCCTGCCTTCCCTAATCTCCTGGGGGACGGGTCCGTATTTCGCCTGTGAGGCGAGATCGAACAGCACCACATCGGTCTTTCTGAGGAGATCTGCCTGGCTGATGATTCCCGGCACATTCAGGGTAGTCTTGTCGGGGTCGATACCGACGACAAGGATCCCCTCCATACTGTCCGTCCAGGGATTGCGCCACCGTGCCTCTCCGATATAGAAGGGCTTTACGGACTCCACCCCGTCATGGCCGAGGGCCTGGAGGAGATAGCGCCTGCTGAAGTGGCTCGTCGACTTCAGATGATTGTAGCGGGCATCCACGAGGACGATGTCGGCGTCGAAGACCATGTGAAACGTAGCGGCACTTGTGGCAAGGGCGTCCAAGAATCCCACCTGGACAAGCATGAGCGTCACGGCAAAGGCAATGCCGGCAAGGGCAACGAAGAGACGGACCTTGCTCCAGACGAGCTGTCTCCAGGCAAGGAATGCGGGCGCCGGGGGCTTCATGGATGGATGATGCAGGTCACGTTCATATTGGTGAGCCCGGCCACCTGCTTGCCCTCGTCGAGGCGGATCTTGACCTCTACCACCCGTTCATCGAGAGACGATGCCGGATCGGCGGTCACAATTTCATTCTTCCTGACGTAGAGGCCGATCTCGTCAACAACACCTGTCAATTTTACATCGCTCCGTTCAAGGCGGACCGTGGCCCTCTGTCCAATCTTCAGCCGCGGGACGTCCGTGCTGTACACCTCCGCCGACACATACATCTGATCGGTGTTTCCAAGATCCAAGATCCCCTTGTCCGCATCGACGGCCTCGCCGTTGTGGGCATAGACCTTCAGCACGATGCCGTCCATGGGTGAAGCAATGTAGGTTAGGTTGAGCTCCGCCTCGGCCCGTACGAGCGCCGCCTGCGCCTCCGCCATCTCCGCTGCCGCCAGATCCATGCCGAGCCTCCTGTCGATGAACATATTTTCGAGCTCGCGCTTGTCGCAGTTCAGCTCCTGCATCTTCACCTCGCGATTGGTGTGGTAGCGGTCGAAATCCGCCTGGGAGATGAGCTTCACGTCATGGAGCGAACGCATGCGGTTGTAGTCCTTTTCCGCTTGCTCTTGCTCGATCCGGAGTTTTTCGACGGTGCACTCTTTGGCGGCGATGTCCGGAGAAGTCAGGCGGAATTTCGCAATGTCCAGTTTGACCCTTGCCGTTTCCAGTCTTTTCCTCGATTCTTCCACACCGGCTTGGAGCCGTTCCCGGCTCTTGAGGACGGCGATGGTCTGACCCTTACGGACCCGGTCACCTTCCTTGACATAAACGTTCTGAATGATGGGCACACCCACTTCCTGAGGTGTGCCCACTCGAATCACCCCACCCCTCGGTTCGACCTTCCCCAGTGCCGAGACCGCCGGAGATTGGGAAGTCTTCTGCGGTGGTGCGGATTCCTGAATGGGGGAGGGCTGCCTAAAGTATAGAACAGAGAAGATGAGGACGGCAGCGATAAAGACAGCGATAAAGGCTTTTTTCATGAAAATACCCATCCGGTTTTCAAATGAGATGGATAAAAACTCGCTTCTTTGATGGGAGGTATATAGGCGAAGCGCCAATGTATGTCAACGGAAAAGTAGCCCAGGATAAAGGGGATGGCTATAGTTTACCGCGGCAGCATCGGGGGAGGTGCAGCAGCCGGCGTCTTGACATAGACGAGAGTGATGATCAGCAGATACGAATTCCAATAAAGACGTGGGGCATGTATTTAAGGGAGGCCTGGAAAACCAAGAAAAAAGGCAATATAGAGCCCGATAAATAAATGGGACAGCGAAACGCCAAGCAGCGTTTGCTGGCGCGCGTACATGATGCCCCAAAAGATGCTTGGTACGATGGCGAGAAGGGCATACCCGATCGACATATGGAGGTGGGTCGTCCCGAACAGAAGGGTTGAAAGCAAGATCGCTTTGGCCGTGACCCATTTCCCGGAGAGGAATTGTTGGAAAGAACTCTGCAAGGCGCCACGTGCGATGAATTCCTGCGCGGGTGCAAAGATTGAGTAGACAGCTGCGATGCCCAGTGAGGTGAGAACGCTGTATTTGACGAAGCCGCGCATCGAAAAAAGAGGCTGCCCCGCAAAAGCCGGCACCACATTCAGGGCGATCCATTTAAGTATGGTGATCACGGCAATGAATCCCAGAGACCAGAGCAGGCTTTCGCCTATGACGAATTGCCAGCGATTCATGTTTAACCCGTAGACGCTCAGCGGATAACCGCTTTTCATGATCATCACCAGGAGCGCTAAGGCAAAGACAAGGAGCAGCCCCACAGTTATCGGTGTGCTGTCATGGGTTTTTTCGATGAGGATGAGGCTGATCCGCAGGCAGTAACCGTAAAAGCACATCAGCCCCACGAGCACGGTTAAGAACGAACCCATACTCATGCGGGCCTTGGATTCGGCAAGCTCCTTCCGGAGAGCGGTCACGGTCAGATCAGTCGTCTCTCTGAGATAACGCATCTGCGACTGGAGCAGGTTGCGTATCATAACCGCATACGTGCTCTTCTCCACGCCGTGCGAGAGGCGCCGCAGATCTTCTACGGGCAGGCTGTATAACTTCACGGGCGTGATGGCGCGGACCGATGCCGAGCGCGTTGCCTCATCCAATAGCGACATGGCGCCGAAATCATCTCCCGGTCCCAGTTTGGCCACCCGAAATTCCTGGCCCGATTTGAGGACTTCGACCTCACCCTCCTCAATGAGGAAAAGCTGATCCCCCGACTCCCCCTCGTGAACGATGACTTCGCCGGCTTGAAAGTCAAGAGGAGAGAGAATGCCGGAAAGTTCGGCAATCTGGTCGTCAGTAAGTTCCTGAAGCAATCGATAATCAGTATTCACTGTTTTTCTCCTTTTTTGGGATTGAAGATTAGTGGAAGAGCACTAAATATGAAGGCCATGCCCGTACCGGCCACCACAACACCTGCAAGGACGGCTTTTTGATCCCCCGGCCACTCGACCACGAGTTGGGAGAGCACGGTGGCAACGGTAAGATGCATCAGGCTCATGAACCCGGATGCGATCCCCGCCCTGCCCGGATTAACCGCCGTGGAGCCGGCAAGCGCTGCCGGCAGCGTTATTCCCATGCCAAAGCCGGATAAGGTTGCCGGTATGAAGAGCCGAATAGGCGTCAACTGCTCGGCAACGAGGAAATGGGCGCCGATGAGCCCGCCTGCAAAAGCGATGAAACTGCCGATCAAAACAAGACGTGCATTACCTGTTCTATCGGCAATCGTTCCCGCGAGGGCCACGCCACCCGCAAGCGAAGCTGCCAGTGAGATAAACCATAGTCCGTAATCCATGGCGGGGCGTTGTAACACTTCGACCATCAGATACGTTGACACCGACGAGAAGGCAAAAAAAACGCCAAAATGAAGCGACGATTGTCCCACATATCCATAATACACGGGCGAGCGAAAAGGATTGATGCCGGAGTTCTCGGCCCCACCTTCGCTATCGTCCCCGATTGGTCTCGTTTCAGGGAAATGACGATGCGCAAGCAAGACAATCAGCAAGCCGAAGGCAGCCGTCGCGGCAAAAACCATTCGCCAGCCGGAAACCTCGATGAGAGCGCCGCCGAGCACCGGTGCCACAACAACCAGCGCCATGCCGACAAACGCGAGCTTTCCGAATACCGCAGTCGTGTTACCCTTGCCGTAAACATCCTGGACGATACTGCGGGACAGCACGAGACCCACCGTACTCGATGCCGCCTGTACGATGCGCCCGATAATAACGGCCCAGATGCCGGGCGCGACTACACACAGAGCGCTGCTGGCTATGTAGACATGGGTGGAAAATAACAGGACCGGACGGCGGCCGAGATGATCCGAAAGCCACCCCGCGACAATGGTAACAGCCGCCGATGAGGCAATGGACAAGCTCAGCGCCAATTGGACGGTGTCGACAGGAATATGGAAATCCGCCCGTATCCATGGCAGACATGGCTTGAAAATGTTTAGCGAAAATGGGCCGACGGCAGTGAAGGCGATGAGCAGAAAACGGAACATCATGGTTTGGGTGGAGCCACCATCGGGCAGCGGCGCCGGCTTTAATCCGTTCATCATATGTTTGACTTTTTGGAGGAATTTTGCTTTTAATGTCAGAAGCATAGAAATAATGCTCCCGTATGTCAAGCAGTTTGTCCCACGCCGTCTGTCCGGGACGATGTCATCTTGCATCATATGGCGCGTGGCATTATGAAAACCGGCCGATACGTAAAACTGCACCGCGTAAGGAATTGTCTTCAAAAAAGAGCGGCTTCATGAAGTATTGGATAGGGAAAATATGGCTTTGGCTTTTCGGCTGGCACATGGTCGGAGAGACTAATCTTCCTCCGAAATTCGTTTTCATCGGTGTGCCGCATACATCGAATTGGGACCTCCCGTTCATGCTGGCGACTTCTTACGTCTTGCGAGCAAGAATCTCCTGGCTGGGAAAGCAGTCTCTCTTTACCGGTCTGACAGGAAGCTTTATGAGGAGATTGGGAGGGATTCCAGTTAGCAGGTCTTCGAAGGAGAATACGGTGGAAAAGATCGTCGACATCTTTTCACACTCAGACAATTTCATACTGGCAATACCGCCCGAGGGATCACGCGACAAGGTTGAATTCTGGAAATCCGGTTTCTACTACATCGCTCAGGGTGCCGGCGTGCCAATTGGCCTGGGTTATCTGGATTACCACCGGCGTCGATGCGGGGTCGGCGGATTTCTACAGCCGACCGGCGATCTGCGGGCCGACATGAATTTTATCCGTAACTTCTACAAAGACATTCAAGGAAAATTTCCTGCCAAGCAAAGCATGCCACATCTTCGTGAGGAAGATGACGTCTCGGCATGAGACCTCATCAGTGAACTACCGCCGAGCTTGCTCGGTGGTAGTTCACGTGTGCCCGGCATGGGCAGCAGCTTGGGGGTGCAAGTCCCCTGCAAATCCTGATGGTGGAAACTGTTAGCCAAGGGCAAGGGCGTCCATCGCGAGGTGGGGTCTGAAGGAAGCCGGAGACAAACCGCCGATCCGAGGAACACGAATCGCATATCAGGCTGTATCATCCGGGCGAGCTTACGTGATAAGGCGAAGCCCATAACCATCAAGTGGCGATGCAGTAAATGCGGCGGATGTGGCGCAAAAGCGGCTGTTCTTGGCCGGGGGGGTCTGCGAGCCTGTCGATGGCGACCTTGCAGGTTGAAAACCCGGCTCAGTTGCTGTATAAGGACAATCGGCATCCACACCCGCACTTTTGTTCGTGGTTTCGTGAGTCATAAGCGCCCATTGTTCGGGTTCCGTCCAAAATCGAGCCCCGTGAGGATTTCCATATGAATGCTATCGATCATTTGATTCGGATCATCGAAGAGATTGCGAGGGGGAACTACTCAAACGACATCATGCCCCTTACGGCCGAGGGTCAACCCGAGCCGGTGCGAACCTTGGCAGAGGCCGTGGGCACAATGATGGTGAAGATCGAAGCAAGAGAGTACCAGCTTGAGATGATGGTTGAGGAATTCAAGGTCCTCAACAGGAAGATCAAAGAGAATACGATTAAAACCGTTTCTGCTATGGCCCATGCACTTGCTGCGAGGGACACGTACACCGAGGGCCACGCCGAGAGAGTAGGAGACCTGGCCGGTCGAATGGCCGAGTATATGGGTCTGGATGAAGAGGCGGTGCAGCACATCCGCATCGGTGGGGTCCTTCATGACATCGGGAAGATTGGGTTCTCAGACCTGCTTTTTCAGGCTCATGAAGGCCGCAACTCCTCTGATTTGGTCAAGGAGATCGTGAAGCACCCTCAGGTGGGGGTGGAAATCCTCCGCGACCTGGATTTTCTGGGTCCTTCGCTGGACTACGTTTATGCTCACCATGAATGCCTAAACGGGAAAGGTTATCCCCGGAATTTGAAGGCCGACGACATCCCTTTAGGGGCCCGAATTGTGGCCGTTGCCGACAGCTATGACGCCATCACAACGGACCGGCCGTATCAGAAGGGCAGAGACCCGGAGATCGCGTTGGATATCCTGAAGGAGCATTCGGGAAAAAGATGGGATTCAACCTGCGTCAAGGCCTTGGAAGCCTTGCTGACGCAGAGGGGTGTTATTTCCCCCTGTCCCTAATCTTTCATGCCACTGAGGACTCCAATCAACATGAGTGCATAAAAAAGCTAAGGGGTTGACCAGCATGCGGCCAACCCCTTTTATATATGGCTCCGCAGAACGTACATCTGTAAGAACTTCGGGTTCAGACTGTTATCCCAATATCAACGTGCAGTTAGTGTTAATTTAGAACTGTGCCTGCGATCTACACCCTTTAATAACCTCAGAGGATGGCGATTACCAATAGGAAATGATGAAAACGAAAGGCAGGGCCATTTCTGATCCCGCCTCAATATAAGGCGAAAGGTGTTCCTCTCCATCCAACCCAAGCTACTCCCTTCCCATTACGGGCAGCATCTCGGTGCGATCGCCGGTGGAGATCGTCTCGAACCCACAGAGATCCACGTCGGATACGATCCTGAGGTGGGTCATGCCGGCAATAGAGCCGTCATTCAAAAGATCGCCCGCTGCCCCGGTCCAAGTCGATCCGGCGGCGATCTTGATCGTGCTGTCGGCCAAGGCCTCTCCCGAAGCGTTGAAGCCCGTCATTGCGACCGTGGCCTCCGCTGTGCCGGGATTGAGCAGTGCAACGGTGATCTCCGATGCGGTGGAGGGAATGCCGATAAACCCCTCCCTGAATTTCAAGGCATTCATATGGACCGCGCCCAGCTTCCCGGTATGCTCCTTCCCGTATACGGCAAGCCCCTGGAAATGGAGCAGGGGGGTCCCGACGGGGGTGCTGAAGTCGGCCTCCCCGAATATCTTCGCCCACAGGTTATCATCCCCCAGGATTCCCGACATATTGAACGCCATCCGGCTCTGGGATGTCTGGGTGCCCAGCGGCTGGGTGCCGAAGGAGATCTCCTCCGTTTCGCCTGTGGCACTGTGGCCGGTGACATTGACGGTGCCGTTGTAGTGGCTCTTGAGGCCGATGCCGGTAAACTCCCCGGAACCGTGGAGGATCGAGGGCACATAGAGCGCATTGAGGGAACACTCCCTGAGCAACAGGGCCGCTGCGTCCCCCCCGGAGATTCGGCTGTCGAACATCTCCATCCCCGAGATATAGCCCGTAGAACTGATCGAGACAACCGATTCCCCCTCAGCCAACCGGAGGAATCTCCGGGACCGTGCATTCAGGGTGAAAGTACCGGATGCCCCGGATTCATAGACCAGGGTCACCTCCACGGACTCATCACCGGGGTTGAAAAAGGAAAGTGCCGTGGCCCACTCTGCATTGACTGCTGTATGAGGAACGGACAGAAATTTTTGCACAGAGGTGCCGGCAGGCCATGCGCATCTCTTCCCCTGGGTGTTGACATATCGGGTATAGCCTAAAGGATCCCCGTCTCCGGAAACGATCGCACTTGCACTGTTTTGGGGGATGTTGTCCGATGAGATCGTGGCCTTCCCCTGTGGCCCCAGCGTGATCGTATCGGTTTTGATCAGATCTCCGTTTTCCCCGTAATAGGAGATCGTGGATGTGGAGGTATAGTTTTCGATGTTGATGATTTCGATCTCCGTCTTTTCCTCGCCGGTTGAAACCAGGTAGGGGAAATAGAGCCCCTCATGGGGTTCTATCTCCGCAGGTCCGCCCGGATCGACTATTCTTCCGTTCGCCTCCAGGTCATGGTCACCCCTTTTGCCGTCGATGAGGTGCAGGACGAAGGTATTGCCCACCACTGCGGCCCCGGTCTGGCCGTCATAGGAAAACTCGTACCAGTGGTCCTGCGGATTGTCCGGGGTCTTGCCGTATTTGTAATAGGTCTGAGGCGGAGGGCCGTCCAGATAGATGGTCATTGTGGTGGTCCCGCCTGCGGGGATTCCCGTAAGCGTGAAGGAGAAGAACCCGTACGGGAAGCTCACCCCTTCCGGGGGCGGGTCGGCAAAAACTCTCGGGACGTAAACATATTCGATCCGCTGGTCTGAAGGGATCGCCAGGCTGATGTAATGGATTTCCCCATTTGGGGTATTGGTATGGAAGGAGGATACGTTGCTCTGCTTCCAGTCCGGAATACCGTCCCCATTACCGTCATAGTTGGGATCGTTCCCGTCGGGACCCTGTTCTTCCCAGTCGGGCAGACCATCGCCGTCGGAGTCATCAATAACAGTGATCGTCACTGTGGCTGGCGCCGATGTGCCACCCGCATTACTCGCGGTGTAGGTGAAGCTGTCGGAGCCGGAATAGCCGGCGGTGGGCGTATAGGTGATGCTGGTGCCGCCAGCCGTGGCCGTGCCGTGGCTCGCCGGACTCGCCACCGCCACGCTCGTGGGCGTTCCGCCGGTGATGTTCAGTGCGATAGGATTGTTGCTGCTGTTGTAGGCCACCGTGGCGCTTACCTCGTTGGCCACCGGCAGCTGGGGGGTGGTGATAAATGAAACATCACTGCCGTAAGCCGTGCCTGCCGTATTTGTAGCATATGCTCGAACATAGTAAATGGTGCCGGGAGAAAGCCCGGCAATGTTACTGGTAAATGCCCCTATAGCACCGGCAACCCCTTCATTTGTGCTGTTATCCGCTGTCGTGGGAGTGCCGGTTGTGTTCCATACCACACCATGGGCCGTGGGATTAGGAGCGCCAAGGTCTGTGATGTTACCGTTTCCTGTGGCAGTGGTGGCGCCGATGCCGGTGACGGCCTGGGTGGTGACAGTAGGGGCCTGCGGGCTGGTGGTAAATGAGATTTCATTGCCATAGGCAGTGCCTGCCGTATTTGTAGCGTATGCCCTGACATAATAGGTGGTGCCAGCAGAAAGACCGGTCATGCTGGATGTGAAAGGACCGGTAGCGGCTGCCGCACCCTCATCTGTATGGCTGTCCGTTGTTGTCGGAGTACCAGTGGTGTTCCAGCAGACGCCATGCGCCGTCGGGTTTGAATAACCAAGGTCCGTGATGGTCCCGTTGCCGGTTGCCGTGGTGGTGCCGATGTCGGTCACCGCCTGGGTAGTCACAATCGGGGCTTGTAAACTGGCGAACACCTTACCCCCCGCTCCAGCAGTGTTCGCAACGCCCGCAAAGAGGCTGGAGCCGTCTGCCGTTAATGAATGCACGGCCTCATTAGCTGTGTCGCCGAATCCATTGTCATTGACCTGGCCCCAGGCAGTTCCGTCGTATTCCCAGACCTGACCTCCACTGGGAACGCCGGAATCATTGCCGGTCCCGACATACAGCTTCCCCAAGAACACGGTCATGGACCGCGCGGAATCATACTTCATGGCATCGCCCGGGTCATTGCGGGTAAAGATTGTTCCGTCATATTCCCAGACCTGGCAGGAAATACTCCATCCGGCGCCCCCGATAAAAAGCTTGCCGTCATAAGCCGCGAGACTGCGAAATTCCACAAAATTTCCGCCGAAACCACCGCTGGCCACCAGCGTCCAGTCGGCTGTTGTCGGGCCGTCACAGCGGTAGAGGTTGGCATGGTCGCCGGTGTTATATACGCCCGCGTACACCTTCCCGTTGTACGCCGCCAGACTCCGGACAGCCTGGTTGTCACTGTCGCCGAAGCCGTTCACGTTTATTTGGGTCCAGGTGCTTCCATCATAGGTAAACACGCTTGCCTGCCAGCTGGTTCCGAGGTAAAGCTTACCGTCATGTACGATCATGGCGCTGACCCAGGTATTGGCGCTGTCGCCCAACCCGCCGCTGGCCTTCTGCGTCCAGGATAACCCGTCGTACGCCCAGACATCGAAACCATTTGCATTGTTCGCCGTTCCGACATAAAGGCAATCGTTGTAAACCGCCATGGCGTGAGCGCCCCGGTTATTGGCGCTGCCAAAGCCGTCGGTGATGATCTGCGTCCAGTCGCCGGTGCCGGAACCGTCACGCCGCCAGACTTCGCAGCCGGTGGCGTTGTTCCAGGTACCGACGTAGAGCTGATTGCGGTAGAAGATCATGGAGAAGGCACTGAAGTTATTGGTATCGCCAAAGCCGTTCGTGTTGACCTGACCCCAGTTCGTCCATTGGCCCGAGCAAACGGCCGGGACGACGAGGAACAATGTAATAAGCATGGTGCAATGAAAAAAATGATTCAATCTCCTCATGTGTCCACCTCCTATCTGATTGTGACACAAAATTAACTGATAGTGAAACGCCCTCAGCAGGAGCCGGTGGCATCGTCGGTCCAAACGTAAACATGCTTGAGCCCTCTGAGCTGCCGCTGCATCGCCAGACAAGCGCGAGGAACACCACCCGAGACTTTTCCATGCACGGACGGATCGTAATTATTTACCTGGAAGAACCAAAAAAATTGAAGTCGCGCAGTAGAACAGACGATACAGACAGAGCTGGGTGTCAAAAGAAAGAAACTGAACCGTAAAGGGGCATTTCCAAAATCCCTGCTCCATCCATTACCCCCCTTTGAAAAGGTAAAAAATGAATTTCAAATTGAAAATTTTATAAACACCCGATGAGACTCTTGTCAAGCTAAAGATATATTGAATCCCGTTAGAAAGAAAGTATGTTTGCAAAGCATACCGGGTACTCACTTCAGGAAGCACGTTGCAACCCCGACCACTTGAAAAATCACCCTTCAAAGTGTGAGGGTCCGGGGAAGATTATCTATGGGGTGTTAGTAGCACAGGAACTTCACATATCGGGAGTCCACATACCCCCTGTTGACTCAAATCCGGGTTGTGGCAGAGGGTCTTGGATAAGCATTCTTTTCCCCTGGTAGGCATGTAGGAAGCACCATCGACGAGGATTATGATGCTGGATGTTGCCCAGTCAGTCTGATCGGACCGCTTGGATGAATACGTCGCGGCCTTGGGTAGAAACCCGGCGCTAGGACTGATGCGACACCGTGGCCGACTGTTTAGGCGAACTCTCGCCGTTAAACCAGAGAGAGACCGTATAATACCTTTTGCCGCTGTCGCCGCCGTTGATTTCAATTTCCACCCAGGTCATTGGCTTTGAGTCGATCCACGTGCCCGTATTGGCGTAGATGGTTTCCAATTCTCCCGAATGATACTGAAAGGCGGCCTGGTGGGTGTGGCCGAATAATACGATCCTGGGGGTGAAGGGATACAGGTCCTTTATCCGGTCGGGCATCTCGAATAAGAGGTTGGCCGCGCTGCTGAGGTGGCCCAGGTCGTTCAAGGCCGCCTCGTAATGGTCGACAATATCCTGTCGCGAGGGCCAGCCGCTGAATATGGTGTCATAGGTGAAGGCAATGTCCTCTACAGAAGGATCGCTCGTGAATTTGTCTAAGTTATCCATGGTAAATTTGTCCGAGGGCCAATTCCCGGACCAGAGGGCGATGGCGTTGAACACGGCGATGATAAAGGCGTCGTCGATGATATTTCCAACCTTTCCGTCATAGCCACCCTGCTGCAGGTACTTGCTGACCTCAGCGGGCGATTTCACAAACCGGTCCAGCACCTCGGGTACGGTGTATATCTGGCCCTCGGTAAGAGACTTGGAGGCAGCAAGTCTGGAGATGAAATATCCCATAGGCAGATGGCCGCCCGGTCGGCTCCATGTATCGGGTGCGTTGAACAGGGTGTAGCGGTGACCGTGCTCGGCCCAGATAACCTTGTCCTTAGTATAGGCCCCCAAACCGGGTGAATCGGAGATGATGGTCATGCCGGGAAAGGTCTTGGCAATGACATC
>JAFGRP010000118.1 GCA_016935075.1 Deltaproteobacteria bacterium | reverse complement strand
TTCTCCTCCGGCTCCACATGGAAGTCCATCACCACCGGTCCGGGCGTCTCCAGCCCCTCCTGCAGAACACGTTTCACCTCCGCGGGTTTCGTGGCCCGCAACCCTTTGATGCCGTAGGCCTCGGCCAGCCTTACAAAGTCCGGGGCCTGGGTCATGTCGGACTGGGAGTAGCGGCGTCCGTAATAGAGCTCCTGCCATTGGCGGATCATGCCGAGGTAAAGGTTGTTCAGGATGACCACTTTGACGGGCAGGCCGTAATGGGCGATGGTGCCCAGCTCCTGGATGTTCATCTGGATGCTGCCGTCTCCCGCCACATCGACCACGATCCGGTCCGGGAAAGCCACCTGCGCGCCGATGGCGGCGGGCAACCCGAACCCCATCGCACCCAGCCCTCCCGAAGTGAGGAAGGCATTCGGTTCGTCGAAACGGTAGAACTGGGCCGCCCACATCTGGTTCTGGCCCACCTCGGTCGCGATGATCGCCCGGCCCTGCGTGAGCTGATGGAGTTTTTCTACGACGTACTGGGGTTTGATGTTCCGGTTGCGGCAGTAGCTTAGGGGCATTTCCGCTTTCCATTGACGGAGCTGGTTGCGCCAGGCGCGGATCTGCCGCTCGGGGAGTTCAAGCCCCTGTTCGTTGCCGAGACAATGGAGGGTATCGAGAGCCGGCGCGCAGTGGCTGACGATGGCCAGATCGGTCCGGACGATCCGGTCGATCGAGACGGGATCGATATCGATGTGGATGATTTGCGCACGGGGGGCAAAGGCCGAGACCTTTGACGTTGCGCGATCATCGAACCGGACGCCGACCGCCATGAGAAGATCGCATTGGCTGACGGCCATGTTGGCCGAGTAGGCGCCATGCATGCCCAACATGCCGGTCCAGAGCGGATCGCTCGCAGGAAAAGCGCCCAGCCCCATCAGGG
The DNA here is from genome assembly GCA_016935075.1 of Deltaproteobacteria bacterium. Lineage (GTDB taxonomy): Bacteria > Desulfobacterota > Syntrophia > Syntrophales > UBA5619 > UBA5619. Next base: position 7,115 of record JAFGRP010000118.1, on the reverse strand, counting down.
TCGAGACGACCGGGATCCGGAATTTTTTTACGAAGGTGCGGAAAATCCCGGATGCTTTTCCGAGAATAACCCCTCCCCCGACGATGATGAGCGGTTTTTTCGCCCGGAGGAGCATTTTCAGGGCTTCATTGCAGAGCCCCTCCAGATCCGGACAGCCCTCCTCTGCGGGAGGGACGGCCGCGCGGGGGAGTTCCGCTTCCGTGACCGACTGAATCACATCTTTCGGGAGATCGACGAGGACCGGTCCCGGTCTCCCTGAACGGGCAATCTGAAACGCCTCCCGGATCGTCCAGTGCAAATCGCCGATGTCCCGGACCAGAAAGTTGTGTTTCGTGCAGGTTCGGGTGATGCCGGTGATGTCCACCTCCTGGAAGCCGTCGTTGCCGATCATGGCCGTGGGAACCTGTCCCGTGAAGACGACGACGGGAATGGAATCCATGTAGGCATTGGCAATCCCGGTCACCGTATTGGTGGCGCCGGGTCCCGACGTCACCAGGCAGACGCCGACCCGACCCGAAGCCCTGGCGTAACCGTCGGCGGCATGGATGGCCCCCTGTTCGTGCCGTACCAGGATGTGCCGAACCGGCTGCCGGAACATCTCGTCATAGATATCCATGACACATCCTCCCGGATAACCGAAGAGGGTATCGACGTCTTCTTCCTGCAAGGCCTTAAAAAGAATCTGCGATCCGCTGTGTTGCATGGCTTCTCTCCTCCGTGTTTTTCCCCGCTCAAAAAAAAACCGTTACCACGGGATGGTAACGGTTTGCAGTTCGAGTTTTTTAAGAACAGACCATCACCCCGTCCCTATGCAGCAGGGAATAATGATTCCGATAATAATCGCAATCCGTACCGGGTTGACGATGGTCCTGATGCCTTCCATAAAGATCCTTTCCCAAGATCGGCCCATACTTAACAATCCGTTTTTATCTTGTCAAGCAGATTTTTATTGCTTCTCCCGCGGTTTGCGGCCAACCGGACCATCGTCCCCGAAGAGGGCCTTCCAGCGTTCCTCCCCGATGCATTGCCTCGCTGAGGCGCACCACTGGAGGCAACTGGGTGCTGTCTCACGGGTCACGGGGGTTTTGCACTTGGGGCAGATGATCCGCTGCTCGTCGGAAAACATCTCCACCAGATAGCCGCATTTCGGGCAGGGGTGCAGGCTTGTGGTGAGAAACCGGCTGTCCTGTCCGGGACATTTCCCGATCGGCATGGTGATCCTCCTATGCGCTTCGGCTGTCTGATCGTTTGATGATTCAGGCGGCCCGGCAAAATTTTATCGCAATCGTCTGGCACAACACGACAATATCCTCAGTGGGCAGGTAATCCTGGATATTGCGATCTACGAGAATGGTCCCCTCCGCGGGGAATTCGTCATTGCCGCACCACAGCACCCAGGTCATGGCCACTTTCGGGAATGCCTGAACGGTGACCGCGGCATCACCCTGATGCGCATCAACGCCGCCGAACATTTCGGCCGCAGGGATAAGCTTGGCCGGCGATGCACCGAACCTGTTCAGCAGCGGCCGTATCGCCCGTTTATAAAAGGTCGGGTAATAAACCATTCCTTCCGGGAACTCCTTAAAAGAGATCTGCCCGTTTCCGGGCGGTGTCCCCTTGGCGGTCACCAGATAATGCAGGATGAGGAGTTTTTCGGCGATAGGGGCCGGTTCTGTGTCTGACAGGAAAGAAACGCTACCCCGGCTGCGGTCGATGCGGTAATCCCGGTTCAGGAAGCGTAACTGGATTACATCGGGATCGATCAGGGCGCCGCCGCTCCTGAGACAGATATCCGCCAGGTCGGCCTTCCTGAGTTTGCTGAAGGCGAGATCGTACGACACGGCATAAGCCTGCTCGTAGCCGCCGGGAGAGGGTAGTGGTGGAAGCCCGTTATCCATTTTTTCAGTCGTCCTCGATGCAAACCCTTGCCGCCGGCGCTCTTAGAATTCCAGCCAGGAATCGGAATAAAGGATATTCCCCATCAGGACCTTGGTCGTTTTTACGTAATTGACCTGTTCTTTCGTCAGTGCGCCCAGTTCGACATCCTCGCCGTCCATGACCTTGTAGACGATATTCTTGAGATCCTGTTTGCCGCCGGGGGCGGCAAAGGACTTCATGTCGGCATCGAAGGCATCGACAATGGCGCCGGTCATGCCATAGCGCTCCAGAAGCATCATGTAGGTCTGGTTCAGAATCGGCCGCAGATGATCAGGGGCGCCGTTGGATACATTAGAAACACCGCACGTTGCCTTCAACCCTGGGGACATCTCCTGGAAATCCTGAAACATCTTCATGAATTCCACACAGCTTGGCACCTGCACCTGGCTCTGGGGGCTGGTAATCGGCGTAACGATGGGATCAATCCATACGTCTTCATTCGGAATGCCGAATTCCGCGGCTTTCTGCATCAGCTCGGCGGCCAGGACGCCCCGCTCGTTTGCATCCCGAGGCAGTCCGGAAGGTCCCCAGAGAAGCGCAACGAGGCCCGCGTTATATTTCTGTGCGAGCGGCATTTTCGCATCCATGCTTTCCGGCCGGGCCATGATGGAATTGATGACGGCCTTACCTTTGCGATTCTGATAGACCTTGAGCCCTGCCTCGATGGCTTCGGTGTTGATGGTATCGAGGTAGAGGGGGGTATCAACCACTTCCTGGACCGTTTTAACAACCCATGCCATCAATTCACCCCCCTCTTTACGCGCCGGTCCCAGGTTGATATCGATATAATCGACGCCTGCTTTTACCTCGGCAATGGCCAATTCCTGGATCGGCTTGGGGTCTCTATCCTTCATGGCCGTCCCTATCTTCTTTACCATCACGTTGAGGTTCTCACCAATGCGAATCATGACTGTCGCCTCCTGTTTCATAAAGAGAAAATTCTTTTTAAAGGCCCTGTTTTAAGAAGGGTGCCAAGTGTGCGGCTTCCCTGGGTCCGATCTTGACTTCCCATGTGGAGCCTAATTCTTCTTCAAGATCGCCGCTGACCGCCGCTACAAATCCCGGGATGACAATCTTCCGGTGTTTAACCTTTTCCGCAATTCCGCTTTTCTTGATGAACTGGCCGATGGCGTCGCCGACAAACTTGCCCGCCGCCCAGGCGGTAAGAACGGAAAGTCCTTCCGTATCCATGACCAACAGCCAACTGGGAACGCGACTGCCCTCAATTTCGCCGGAGACAATGAAGTACGTCAGGGCGAAGTTGGTGGTGATCATGACCGGAGAATCTTCCGTGGGATTTCCAACCGGATAGATCCCCTCCTTCATCATCATCGGCCGTTGTGGGTCGGTGTAAATGTTGAGTCTCGCGACTAAAAGCGGGAAAAGGCTCTCCCCCTGGAAGTCGGAAAGCACGATGATCCCGGCATATTTGGCCACAAGCACGCTGGCGATCATCGTCTCCTTCATGGGGTCCTTCGTCATTTCGCAGGGGAAGGCGATCGTTGGAAAGCCGAGGGAACGATTCTTCTGGAACAGGGCGGCCCGGCGGATAAATACCTGATCCTCAAAGACGCGGCGAACCGTCCGGGCGCCGCTGTCCAGAACGATATCCTTTACGCCGCCGGCGCTGATCTTGTCCGTCAGGGCGGTCAGGCTGTCCATGTTGTCGGCCTTGGCGGTCAAGGGACATTTGTACTCCATGGCCAGCGCGATCATTGCATCCGCGTTTTCATCCATCGCCGCGTAAATGAGAGGAACGCGCTGTGCCGAAACCTGGAGCGCTGCCTTTAATGCCTCTGCGCTGCCGCTCATCAGGATCAAGGCGGCGTCGGTCTCATCCATGACCTTCTTGACCAGGGCTGCGAACTTATTTGCATCGCCCGAATCATTCTTTACCGCAATCATCTCCGGCCGCAGCACAAGGCCTATCCAATCGTATTTCAAGAGGTTAAAACGCTTAATCCGTTCGGCCACCTCATCCGCGGGGATGGCGTCGCTGATCATGATGGCCAGGCCGGGTTTGTTTACAAAGGTTTTCTCATGGCGGAAAAGAACGGTCTCACCGCCGATTTTCACCACATTGTCCCCGGTTCCGACGGCGATGGGACGGATGGGCGGCGCCGACGCCTCTGAAAGCTGGGCTTTGGATTCCGCTGAGATGTAAGGACATGAAGCCAGTTCGGCCTTCCCTGCCGCCAGATTCATGGCGAAGGCCAGGCAGGTGGGAACGCCGCATTCCCCGCAGTTGGTTTTCGGCAACAACTTGAATATCTGGATTCCCGTAAGAGCCATGATCTACTATCCTTTCTCCTCAATCGTCAATTGATATAAATGTTATCCCCTTATCCCAGGATCGATTCCATCGTCAGCGCCGGATGCTTCTTTTCCTCCAGGAACGGCAGTATTTCGTCTTCCGTCAATCCGATGGTTTCGTCGGCGATCATATCGATAAAATTGGGGATCCCTATCTCTTCGCAACGCTTCTGCAGGCGTTCCCCAAGCTCATCTTTGAGCATCTTGGGCATCCAGACCAGACGTAAAAGCCCGCCGTCGCCCGTCAACCACTTCCTCTGGGTGATATTGTATTTGCTGTGACCCAGGAATCCCGGCGTCACCGCTCCGCCGCCGGCGGTTCCGGCCAGCGTCGTAAACTTCATCCCGCATGGGGTCATCCCCATGAAATCGCGATTCACCGTCATGACGCCGTTGCACATCGGAAGCACCGCAGCGATGCATTCGCAGCAGCCGCAGGTCGTCATCGGATCGACCATCATGCTGTAGAGGCTCACCTGGGCGACCTTCTGTCGCGACGCAGTTTTGACAAAGTCGTTGGTGCCCTTCCATTGTCCGAGTTTTGGATCCAGGAGGTCTCCCTTGGGAACGGGCTGATTGGGCCCGGTCGGATTGATCTCAAAAGCGGCTCTGCAGTCCATCCAGTTGTAGGCGCCGCAAAGCCCCGTTCTTTCGGGACTGACGATACAAACGTGGCTGGGGGCGAAGGACTGACAGAGCGTGCAGGAGTAGTAGGTATCCGTGGTATCGTCGGTCATCCCTTCGATCCGTGCGTCCCTCTTTCCGTAAATGGCTCTGGCCTGTGTCATCACCTCTTCCACCGCTTTCGGTTCCGTATAAATCATCACCTGCGCCTTATCGAAAATGGCGCCGAAGTCCTGGTGCAGTTTGGCGTGAAGAATCTTTCCCAGATCGGCAAGCTTGAATCCCTTTGCCACGGCGCTCTTGGAAACGCGAATCCAGGCGATATCGCGCTGGCCGATATGCATGATCCCCTGGGCATAGTTGATCAGATGGTGGATCTGCCGCTCCAGAATCGGCTCGAAATCCTCTTGCATTTTCCGGCCCGTTACCTCAACCCGGATCGCGATCGGCAACTGTCCCGGCGGCTGGATTTGATCCACATCCGGACCGATCACTTCCACCTTGCCGTCTTCCACTTCGTCCATCCGTTTGGAGACGACCAGTTCCACCGCGTGGGTGCGACCGCCGCCGCACTCCAGAAAGATATCCTCGCCCCGGACCCTTTCGCCCTCAAACGCCGGGCCGTAGGAAAGGGGGATGGGCACGGCAGCAACGTTGACCTTGAGACCTCTGACCTCGACAGCCTTCTGCACCAGTTGATCGTGCGGGATATTGGAAACGACGTGCTCATAGGTGCAGATGCCCGTGGGTAAAACCTCCGGGATCGGCGTGTCGGCGATCGTCGGGAATCCCCAGTTGATGGCTCCGGCGGCGTTGGCATACCACTCGTCGGTGACAAATCCCATGGGCATCACAAAGGCAAAGGTCCGGTCCTTGTTGTAGTTGAGAATTTTCCGGAAATCTCCGGGTTTGATTCCACCGAAGGCCATCGCCACGCGACAGGCAAAGCCCATCGCAAAAACGGCTGCGGAGATGTCGGGACCGTAGGAAACAAGACGCGTCGGCCAGCCGATCTGGACGCCCGCCTCCACAAGCTGTTCCGAAAAACGTTTGCCGTCGTGTTCGGCGCACATGAAGACGTAGAGATTCTTCTCCTGCAATTCCGTGGCAATCTTCTTGGCAATCTCAGGCGTGGGAGCGGCCCCCACAATGGCGGCAAAGCCTGGCGCTGTCCCATCCACAAATTCGACTCCCCGCTTGCGGAAGATCACATCGTTTGCGGCGCCGAGCCAGAGGTTATCCGGGAAAATATCTTCCTGCTTGGTGTAAAAATTGGGATGCTCCAGATATCGGATCGCTTCTGTCACCTCTTCGGCAAAAAAGGTCGCCATCCCCGCATCCAGGGCAGGCGCCAGGTAGGGAAGCGCCGACTTCTCCTTGACCGGCGGCGGCAGCAGCGTGCGGCATCGCTCCAGAATCGGTTTCATATCCGACATTTTCTTTACGGGAATTCCCAGGATGGCATAGATCACCGGCAGATAATAGGCCGTATCGGGAAATCCCACCTCCTGCTCCGGCCCCCACTTTTCGATGGCCTCCTGATATTTTTTCTCGGCCTGTTCCACAATCTTGTGGGCCCCTCTGATGGCTGCAGATGCAATAATTTTTGACACGTCAATCCTCCTTTTGGGCTATCGGATCTAAATCAAACACTCGTTATGGAATCGAGCGATGCGGATCAACATCAGGCGGCATCGATCTCGCGACGTTTCGCCATATCGAACAGGACCCTCTCGCGGGCCTTGTCGATGCCCAGCGCTTTTCGTTTCTTGTCGATTTCATCGATCATCAACTTTGCTGCCTTCAGGGGATCGGCTTCAAAACCCCATCTCCCCTTCATGATATTCTCGAACTCTTCAAACAGGTATTTGGTGACCTCTTCGCTGCCGGTCGTCGGCCAGGTCGTGCCGAAAACGGTATACACACCCGAAGCGACAAAATATTGGCCGATGGAAACGGCTTTTTCGCTCATCCACTCGAGTGCGGCGCCGGCGGCCGGCAGATCGCTGATATCCTCTCCCAATCCGCCCGCCTTCACAACCGCGGTGGCCGCCATGAGAATCCGACTGTTGTCCACACAGGACCCCATGTGCAGGACCGGCGGAATCCCGACGGCTTCGCAGACCGATGCCAGTCCTTCGCCCGCGAACTGCCCGGCCGCCTCGGGTGTAAGAAGGCCCGCCTTCCCGCAGGCCATCGCGGCGCATCCGGTGACGAGGACGATCACGTCGTTCTTGATC
>JAFGRP010000117.1 GCA_016935075.1 Deltaproteobacteria bacterium | reverse complement strand
GGCGCTGTCCGCGGTTTTGGGCGGATGCCAGTCCCTCCACACCAACTCCTATGATGAGGCCCTGGCCCTTCCTACGGAAGAGGCGGTTCAGATCGCCCTGAGGACCCAGCAGATCATCGCCTACGAAACAGGCGTCGCCGAGACGATAGACCCTTTGGCCGGTTCCTATTACGTGGAACACATGACGGAACGGATCGAGACCGAAGCCGAAGAATACCTGAAACGGATCGAGCAGATGGGCGGCGTAATCCCGGCCATCGAAACGGGGTACATCCAGGGAGAGATTGCCAACAGCGCCTACGAGTACCAGAAGAAGGTCGAGACAAAAGACCGGATCGTTGTCGGCGTCAACCAGTTTCAGATCGAAGAGCCCCCGCCGGAGGGGCTGCTCAAGGTCCGGCAGACCGTCGGCGAACTCCAGACAGAAAAACTCCGGATGCTCCGCGCCGAGCGGAGCAGCGGGGCAGTCCGCTCCTCCGTGGACGAGATCCGCCGCGTGGCCGGATCCCAGGATAATCTCATGCCGGCCATCATCGAAGCGGTCAAGGCGGAGGCCACCATCGGGGAGATCTGCGATGCCCTCCGCGAGGTTTTCGGTGAATATCGCGGCGGGACATCCTTTTAGCACACCATACGATACAGAGAGGAATGCCCCATGACACCGAAAAAGACGATTCGGGTATTGCTCGCCAAACCGGGTCTGGACGGTCATGACCGGGGGGTGAAGGTCATCGCCCGGGCCCTCCGGGACGCCGGCATGGAGGTTATCTACACGGGACTCCGGCAGACGCCGGAGCAGATCGTTGGCGCTGCAGAACAGGAGGATGTTGATGTGCTCATGCTGAGCAGCCTCTCCGGCGCCCACAACCACCTTTTCCCCCGGATCATGGAAGAATTGCGCAAACACAACATGGACGACATCCTCGTCCTCGGCGGGGGAATCATTCCGCCGGACGATATCCCCGCCCTCAAGGCTTCGGGTATCCGGGAGATCTTCGGACCGGGAACGGACACGCGCGCGATCATTGCCTTTATGCGCGATAACCTGACACTGAAGGAAGCGACGCCATGAAAATTCTCAAGATCGATCATATCGGCGTGGCCGTCAAGGATGCGGAAGCAGCCTTGAAGTTGTTTGAAGGAGTTCTCGGCTTGAAGGTCCAGGGATCTGAAACGGTCCCGGAACAGAAGGTCCGGACCGTCTTCCTGCCGGTCGGGGAGACGGAGGTGGAGCTCCTCGAGTCGACAGCGCCGGACGGTCCCATCGCCCGATTCCTGGAAAAACGGGGTGAGGGCTTGCAGCACATTGCCTTCCGCGTCGAGAACATCGGGGAGGCTCTGGCGGAACTGGAGGCAAAAGGCGTCAGTCTCATCGACCGCAAACCGCGCATAGGGGCCGGAGGGAAAAAGATCGCCTTTCTTCATCCCAGAGATACCTTCGGTGTCCTCGTCGAACTGTCGGAGTATATCGCCTGAAAGAGGCATGGAAAGGTCAAAATAACGTAATGGTTTTTATGGGATCATGGCTTCATGCGAGGAGATGAATATGGCGGATGGCATCTATAAAAGATTGGCCGGGGTGCTGGACACACTGCCCAATGGATTCCCTTCCACCGAAAGTGGAGTGGAAATCAAACTGCTGAAGAAAATTTTTACACCGGAGCAGGCCGACCTCTTTTGCGACATGCGGTTGACCTTCGAGACGGCGGAAGAAATCGCGGGGCGAACCGGACGCCCTCTGGCAAGATTGGAAGAGACACTCATCGGCATGTCAAAATCGGGCCAGCTTTTTATGATCAAGCTGGGCAAGACACGATACTTCAAGATGCTGCCCTGGGTTTTCGGAATCTATGAGTTCCAGTTGGGACGTCTCGACCGGGAGTTTTCGGAATGGATCGAGGAGTATGCGCCGGTCTACAGCAGGCAATTCTTTTCGAAAATGCCGCAACTGATGCAAGTCCTTCCCATCGAGGAAAAGATCTCCGATAAGGAAGAGGCCCTGCCTTATGAAAAGGTTTCCTCGATCATCGAGAATGGCCAGTCTTTTCTCGTCAATGACTGCATCTGCAAAAAAGAAAAGGGCCTTTTGGGAAAACCGTGCGACAGACCCGTACAGGTCTGTCTCGCCGTTGCTCCGATCCCCGGGGTTTTCGACAACGCCCCCGAGGGTCGCGTCATCTCAAGGAGTGAGGCTTATGCATTGCTGAAAAAAACGGAAGAGGAAGCCCTCGTACATCTGACCAGCAATGTGCAGTACGGTTCTTTTTATATCTGCAATTGCTGCAAATGCTGCTGCGGGGTGCTGACTGCAATCAACGATCTGGGCATGCCGGCCGCGGAAGTCGTCAATTCCCATTATTACGCCGAAATCGATCCAGATCAATGTACCCGTTGCGGGTTGTGTGCAGACAAACGGTGTCAGGTGGGCGCCATCGAAGCGGGAGAAGACGCCTATCGGATCATCCGGGATCGATGCATCGGCTGCGGTCTTTGCATCAGCACCTGTCCTGCGGAAGCCATCCGGCTGATTCATAAGGAGCCTGAAAAACGGGTGCCGCCTCCCATTACGGAAGAGGTCTGGTTCGACGAGCGGGGGAAGACGCGGGGTGTGGACTTCTCGGCGTACAAATAAGGAGGGGGCCATGGACTGCGTTCGTCATAATAGATTTCATCGGAACCGGTATGCTTTCATCCTGACCGCTGCGGCGGTGTTTATCTGGGAGATCATGTGCGGCGCGGCGTCTGCCGCAGAGAGTGTCGAGCTGAAACTGGCCCACTTCATGTCCCCTCTGCATGTGCAGCACCAGGAATCGTTCCTGCCTTTTGCGCAGAACGTGGAGATACTGACCCAGGGACGGGTCCGGATCAAGGTCTATGCGGGCGGCGCCCTGGGCGGACCCATGCAACTGCCCGATGTCGTGCGGACGGGCATCGCCGACATGGCCTTCATCGTGCCTTCCTACACCACGGGCCGTTTCCCAAGGAGTTCCGCGCTCGACCTTCCTTTTCTTTCCGATCAGGCTCTGAAAGCCGCCCGGATATTCTACGATCTCTATGACCCTTATCTGGCCAACGATTATCGGGACTACAAGGTTCTTTGGCTCTACAGCAGCGATCCCGGTCAGCTCTTCACCGCGACCGGACCGATCAAAACCCTTGCCGATCTGAAGGGGAAGAAAATCCGCTCCCCGTCGGCCGCCATGAGCGACGCCCTGGGACTTTTGGGCGCCCATCCGGTCAGCATGCCCATTTCCGAACTGCACAGCGCCCTCGATAAACGGGTGATTGACGGTATGCTTTCACCCACCACGGCAATTCACGATTTCAAACTCTACGATCAGATCCGATACGGAACGCGCATCAACATGTTCAGTTCCCTGCTCATGGTCGTGATGAACAGGGAACGGTTTGCGTCCCTGCCCGATTTTGCCAGGAAGGCCCTGGATGAGGCGTCCGGAAAGAACTGGGGGCTCAGGGCCGCCGGGATCTATGACCGCCTAGATGCCGATATCACGGCAAAGCTCAAAACGTCCGGCCGGGTCCGTCTCGACGAGTTTTCCGTTGCGGAGAGACAGCGCTTTCTGGATCGGCTTAAACCGATGGATGCGGACTGGGCGGCACGTCAGGCCGCCCGGCGCATCCCGGCGCAGGAGATCCTGACGGCCATGCGTGCCGCCATGACGGGAAATCCATAGAATGACCCCATCCCCTCCATACAGGAATCAGCGTCCCCGGATAATGGTTGTGGTACATTTTCTGGCTGGAGGTCTTAATCGCGTAGCCGGGGCGATACTTTTCTTCATGATGCTCCTCACCCTGATCGATGTCCTGCTGCGGAAGTTCTGGAGTCAAAGCATTCTCGGAGGGCTTGAGCTTACGGAATTCATGCTGGCGGGAATGGTCTTCTGCGCCCTGGCACAGGCGGAGATTGAGGATCGCCACGTCCGTGTGGACCTGATTGCCGGCCGCAACCCTGCCCGGACCGGGAAACATCTGACCGCAGTTGTCCAGTTTCTTTCCTCCCTCATGATGGGCGCGATCTCCGTCTCCTCGTTGCTTTATGCCCTGTCCATCCGTGCGGCGCAGGAGGTGTCGTTGGATCTCGGCATTCCCCGATACCCCCTGATCCTCGTCGCTGCGCTGGGATGCGCATTCCTGGGTTTCGTCATGCTGATCCAATCGTGGACATCATTTTCCGGCATGAGGCGCCCATGAATCCATTGTTCCTCGGACTCATCGGCCTGGTTCTGCTCCTGACGCTCCTTCTTCTGCGAATGCCCATCGGTTTGAGTATGGCATTGACCGGTTTCCTGGGTTTTTGCATGCTGTCCACCTTCAAGGCGGGGTTTTCCCTGCTGGGACTGGTCACCTACCAGACCGCATCCTCCTACACCCTGACCGTAATCCCGCTTTTCATCCTGATGGGACAGTTCGCCGGCCATTCCCGGATGGGCGCCGATCTCTACCGGAGCGCCTACCGCTGGATCGGTTTTCTGCCCGGCGGGCTGGCCATGGCGACCGTAGCGGCCTGCGCCGGCTTTGCCGCGGTTTGCGGTTCATCCTTGGCCACGGCGGCAACCATGGGCACGGTGGCCCTCCCGGAGATGAAGCGGTTTGGTTATGATGACCGCCTGGCCACCGGTTCCGTCGCCGCCGGAGGCACGCTGGGCATCCTGATTCCGCCCAGTACTGTCATGGTGATTTACGGAATCCTCACGGAGCAGCCCATCGGAACGCTCTTTGTCGCCGGGATCCTTCCGGGATTGCTCCTCAGCGCCCTTTTTTTGATTACCATTTATATCCTCGCCGTGCGCAACCCGAAACTGGGACCGCCCGGACCCCGATTTTCGCTGCGGGAGCGGATCGGCGCGCTCCAGTCGATGGGCAGTCTCCTGGGCCTTTTCATCCTGGTGATCGGGGGGCTTTATGCCGGATGGTTCACACCCACCGAGGCGGCCGGGATCGGCGCATCCGGCGCGTTGCTCGTAACCCTGATCAAGAGGCGTCTGAACCGGGGAAATTTGCTGGAATCGCTCACGGAAACCACTCTGACCACAGCCATGATTTTTCTCATCCTCATCGGCGCCAACATCTTTGGATATTTTCTGGCGGTGAGCCAGATCCCCGATTGGGTGATCCATCGGACGACATTGCTCGGGATGAACCGCTATCTCGTCCTGGGCGCCGTCTGCCTGGTCTATATGGTCCTGGGGTGCCTGATGGAAGGGTTGGCCATCATGGTGATCACACTGCCCGTCATCTATCCGATGATGATGAACCTGGGATTCGATCCGATCTGGTTCGGCATCGTTATTACCCTCTTCATGGAGATGAGCCTGATCACGCCCCCGGTGGGCATGAATATCTTCCTGATCAGCGGTGTGGCCCGGGATGTGCCCATGGCCGTGATTTTCAGGGGCATCCTGCCCTTTGTTGCAGCCATGGCGGTCTGTCTGGTTCTCCTGATCCTGGCGCCGCAGATCGCCCTTTTCCTGCCCGGCACCATGTCCCGGTGAGAAGGGTTGAACCTTCCCGCCGTCCGGCAGCAACATGCGTTGAATTTTCGAACATTTGAATTTAGACACGAATTATCCTTTGCATCATGCAATACTCCCCGCTATAATCAAACGTGAATCGTTTTTTTAAAATCCATCATCTGCATTCTGGAGAGAAAAAAGATCGACAATGCCGACATCCGATATCGTTTATATTCCGGGAAATACGCTTGAATCCCTCCGCAGGCTTCTCCGGGGCCTTTCAACGCCCTTCGCCGCCGGCGAAAGCATTGGAATCAAACTCCACTGGGGGGAGAGGGGAAACAAAAAGTTCCTTCATCCGCGTTATGCGCGCGAGATCGTCCGGTGGCTGCGAAAATCCGGCGTCCGGCCCTTCGTGTTTGACACCACCGTTCTCTATTCCGGGGGAAGGAGAACCGGGGCGGACAGCCTGAAGACCGCAACGGAACACGGATTCACGGAAGAATACCTCGGCTGTCCCATCCAAATCGGCGATGGTATGGACGGGCGCGATATCATCGAATTGGCCGGAGGATACCGCCATTTTCCTTCGATCCAGGCCGCGGCAATTCTCCGGAAGGCTGACGGTTTTGTAATCTTTTCCCACTTCAAAGGGCACATGGAAGCTTCTTTCGGCGGTGCGATCAAGAACATCTCCATGGGGATGGCCTCCCGCGCCCAGAAGCAGCGGATGCATGCGGACGCCCATCCCGTCCTGAACCGGAAGCGCTGTACCCGGTGCGGGCTTTGTGCCGAGGTCTGCCCCACCGGCGCCGCCGTCCTGCCGCCGGACGGATATCCGGTTTATGATCTGAAGGCCTGCATCGGCTGTTCCCAGTGCATCGCCCTCTGCCCGCAGACAGCCCTCAAGATCTTCTGGGATACGGATATCAACGTCTTTCAGGAAAAGCTCATCGAGACGGCTGCGGTGATCTGGAGGCTGATCGGTCCGAAAACGGTCATCGTCAACGCCCTCATACGGATCGTTAAGGAGTGCGACTGCCTGCCCGGGAACCATCCGGCCATTGCAGAAGATTCCGGATTCATCGGGGGGATGCATCCGGTCGCCGTCGATGAGGCCTCCATCCGTCGGATCGGGGCGGAACCTTTTGAACGCGCCCACGCCCATATCCCCTGGCAGAGGCAGTTCGCCTACGCCCGCGAGATCGGTTTTATACCATAGCCTTGCTTGACGAATTCGTGATAAGTCGACCGGAAACAGCGAAGACGTTGTCAACCTGCTGTGAATATGGAAAAGACCGTCGGATCTTTCAGAAAAAACCCGCCAGCGATAACCTTGACCGGCAAACCATTTTAACCTATAGTCCCGCACCATGATCGATTATGCAAAAGAGCTCAACCCGGAGCAGCTCTGTGTCGTTCTGGAGGAGGGGGGACCGCTCCTGGTCATTGCCGGTGCGGGAAGCGGAAAGACGCGGACGCTCACCTACCGCGTTGCCCGTCTCGTCGAGAGCGGCATCCCTCCGGAACGGATCCTGCTGGCCACTTTCACAAACAAGGCCGCCCGATCCATGCTCTCGCGCGTGGAAACGCTCATCGGCCGTGAGATCGGCGGTCTCTGGGGCGGCACCTTCCACCACTGCGCCCATCGAACCCTGCGGGCGCATGCACCCCGTCTCGGTTATGCAACCAATTTTTCCATTCTCGACAGCGAAGATTCGCGGCAACTGATCAACACCTGCATCACGGAAACCGGAATCGACGGGAAGGGCGACAAATTCCCCCGGGGAGACGTGGTCGGCGACATGATCAGCCTCAGCGTCAATACGGAAACCCCTTTGCTCGACGTTGTCGCCGGCCGGTATCCCTTCTTTGCACACCGCGCCGAGGAGATCGCCGCCGTCGCCATGCATTACCGGAAGCGGAAGAAGGAACTCAGCGTCATGGACTTTGACGATCTCCTCTTCCTCTGGCGGGAACTTCTGCTGCGCTTCGACGATGTCCGGGAAGTCTATGCCGGGCGGTTTCTTCATGTCCTCGTCGACGAGTATCAGGACACGAACCGTCTCCAGGCAGAGATCATGGATCTTGTCGCCTCCCGACACCGGAATCTGATGGTCGTCGGCGACGATTCGCAGAGCATCTACTCCTTCCGGGGTGCAAATCACGAGAACATCATGCGTTTCCCGGACCGGTATCCGGAATGCAAGATTTTCAAATTAGAGACGAACTACCGGAGTACACCGGAGATCCTGCATCTTGCAAACCTGTGCATTACAAACAATGAACACCAGTTTCAGAAGACCCTGCGGGCAGTGCGCGGGCGCGGGATACGCCCTGTCCTCGTTCCGACCCGGAATGTTCTCCAGCAGGCCGATTTCATTGCCCAGCGCATTCTCGAACTTCACCGCAGCGGCATCCCTCTCGGGGAGATCGCCGTTTTATACCGGGCCCACTACCATTCGATGGAGGTCCAGATGGAGATGACCCGCAGGGGAATCCCCTTCGAGATCCGCTCCGGGATCCGCTTCTTTGAACAGGCGCACATCAAGGACGTGACGGCCTACCTTCGGATCCTCCTCAACCCCCGGGACGAATTGGCCTGGAAGCGGGTCCTCGGATTTTACGCAAAGATCGGCCGGGTGACGGCGGACAAGGTCTGGCGGTTCGTTTCCCGCCTGTCCGATCCCCATGCGGCAGTTCTCACGGAGGATTTCAAGAGGTGCGCACCCCGATCGGCGGCTCCGGGTCTCGGCTGCTTTCAGGAGACGTTCCGCGTCCTTCATGGCTGCGACAGCAGAAATCCGTCTGTGCTGATCGACGCGATCATGAAAGGAGGCTACAGCGATCTTCTCCGGGAAAGGCATGCCGATGCCGTATCCCGGGAGGAGGACCTGATCCAGTTTGCAAACTTCTCTTCCCGGTTTGCATCCCTTGAGGATTTTCTGAGCGAACTTGCGCTTCTGACCGGCGTCAATGAAGAAAGCCGTGAGGAGGAGAGCCGGGAGGACCGGGTTGTGCTCTCTTCCATCCACCAGGCGAAGGGGCTGGAGTGGACAGCGGTTCTGATGATCTGGTGCAGCGAGGGGATGATGCCGCTCGCCCGTGCCCTGAAGGAGCCGGGCGGGGAGGAAGAGGAGCGGCGGCTATTCTATGTTGCAACGACCCGCGCGAAAGATCATCTCTACCTTGCCTATCCTCTGACCGATTACACGCGGGGGATGGGAAATCTTCCCGTCAACCCATCCCGTTTTATCATGGAACTCTCCTCCTATTCCCCAAGGGCGAAGGACCGTCCGTATGATCAATGGCAGATCGATGAATGATAGAGGAATCCGATCTTTCGAAATCCTCTCCTTCTCAGTGGGGAAGGATAGGGTCTCGTGCCTTCATAGGGGGTGGGATCCACCTCCTGCGGCATTACGTAACGACCTTGAGTGAAAGCTCCATGAGCTGCTCGACGCTGACCCGCGAGGGCGCGTCCGTCAGTAGACACGCGGCCTTCTGTGTCTTAGGAAAGGCGATCACGTCCCGGATCGACTCCGCCCCCGCCATCAGCATGATCATCCGGTCCAGACCGAAGGCGATCCCTCCGTGCGGCGGGGTGCCGTATTCCAGGGCGTCAAGGAGGAAGCCGAATTTGCGCTGGGCCTCCTCTTCACTGAGACCGAGCGCCTTGAAGATCAGCGACTGCACCTCCTTCCGGTGGATCCGGATGCTGCCTCCTCCGATCTCGGAGCCGTTCAGGACCAGGTCATAAGCCCGGGCATGGACCTTTCCGGGATCCGTCGCGATGAGCGGGACCTCTTCCAGTACCGGGGAGGTAAAGGGGTGGTGCGTCGAGACAAACCGCTTTTCCGTTTCGCTGTACTCGAACAACGGGAATTCCGTCACCCAGGTGAATGCAAGCGCCTCAGGGTCGATCAGCCCCATTTTTTTCGCGAGGTGGATCCGGAGATTTCCCAGTGCATCGCGTGTCACAGCAGGTGAATCGGCAACAAAGAGGATGACGGCCCCCTCGCGGGCCTCCATTCGGTGATTCACTGCGGCCACTTCCGCCGGGGTCAGAAATTTGAAGATCGGCGATGTCCAGCCGTCCGGATTGACCCTGGCCCAGGCGAGGCCTCCCGCCCCGTACTGGGCGACAAAATCCTTCAATTCATCCAGGTCCTTCCGGGAAAGCCCTTTTCCGTCTCCAACCTTGATCGCCCCGATTACGCCGCCGGCGGCGGCGATTTCGGAGAATAGCCTGAATCCCGATTCCTTCAGGATATCCGTCAGGTCACGGAGTTCCAGACCGAAACGGATATCGGGATTGTCCTTCCCGAATCGGCTGATCGCCTCCCGATAGGAGATCCGGGGGAAGGGAAGGGGGAGCTCACGGTCGAGGCAGGACCGAAAGAGGTGGGCAATCATCCCCTCCATGGTCCTGATGATATCCTCTTCCGTGATGAAGGACATTTCCACGTCAATCTGTGTAAATTCCGGTTGACGGTCCGCCCGGAGGTCCTCGTCGCGGAAACATTTAACAATCTGAAAGTAGCGGTCGAATCCGGAAACCATCAGCAACTGCTTGAAGATCTGCGGGGACTGGGGAAGAGCATAGAACATCCCCTGATTCACCCGGCTGGGGACCAGGTAGTCCCGGGCGCCCTCCGGAGTGCTCTTGGTCAGAAAGGGGGTTTCGATCTCAATGAATCCCTCGCGTTGAAAATAGTCGCGTGTCGCGGCGGCGACGCGGCTTCGCAGAATCAGATTCCGCTGGATCTCGGGACGCCGGAGGTCTATGTAGCGGTATTTGAGACGGACGTTTTCGGAGATCTCCGTCGTGCCATCCAGAACAAAGGGGGGTGTCTTCGCCTCATTGAGAATCTCCAGGTCATCCGCCAGCACCTCAATCTCGCCGGTCTTGAGATCCGGATTTTCCATCCCCTCCGGCCGGCGGCGGACGCGGCCGTGGACGGCCAGCACAAATTCGCTCCGGATCCGCCCGGCTTCATTATGACATGCGGCGTTGACATCCGGGTTGAATACGACCTGAACGATCCCCTCCCGATCGCGAAGGTCGATAAAGACGACGCCTCCATGATCCCGCCGCCGGTGGGCCCAGCCCATCAGCACCACTTCCTCCCCGGTATGCGATGCATTGACATCCCCGCAGTAATGGGTTCTTTTGCTGTGCGTCAAAAAGTCGGACAAAATGGTTACCTCGCTAAATCTGTAATGGTTTCTTCCAAACGATCCAGGCCGATCTCCTCCTGGGTGCTGGTACGCATGGTCCGGAGAAGGGCCTTGTTCTCCAAAATCTCCCGTTCTCCGAGAATCAGCGTATAGAGGCTTTTCAATTTATCCGCCCGCTTCATCTGGCTCTTGAGACTCCGGCCGGCATGGTCCATCTCCGCACGGATGCCCTTCATCCGCAGGCGGTTGCATAAGAGAAACGCCTTTTCCAGGGCTGTCTCGCCGAGGGCGGCGATGAAAAGCACGGGGCCTGGAACAACCGCGTCCGCATCTCCATCCGGTATCATGGCAGCCAGCCTCTCAAAACCGATGGCAAAACCGATACCGGAAATATCGGGACCGCCGAGATCCCGGACGAGGTGGTCGTAACGGCCGCCGCCGACGACGGCATTCTGGGCGCCCAAAGATCCGGAGGTCACTTCGAAGGTGGTCCTGGTATAGTAATCGAGCCCCCGGACCATTTTTGCATTCAGATGAAAAGGCTGATCGAAGAGGCGCAGACACGCCTGAACCTTCTCAAAGTGTTCCCGGCATCCCGTGCAGAGAAAATCGGGCAGAAGCGGGGCCTGCGAGATGATCGCGGCGCAGGTTTCCACCTTGCAGTCGAAAATGCGGAGCGGATTGGTTCCGAGCCTTCGCCGGCAGTCTCCGCAGAGCTCTTCCTCCCTGCCGTGGAGAAACGAGAGGATCGCCCCGCGGAAGGCGGGTCGGCACTGGGCGCAGCCGAGGGAATTGATCTCCAGGTTCAGATCCCGCAATCCGAGTTTGCCCAGAAAGTGGAGCAGCATCAGGATCAGCTCCGCATCGGTGCGCGGGTCATCCGGACCGAGGATCTCGGTGTCGATTTGATGGAACTGTCGGTAGCGCCCCTTCTGCGGCCTCTCGCGTCGGAACATGGGGCCGATCGTGTAGAGTTTCGTGACCGTTTCGGCGGCATGGAGGGTGTGTTCCAGATAGGCGCGGATGACGGAGGCCGTCGCCTCCGGCCGGAGCGTCAGGGATTCCTCGCCGCGGTCAAGGAAGGTGTACATCTCTTTTTCAACGATATCGGTGGATTCCCCTATTCCACGGCAGAAAAGCTCCGTCTTTTCGAGCAGCGGAATGCGGATCTCCCGGTACCCGAAGGCACGGAAGACCTCATGGGCCGTCTCTTCGATATGCCGCCACTTATCCGTCTCCGGAGGAAGGATATCCTTGAAACCTCGGACGGCGGTGATGATTTCCATCAGTTTGAATCCCCTTCTGATCCTCTCAATTTTGGGGCGCTTTGATAGCATGCCGGCCCGATAAACGCAACCGAAATGATCATTCCGTGGAAGGGAAACAGAAATTTGGCGATCAGCGCTGTACCGACCTGAAAACGTCGACGGTGAGTTTTTGCCCATCCGTCGTCATGGTGACGGCGCCGTCGCGATCCGTCCGATAGACCTGCGCCTGGATCGTTTCGTACCGCCGGAGGAGATCCGGGTGGGGGAAACCGAAAACATTTTCCGCGCCGCAACTGACGACGGCGATTTGCGGTTTTACCTTTTCAAGAAAGGGGATGCTGCTGGAGCGGTTGCTCCCGTGATGCGGAACGACGATCACATCGCTGTGCAGATCAACTTCGGCATCAACCAAACGATTCTCGACGTTTTCCGTGATATCGGACGGAAGCAGAAAACACCGTTCACCAAAAGCGAGTTTCAGAACAAGAGACCGGTCATTGGTCTCATCGGAGACAGAAGAGCCGGTCCTTGCGACGGACGGCGGACGGACAGGAGGGGCTTTTTTCTCCGTATCGTCGTCATCAGGCCAAATGGCAGCCGCATTCGGCATTTCCTTCCGGATGGCATTTCCCTCCGGGTTCAGAAAATGGATTCCGACCCCGGAAATATCCATCGCCGGCGTCCTGTCCGACAGGGTTCGCAGAACAATCCCTTTTTCCCGGATGATCCGGCGGAAGGAAAGGTAAAGCTCCGTTCCGGGCGTGTCGCCGTTGATCCATGCCTCCCGCACATGAAAATTCTCCAGGATGAACAGGAGTCCCTGCAGGTGGTCCGGATGGGGATGCGTCAGGACCACCGTATCGATCCGGGTGATCCGTTCATGCCAGAGGTACGGGGCCAGGACGTATTTCCCGAGATCGAAGCTGTCATCGAAGAAGCCGCCGCCGTCGACGAGCATTTTTTGTCCGCCGGGAAACCGGATCAGGATGCTGTTCCCCTGACCGACATCCACGGCGGTCAGCGAAAGCCGTCCCTGTTGAATCCCCTTGACGTAAAGATACAGGCCGTCGATCATGAAAAAAAGGATGAGGATAACCGGGATCGCCTTCATCAGGGGTGGTATTTTCAGCGCGGTTTTGGAGTTCCGGCGCGTTGCGATCCATTTCAACAGCAGACCGCCCCAGATCATGAGGAGATAAAAGGCCCCGATTTCCGGCAGGGTGGGGGTGGAAACATAAACGGAGGCCCAGGGCAAGGCTGCCAGACGGTCAATGAAGAATAAGGAGATTTGAACGAGGAATTCGGAAACCTTGATGATCCACTCAGCGAGTGTGGCCGAGAACGGTACGGCCAGGATGATGAGCATGCAGACCGGAATCGCCAGGACACCGAGTATCGGAACGCATATGAGGTTTGCCAAAAGCGTGACGAGGGATAATCGGTTGAAATAAAGAAGAATCAGGGGAAGGGTGCCGAGTGTTGCACTGAGTGACACAAGACAAAAAATCGCGCTGCCGCGCACAGCTTTAGGGATTTGGCCAAGAACCCATTCCCGGGTCTGACCGGCGGCCTCTTTCGGCGGGGGTGCAGGTAAAAGGGCGAGCCACTTCGGCATGAAAAAGATGAGCGATGCCACCGCGGCAAAGGAGAGCTGAAAGGAGATGTCGAAGAGAGAATAGGGGGTCAGGATCAGGATGAGAAAGGCGGCCAGGGCCAGTGCGTTGTACAGATCGCCTTTCCTGTCGAGCATGACAGCGCCCATGAAGACCACCACCATGATGGAGGCCCGGACGACCGAGATGCCGGCGCCCGCAATAAAGGTGTAGAGGATGACGACGAGGATTGCAAAAAACATCGAGATCCTGGCCATGTTCCATCTCAGGAGCAGATACTCCGCTTTCAGACACAGGCGCGCCAGAAAGAGGGCAAAAACCGCAACCATGCCGATATTGAACCCGGAGATGGCGATAATGTGCGTGGTGCCCGTCCGATTGAACTTTTCCATGACCTCTCTCGGGATCTCCTTCTGATCGCCGAGGATCATCGCCTGGATGACCTTTCCCTCCGTTCCCGGCGCCTTTTCCAGGATGGCCTTGCGGATCCGATCGCGAAAATGCTCCAGCACCGTTCGGAGCGGGTTTCCTCTCCCTTGGCGCAGAACGACAAACGCCGCGGCATCTTTCAAAAAACCCCTCACCAGAATTCCCCGGAAACGGAGAT
>JAFGRP010000116.1 GCA_016935075.1 Deltaproteobacteria bacterium | reverse complement strand
TAGCGGAGGTCGGGTTTTTGTTCGAGGGCGCGCAGGACGACTTCGTCGAGACGTACATCGATCCGAACTTTTTTCGAGGGAGGCTGAAGATCCTGGTCCGGCATGTCACCGGTGAGCATCTGGTAGAAGACGACACCGAGGGCGTAGATGTCGGCTCTGTGATCGACCGAACCGGGGGCTTCGATCTGCTCGGGCGACATGTATCTCGGCGTACCCATCACCTTGCCGGCTTCGGTGAGATTTTCTTCGCCGACGCTCGCAGTTCCTTCGGATGGACGGCTGGGACAGCCGTCCCTGCCTTCTATGATTTTGGCGAGGCCGAAGTCGGCGACCTTTACGCGGCCGAGGCGATCGAGGAGAATGTTTTCAGGTTTGATGTCGCGGTGGACGATCCCGTGGTCGTGGGCATATTGAAGGGCATCGCAGATTTGCGGCACGATGGCCAGCGCTTCGCGCGGTTCCACCCGGCCATTTTGGAGCAACCGCCGCAGGTTAAGGCCGTCGACATATTCCATCAGGAAAAAGAAGAGGCCGTCGGCGCGACCAAAGTCATGGATGGTAACAATGCCGGGATGGTTCAGCATGGCTAGCGCCTGGGCTTCGCGGGTGAAGCGTTGCGCGAATCCGGGGGTTTCGCCGATCTCCTGCGGGAGAATCTTGAGTGCGACGATGCGGTCGAGTTCCTTCTGGCGCGCCTTGTAGACCGCCCCCATGCCGCCCTGTCCGATGAACTCCAGGATTTCCAGCTGTGGGAAGAGCGGTGCGAGATCATCAACTGTCGGGGCCTGGGGCTTCTTCGCCTTTGCGTCGGTTTCCTCATTCATCAACGTCGGGTCGGCCAGGTTCATCTGCATCAGGCAGTACGGGCAGTTCCCTTCAAGGGCATTTTCCGGAATCGGATTACCGCATCGCGGACAGTTTTTCTTTGGTGTTGCATTCATACCATGTACTTACCGTTTGCGCATGCCGACTTACAGAGACTCGGCCGTGTTTTATGCATTCTGGATTCTTTCTCGCAGAACCGCTATTTTTCGGACCTCTCTGCCTTATCACCCTTTTCGAGATCGATAAAATCGTTTAGCTTCACATCGTAGCCCACTCTGTTCATAGGCGTTCCGGCCACTATTCTCAGTGTGATTTTGTCGACATAGCACCGGTTCGCCAGGAAGCGGACTGACACACGGTCGGCATCCAGACGTTTCTCGCGCAGTTGCACATAGCTCACCAGAGTCCTTCCATCCTGTTTGATTGCCATGCTTACATGGTCGAAATTTTCAAGGGTACCATCAGTCTTGACCTCTAGTTCAATCCAGAGGGTGTCATCGCCGGCGGGGGTTGTGCGCACTTCCACCCCGAGCTCCTGCGCCTGGCCCAGATGTATTTCCGCGATGGACATCAACGCGCAGCACGATAGGGGGGCCAACAGAGCACCCAGCACAACGCCCGTGAGCAGTAGCCTCATTTTCATGCGAGTTCCTTTCCCTTTATGTGTTCACCGGTTGATACGTCTATTTCGCGCTGCCGGTTGACAACTGGTATTATCCGGCCAAAGCGTTATTCTTTCGCCAGACTTTCGGCCAGATAACGTATTTCCTCATCGAGATTGGCATCGGGCGGGAGGGTTTTGGCGACCTCCTCTCGATACAGTTCCCGGAAGCGCTTTCGCATCCGGTGCACCGCCACCTGAGTTGCCGCGACGGTGAGGTCCAGCGATTCCGCCAACGCGGAATAGTCGATATCCTGATGCGGGGCAAACAATCCGTCTTTCAATACAGCAAACCGTTCCTGCTTCCCTGCATCGCCGTATTCGCTCCTAAGGCACTGCATCGTCAGTTCCAGCAGCGTCAGCGCCCACTCGTGGTCGAACAGCGCCTCGGCTTCGATACTGGGGGACTTTGTCGTGGATGCGTAACGGCCTTCGGCGATGCCGGTGTCGATGGAAAGAGGGAGCTGTCCGCCGCCGCGTTTTTTAGCGGAGGCCTTGCGCCACTCCTTGGCCATGAAGTTCTTGAGTGCCGTCATCAGGAAGGCACGCAATTTCCCCTTGTTGCGGTCGGCATCACCAATCCAGTGGTGCTCGACCAGTTGGCGGAAGAATTCCTGGGTCAGGTCTTCGGCATTCTCCGGTGAATGATCGTGCCGGCGGATGTAGGCGTAGAGCGGATACCAGTAGAGTTGGCAGATCTCTTCCAGCGCCTGCCCCGCCTGCGGGGTGGAGCGATCGGCCGCCGCCAACACCATCGTCCAGCGGGTGGTGACGAAGATGTCGTCATGGTTCGAGGTGCTTGCACCGTCCAATTTTGAATGTTCGCGGTTCATAACGATTCAGGCAGCCTGAAGCGGTTTTTTTTCATATTTCCCTTTTTCATGAAACCGGCCTATTTTTTGATGAGCGATGCAATGGCTATGATGGTGCCGCTCACCATGAGTGCGATGCCCGGGATGGTATTTTCCAATGTGTAACGACCCAGGACCAGATCGATTCCCTCCGGGCTCATGGTTGTTGAGCTCGGCCAATCCCCCTGGGCAACAAAGAAGCCCGCAATGATTAAAACGATGGCTATAACCAATCCTGTAAGTGCAATGTGATTCTTCATTTTACCAGTCTCCTTTTTTTGTGCAGCGAGTGCCCTGTCCGGGATTTAAACGTCTGGTCCGGCGGATGAAGTGTCGGGCCGCGCAGCAGGTCCGCACGCTCATTGTACATCGATCAACGTGGAAGCATCATTTAGCTTCCGGTTGTAGAACCTGACTCCATCGGTACCTCCACTCATGGATACAGGATCAACCCATACTCTTCCCGTGACGGTATCGATCACAAAGGCCATGCCTTTTTCGCCGGGATTCGAAATCTGAAACCGCCCGATGTTTTGCGTATCCGCAGGGTCGGGCTGCTTGCGGGAGCTGGATGCCAGAATGGTCGATGCAATGATGATGCATGCCCCCAGTATACTCGCACTTTTTGTATCCATCTATCTCCTCCTTGCCTGTGTTTGATACCAAACATGTGTTTAGCGGTTATCCGGCAGATTTTACAGGAATTTATCCTGCATGGGCCGAATGCCAGCCCACATACCTGAAATGACCAACATACTCCCATCCATGCCAAGCTCCCGGAAGCAGTTATTGATGCGTTGAAGCCCTCCGGTCCTCGGAATCGGCTCACCGGCAGGAAACCCATGCCGTTGTATCTCCGAGTCGCTCATGAGTTTATACTCCCATGCGGTTCCTGTTCTTGTTGTGCAGCCTGTCAGCCCGATGTCGAGTATAACCGTCAGCGTGGCACGAAGTATGGTCTTCATTTACCCCTCCTCCATGGGTTTCGGTTTTACACATGCGGGATCTGTCGCCCCCTTGAAGCTTCCAGGGTTCATCATACATACTTACCGCTTATTCGGGGACTCTTACAGGATTTGTGACCTGATTTGAGTGATGAGGCATGAGGGCAGTGCCATGAAATCCACGAATTGGGCATGTTGGGGAATCGATTCATCCGCAGCGTCCATCCTTTCGAGTTTAATGTTCAGCTCCTGCTGGTGTGGGAGCCCAAAGATTGTGATTTCCTTCTCGAAGGGTTTGAATCCTTCCAGCTCCACCCTGACGGTATGTTTTCCTCGTCGTGGAGTAAGGTCCATCCGGGTTGAGTTTTCACGAAAAGTACCAATGAAAAGATCATCGATATACACATTCGCATATTGGGTCAGATCGTTCTTGCCGGTCATGAGCTTGAGATACAGACAACCCGTTTTGATCTTGCCTTCTATGGGGTAGGAAGTACATCCAGCGAGTATGGTGCTGAGACAGATGAGGGCGGCTATGTGTGTTTTCATGTTTTCCTTTCATGGTGAATGGTTGGCGGGGTGGTCTAGGCTTGGCCAGATGCGATTTTGGCTGAAACGCGCGCACGCTGTCCTGTCAGACGATTGGGATTTCCAAGTCTGCACCTTGCCCGATCCATTCCGGTATTTGCCTATGGATAACCTGCATCGTTCCGCCGCGTATGGCTTCCATGACTCGAGACACGCTTACCTGCCGGCCGTTTCAGACGGGCGCGAGCCGGCGGTTTAGGTTTGCGGCGGTCGCTTATGCAAGGATTTCGCGGCCTTCCCCGGAGCAATGCATCCGCCATAGTGTGCCTGATCCGGAAGCCTTGGATCGCTCGACGCTTTTCATGTCATCGCCGTCCAGCGCACTTCGCGCAACACCTGCAGCGTCTTTTTCACATCCAATCGGGTCGGGGAGGATATCAACGGGGGAGTGGGTGTCGTCCGTCAGGGCGACCTCGCGGAACTGAAGATCCGGGGACTGTGTTTGAGGGGTGCGGTCAGCCTCTTGCAATTTCTGTTCCTGCGTAGAATCCCTGGCGGATGCTGTCATGGTGGTATTATCCCCGAACAGCTTCACCAACCGGTGCATGAGCCAGTTCTGGTCCTTCCGATAGTAGGGCTCCAGCTCCTTGTCCGCATGAATTTCCGGATAGTGGTAGAGTGTTCCCTTGCAGTAGACCATTACATCATGAACCGGGCTTCCGACCGGAGAGCTGCGGGGTTCGAATACAGCATGCGGCATCCCGTAATCCGAGTAGACCGGGCTGTCGTCGGGGAGTTGCTTCAACAACCCGTCGAGTTCCGGCAGGGTGATGCCGTCCTTCGGAGCAACCATATGCACGAAACGGATGTGGTTCCTGGGGACATCCGTCCACGATGCGGTGACAAAGGCTTCGCGCTCCCGGATCTTTTCTTCTGTCAAATCCGCCGCCGAGCCCACTTGCATGCCGGTGATGATGACATAGATTTCATCCGAGGAGGGGCCCATGGTGAGCGTGTGGCTCTGTTGGTTCCGGGACACCGAAATGGTTCCCGCTTCGGCCGTCATCGGAAAGAGGGTGGGATAACGGTCCATGGTGCTGCCGGACTGGTCCACCTCGGCCCGTTTGTGCAGAAGCTTTCCGGTCTCTAAATCAGTGCCGAGCGAGATCAATTTAAAATAAGGGGCGTTGGGCGAAGGACGGGCGGTGTAGTGCCACCAGAGGGTGGTGCCCGACTTTCCGATCTGGTATTGGAGCGGATAGCCGAGCGTATCGCGGATTTGATCCGCTGAAGCACCCGTTTTCAGCTGCTCGAGCTGTTGCGGGTTGAAGAAGGGCGTGGCGTAATAGTTGCAGTGCAGTGCTGATCGGATATCTGCTGCGATTTCGTGTCGATTCAGTGTGACGAAAACGGTCAGGGGAATGGCAAGAATAGTTGTGAGCCCGATAGCCCATTTCGTCCAGCGCGATGTGTTGGATCCGCCTTCCAACGGCCGTTTAGTCCAACGCCCGATGCGACGGATGACGATCCATGCAACGATGATGAAGGTAATCATGGAAAAGGGGAGTGCCATGATTTTTGTATGGTGAGTGACATGAAAGAGCTCTTGCAATATTACACACCAAAGCCACCAAATCGCGAAAGCCAGTGCCAGCAGAGGAGCCAAAAGCCCATCGAACACGGCGAGTCCAAGACCGCGCATCTTTCCTGACGAACGGCGAATCTGCGAGATGGCGATCCAGCCGAGAAGGGTCGCGGCAATGACGGCTGCGAGATCCAGAATCTGTTCTCCGATCATCAGCGAAAGCAACGATGTTGCTCGATCGGAAATCTCGGTTTTCGACAGATGGGGAGCCTGAAGCGCCAGAGCGTTGATCCGGGCTGCGGAG
This sequence comes from Deltaproteobacteria bacterium, assembly GCA_016935075.1. Taxonomy (GTDB): domain Bacteria; phylum Desulfobacterota; class Syntrophia; order Syntrophales; family UBA5619; genus UBA5619. The sequence continues at coordinate 690 of JAFGRP010000116.1, read as the reverse complement.
TCTAACGTGGCGATTATGCCCATCAGCGCAACGGCGTGGCACGTCGCGCCCCAGATGGCCAGCAGAGAGACGTGCGGAGTCATTTGCTGCGCATGGTTTTCCTGATTTGTGGAAAAGGCCTTTTTCACTTTCTTTTGATTCAGAACGATCAGCGACCAGATGCCAACGGGAATATTGAAAAACCACAGAAATGGATTGATTAAGGTGAGGATGCCTCCCGAAATTCCGATCCCGCGACATTCGATCTTAAACATCTTGAATCCGGCATAGATCGCCCAGCTGCTGGCTATAATGTCGGCTGTAACACCGGCGAAAAAAGTCAGTAAAGTTGTCGACGGGGCGTATGCTGTCCGCGTTGTTATAAGCGTGCCCGTTATCATGAAGAGGATATAGGCAACATTGATCGCACCAATGACCATCAGTCCGATCGCGGCCCTCTTTATCCGTCTTGTAATGCGTTCGTCGGACTGCGCCGATGGTTCGTCCTTTGCCATCTGACGTCCATGCTCGGATCGGGCGGCTTCAGCCGCGATGGTTTCCACCTCGGTCTTAAGGAGGCTGGCCTGCTGGTAGCGGAGGTCGGGTTTTTGTTCGAGGGCGCGCAGGACGACTTCGTCGAGACGTACATCGATCCGAACTTTTTGCGAGGGGGGCTTTAGATCCTTGTCCGGCATTTCGCCAGTGAGCATC
>JAFGRP010000115.1 GCA_016935075.1 Deltaproteobacteria bacterium | reverse complement strand
GTGCGCCGGGCGATATCGCTTCGGATCGAGGAACGCTATCCTCTGGACATCCAGGAGGACATCGTTGTTCCCTTGGGAAGAATCGCCGAATTCGTGGAGTGCCTGCCCGGGTACGAGGCTGCCCACGGTGTGAAGATCTACTCGTTCGGCCATGCCGGCGATGGGAACATCCACCTGAGTGTTACCGCCGAGAGCCTTGACGCCAGGAAAGCCGCCGAAGCGGGGGTCCGCGAGATCATCCAAAAGGTGATCGCGATGGGGGGCACGATGTCCGGCGAACACGGCGTGGGGATCGCCAAGCAGCCCTTTCTTCCGCTCGAACTCTCGCCGGAGAGCATTCGCCTCCAACGGGCGATCAAGCTTCTCTTCGACCCGAACCTCATTCTGAATCCCGGTAAGATTTTCGTATGAGTTCTGCATGAAATCTTCTTGACATGTTCTTGCCATTCATGATCATATTTACCGGCGGGAAAAAACCAAAAGCCAACGACAGCATTCTGAAGGAGGTACTATGAAAGAAGCACTGAAAGAAGCACTGCCTGCGATGGCCTTAATCGCAGTACTGATCATTAATTTACTTACTTCACTGATCGATTCCAACCGTAATTTCAAGGCAAGCCTTCTTGCGACAATTGTTTTGCTGGGTATCACCTATTGGGGCGGTTTCTTTAAACCACTATTGGCTTTTCTGGCAAGTGAATAATATGCTTAAAACTGGTTTGCCCGTTGTTGCGACCTGATTCCTTATTTTAATACCGGTCATGGACGGTTAAGCATTGTGCAGGCGATGCAAATCCGACGAACAATTCAAACGTAGACCCACCCTTATGTAGTTTACTGACCAGAAAGTCATCACGAATACCGGAGTGGCAATAAATCGGGTCTGTGAAGACATCAAATGCCTTCTTTTGCATTGACACATAATGGCGTTTTTCCTATACTCCCGTTCTGAAAAATAATTTCTTATCAAACATATGGAAACCTGCCCATGCGCGATTTCAATGACGCCGACCGCATGAAGAAAAGCCGCAGGATCAGACTGCCGGATAATCCCGGCAACCTTACCAGGGAGATTCTGTCCCGGCTGCAAGACGCCGTGAAAGCCGCCGGAAAAGACGGTCACATAGCCTGCCACGCCGGCTGGAAACTGGCCAAGGAGACCGGCATTCCCCGCCTTGATGTCGGGGTGATGATCGACAAACTCGGCCTGCGCGTCACGGACTGCCAACTTGGGTGCTTCAAAGTCGACAAGACCCCATACACAGGCTCGGCAACTGGGTCAATCGGTGAAGAGATCGCCAGTCGTGTTTTGGCCTTACATGACAAAGGCGAACTCACCTGTTACAACGCCTTTGCTCTCGCCCGCGAACTGAATGTCAAACCCATGTCCATCGCGGACGCAGCCAATGTTCAGGGCTACAAGTTCAGGCAGTGCCAGCTTGGTTGTTTTTAGGGGATGTTCGCCGTTTCGAGGTTTTGATCGGGTTGAAAAGTATACACCTGTTCCCCGGTAACAGCTCCTTCTGACCATTTTCCCTGTGTCGAGAAAAACGGCGACGGGGCTTAACAGTTCTTGGGTAACGGTGACGACAGATCATCAATGAAAGGGGGACGGGCGGATGAAACGACCCATCAGGAGCAACGTTTCCTGGATTGGAAAGATCGATTGGGAGCTTCGGAAATTCCATGGCGACGAGTATTCGACCCACAGAGGCTCAACTTACAATTCCTATCTGATTGAAGAGGAAAAGACCGCTGTGATCGATACGGTCTGGGCGCCCTTCGCCAAGGAGTATGTTGAGAATCTGGAAAAGCAGATCGATCTGAACAAGATCGACTATGTGATCGCCAATCATGCGGAAATCGACCACAGCGGCGCCCTGCCGGAACTTATGGGCCGCATTCCCGATACTCCTGTATATTGCACGGCAAACGGCGTCAAGTCGCTCAAAGGCCATTATCATAAGGACTGGAATTTTCATCCCGTCAAAACCGGGGACAAACTGAGTCTGGGCAAGAAAGAGCTTATTTTCGTCGAGGCGCCGATGCTCCACTGGCCCGACAGCATGTTCTGCTACCTGACAGGAGACAACATCCTCTTTAGCAACGACGCCTTCGGCCAGCACTACGCGTCGGAAAAACTGTTCAACGACCTGGTGGACCAGGCAGAACTGATGGCCGAGTGTATCAAGTACTTCGCCAATATTCTGACCCCTTTCAGCGAGCTGGTCACAAAGAAGATCCATGAGGTTCTTGCCTTCAACCTGCCCGTCGATATGATCTGCACGAGCCACGGCGTCATCTGGCGTTCAAATCCCGTTCAAATCGTCCAGCAGTACATGAAATGGGCAGACAGTTATCAGGAAAACCAGGTCACGCTCATCTACGACACGATGTGGAACGGGACGCGTATCATGGCCGAGAATATTGCCCAGGGGGTGAGACAGGCCGATCCCCAGGTCAACTTGAAGCTCTACAACCTGGCCAAGTCGGACAGAAACGACGTGATGACTGAGATCTTCCGCTCCCGGGCAATCATTGTCGGATCCCCAACGATCAACCGCGGCGTACTGACTTCGATCGCAGCACTTCTGGAGGAGATGAAAGGCCTGAAATTCAGAGGCAAGAAAGCCGCCGCCTTCGGTTGTTACGGCTGGAGCGGCGAATCCGTCAAGATGATCCGGGAGCAGCTTGAATCGGCAGGATTCCAGGTGATGGACGATGGCCTGCGTTGCCTCTGGAATCCCGATGCGAAGAGCATTGAATCCTGCGTGGAATACGGGGGAAAGGTGGCAGGCCTCTTGAAATAAAATTGGTCAAACAAGAATCACAAAATGTTATAAATTATTGAATAATTAAAAGTTATTTGGCCGTCTCCAGCAGATACCCCGGAAAAAATCTATAATGCAGGAGTGAATAATATGCAAACTTCAAGAAATATTATTTTTCGGGCTTTCGGAGTATGCCTCTTATCATTCTTGTTCGGCATGAATCTCACGCCGGCACTGGCCGCGGAGGCGACAGTAGTCCAGGGTCACGGTGTCACCTTCAGCCAGATTGATTTCCCCTCATATGAAACACCGATGTTGGATTCAAACATCGGAATCGTTAATGTGGATGCCTCAGCCTTGCGGCAGGCAACAGGCATGGGTTCGGGATACCTCAACGTCAATGTGAATGACGTGTGGATCGTAAGGAATTTGCCTGTATTTTCCGGATCTGAGTATCCTTACTCGGCCATTGCCACAGAATTTGATCTGGGAATAACGCCTGGAACCGATGTCTCTTCATTTAATGCTTCGGTAAAATTCTCTGATGGTCCTGCAACAGTTTTTCCTGGAGGATCCTCTTCATCGTTCTCCGTAGGTAAAACCGGTGTAGCCGTTAGTGGCGCCGGAGATACCGTCCCGGCCGCAGCACCTTCACCGCCAACAATGAATGATGTTCTTTTCGGACCTGCCGAGAATACGAACCCAAGCATCCAGTATGATCATCCTATATCAGGGGCGCGCTGAAAAATCGCCTTTGACGCTGCCTAATGGACGGGGAGCAATAAATAAAAAATGGGTGAAAAGAAAAAAATAATAGGATTACAGCCATGAAAAATATTGTCAAATTTATTATCTTTCTGGTTTCGTGCAGCATGTTGATTCTGCTCCCGGGTTGTGCCGGCGGACCCGCGGGATCTGTATATTTAAAGGACGGCAAAGAATACGGACAGGTCAAGGGGGCCTTCAGACACAGATGGTGGAATTATTATGAGCGGGCCCTGTCGTATTCAGAAGGAGAATTCTACAGGGAGGCCCTCGAGGATTTCAAGGAAGCCGTCAGGCAGAGAGCGGAGGATCAAAGAACGGCGCGGACATACGGGATGCATTTTACCGATTACTTTCCTCACCGGGAATCGGGAATCATTCATTATCAGCTTGCAAACCTGAAAGAGGCGGAAAGGGAACTGGAACTTTCACTGAAACAGTCTCCTTCGGCAAAGGCTCATTTTTATCTCGATCGCGTAAGGAAGTCATTGCTGGAGAGCCGGGCGCCGGAACGTAAACCCCCGAAAATCGCCTTGAACTTCAAAACGGACGAGGTGTGGACCCAAGAGGATCCCGTGACGGTATCAGGCGAGGCGGAAGACGCAAACTATGTGGCGGCCGTCTCGATCGGCGGAGCGACTCTGTTCCTGGAGGGATCGGAGAAAAAGGTTTCCTTTAAGGAGGCTTTGAATCTTTCCCAGGGAAGGCACATGGTTGAGGTGGAAGCCAAGAACCTTCTGGGAATGGCAGCGACCCGCAAGGTGGTGATCAATGTGGACAGGGAGGGCCCCATGATTGCCGTCGATGAGATCATTACCGATCAAGGGGATCGGAAAGAGTCGGTCAGGGTTTCAGGTACCGTTTACGATGAAGCCGGTGTGAACAAGCTGTGCATCAACGGCAAAGCCATTGCTATTGCTCAAGGCGTTGAGGTGCCTTTTTCCGAAAGGCTGTCCAAAGACACCGCATTTATCGATTTTGTCGCCAGCGACCGTCTGAGAAATCAGACCTCCGACCGCATTCCCTTGTCTCCCGTTTCTGCGGGTAAAAAACCCATCTTGTTAGCCTCGGCTGATCCGGCTGCAACAAAGATGATCCTTGCCGCCATATTCGGCCCCAGGGACACCGTTCCCCCGGAAATCAGACACAAGGACTGGACCGACAGTCAGGTCGTATTTCTGGAAAAAGTGTATATTCAGGGGCAGGTCAGCGACCAGAGCAAGATAGAGAGTCTGACCGTCAATAAGGCCAATATTCTTCGCGGCAAGGGGCAGAGGATACTTTTCGGACACCTGATAGCGCTCAAGGAGGGGGAAAACGCCATTCACATCGAGGCCAGGGATGAGGCCGGAAATGTGGCGAGAAAAACGATAACCGTGATCAGGCGCCTGCCGAAGGCATTGCAACTGGCAGAGCGGTTAAGCCTTACGGTTCTTCCCTTCGAGCAGAAAGATACGACCTCGAATGCCGGACTCTCCTTTCAGAATAATCTCATGGACGCCCTCGTGAATCAGAACCGTTTCCGGATGATCGAGAGGGATAAACTGGACCTGATCCTGAACGAACAGAAGCTCAGCCGCACCGAACTGATCGACAGAGGCACCGCCCTGAGACTTGGGAAGTTGGTGGCGGCGGCATCCATCATTACGGGGAGCATCGTCGAGACCCGAACGGGCATTGAAATAGTGGGCCGGCTGATCGACACGGAAACCTCGGAGGTACTCGATACCGAGGACGTATATGATGAAAAAAAGGATCTTCAGACGCAAAAGGATCTGGCTGAAGGGATGGCCGTCAAATTTCACAGGGAGTTTCCGCTGATCGACGGGGTGGTCATCGAGCAAAAAGGACAGCACATATTTACGGATCTCGGACAGGATAAGATCAAGCCGCAGAGGAGATTGGTTGTTTACCGCGAGGAGCCGATCAAACATCCCGTGACCGGAAAGGTTTTGGGAACGGACAATGAGATCGTCGGACGAGCCAAGGTGGTGCAGGTCCTGCAGGAAATGTCGAAGGCGGAGGTGATCAAGGGGAATCCCCGGGACGTCAAACGCCTGTACAGGGTGATTGCGGAATGAGCCTCCCGGAGAAGGCCGACATCACCGTTGCCGGGGATGGAGCAATTCCTGCGGTACGTCCTTATAAGATCAGGGAGACACGTTATGGAAAAAGAGAAAAAAGAAAAGCAAGAGTCTGCATCGAATAATTTGGCGGAGATTCTCAGAGAGCGTGAGCGACTGGATCATGAGCTTAAGGAGAAATTCAGAAAAGAGCTGTCCATACTCTTTACCGATGTCTGCGGCTACACTAAATATGTCGAGACAAAGGGAGATATAAGCGGCCGGGCGATGATCCAGAGGCACAACGACATCGTTTTTCCGGTGGTCGCAAAGCATGGAGGTGTGGTTGTAAAGACGATCGGGGATGCGGTTATGGCGACCTTTTCCACACCTTTGGCGGCGGTGAAGGCCTCGATGGATATCCAGAAAGGCCTCCATGAGCACAACCGGAAGTCAGAGACTTCGGAAAAGATCTATGTCAAGATAGGAATCAACAAAGGCGAAGCGTTGATGGATGGGGTCGATGTTTTTGGAGATGCCGTCAATGTAGCCTCGAGGATCCAGTCCCAGGCGGGAAAGGACCAGATACTCGTATCCCAGATCGTTTATGAGGAGGTCGGCGGAAGCGAAGACATCCTCTGCAGGCTGCACGGAACAGTCAGCATCAAGGGAAAGGCTGAGCCGATCAAACTCTACCGGGTGGTCTGGCAGGAGGAGGAGGTTGTTTTTGCAGAGCCGAAAGTTCGAACCCACGGTGCTGACGCGGGGAAAAAGACGAGGGCGCCTTTAAAGCTCCTCCAGCTTGAAATCACCAGGGAAGAGAATCGCCTGAAAATCGGCGCATATGAGCAGATTGCGGGCGAGACGAGCACGGTCAGGCATTACGAGGAGATACCCGTCTCTCTGGACAAGATCAAGGTGCGCTGTCATGAGATCGTGGAAACCCTGAACAGCACCAACCGAAACGGGCGCCTGACCCGTGAAGTGCTGGTCAAGCTCCGGGAGATCGGGCAGGTTTTTACGGACGAGCTGTTCACCCCTGATGTCAAAGAAAAGGTGGCGGCAAGCACCGCTGACCATCTGATACTCAATCTGGATGACCAGCTGGTCCATGTTCCCTGGGAATTGCTTCACGACGGCCAGAAATTCCTCTGCCAGCGGTTTAATATGGGCAGGCTGGTCAAGACCAGGCAAACCATTCTGCCCAGCAGGAGACGTTTATTGGCCCGCCCTTTGAAAATGTTGATCCTGGCGGATCCCAGGGGTGATTTGAACGCGGCCCGCCGGGAAGGAGTCCAGATACGTGATCATGTGGATAAGGACAGGGATTTTATCAATGTCTCCTTGCGATCCGACGGGATCACCCCGGACTTCATAAAGGAGAAGATCAGAAATTTTGATTTTGTCCACTTTGCGGGCCATGCGGACTACAACCAACTGAATCCCGGAGAAAGCGGCTGGCAGCTGAGCAGCGGCATGATCAAGGCCCATGAAATCACCAGGATGGCCGGTACAGCGGCCATGCCCGCCCTGATTTTTTCGAACGCCTGCCAGTCGGCGCGAACCGAGGAGTGGGCCGTAAAAGAGCGTTTTCATGATGAGATATTCGGCCTGGCCAACGCCTTTATCCTGGCGGGCGTAAAGCATTATGTGGGGACTTTCTGGGAGATACTGGATGAGCCGGGAAGCCATTTCGCGCTGGAATTTTATAAGAACGTGCTCTCCGGAAAGACCGTGGGCGAGGCGATGAAACTGGCGCGCCTGGAATCGATCAACAAGTACGGCGAAGAGACCATCGTATGGGCAAGCTATCTCCTGTATGGGGACCCCACGTCGAATTACATGGAACAGGTGAGGGAGATCGAGATGCAGGATGAGCCGGAGCCCGCTGCTGCCCTTCAGCGGACCGAGGTCCGGGCGCCGGAGGAAGTCGCCGATTCAGCCGGGAAGAAGACCGGGAGAAAAAAGGCCCTCTGGTGGACTGCCGCCACTGTTATCATTGCACTGGTGGCTTTCCTCCTTTGGGGCTATCCGGGCTTCCTGAAATATGAAACGGCAAAGCATCAAAATGCCGCGCTGGCCTCTTACGAAAAAGGCAATTTCGAGGAGGCCTTGAATATCTGCAGGACACTGGGGGATAAAAACACGGAATCCCGTTTGGCCCGCCTGATTCCCGGGAATATCTACCTGAGGGAGGGCAAACTGGACGCGGCGGAAGCCGCCTATCAGGCCGCACTTCAAGCTGAAGATGGCACGGATCTGCAGAAGGCCGAGGCCTTGATCGGCCTGGGACGCATCGCCTCCCTCAGAAAGAAGACGGATGACAGCCTGAAATACTACAGGCTTGCATCCGAGGCGGCGCCCGGAAGCGGAGCGGGGTACATGTCCCAGGCCCTTTTACTGGATGATAAGGGTCAATACAAAGAGGCCCTGGATCTTCTCGGCAAGGCGCAGAAGGCTTCACCCGATGATCGGCTCCTGGCTGCTGTGACGCGGGAGACTCAAGGCAGGGCATCTCTGGCGCAGGATCAGGAAAAGCAGCAACGCATCGACAAGATGGTCAAGGAGCTGCTCGAAACAATGAAACGGCCGCAAAAGACCGTGCCCTCCGACGGCTGGACGTCCCCGCCCATGACCGTGTGGATGATGGATTTCGGGACAAAGGGATATTCCCTGCAGGAGGGAGAAGGGAGGCTTCTTGACGCGGGCATAGCCGACCGGCTTATTCAGCACGGTCGGGTGCGGCTGGTGGAGAGGGCGCTTCTCGACAAGTTGCTTGGGGAGTTGAAGCTGGGCACCTCAAAACTGATCGACGGCAATACGGCATTGTCGCTGGGAAAGATCCTGGCTGCAAGGCTGCTTGTCTCCGGAGAGATCATACATTCCGGTCCCCAGAGCCAGATATCCGTCCGTCTGATCGAAACGGAGACGGGACGGGTGACTGCAGCGATCAGTGAATCGTTTGGAAGCAATGTCCCGCCATCCGTTTTAACGGATAAGGTATCCGGCAGGCTTCTGGAAAGATTAAACGGTCTCTATCCTCTTCGCGGGAAGGTCTCGGAGGTGAGGGGCAAGGAAATCTTCTTGAATATCGGGCAGAAGGAGGGTGTCAACATAGGCCAGGTTTTCAGGGTGATCGATCGGGATCTCAGCCTGGAGGTTGTCGCCGTTCAAACGGAGACAAGCATGGCAAAAATAGCGGCGGGGAAAGGACAGATTGCAGCAGGCCTGCGTGTAGAGAACCTGTCCAGCGTGAAATAAATGTACTTTACAGCTTTACGGTGAAAAAACGTAAGGAGTTATAAAATGTACCCGATTTCTGGTTCGGTTCAGAAGCACCCGCTGCTGGTTTTATTTTTTGTCCTTATGATGTGGAGCGCCGGCCTGAATTCCGCCTTTGCACAGGCCCTGCAGAGGATTGAGATCCCGTCGTCGCTCAATCCCGTGGGTTCCGGCGCAAGGGCTCTCGGAATGGGCGGCGCCTTTATCGCGGTTGCCGATGACGCCACGGCCGCTTCATGGAATCCCGGAGGGCTGATTCAATTAGAGACCCCGGAGGTCTCCATCGTAGGCGCCTACTGCAACAGGGCGGAAAACAATTTCTTCGGCACCAACCCTGAGGCGTCGGGAAAGCAAAATGTCTCCGACACCCGGATAAACTACCTCAGCGCGGCCTATCCGTTCACGTTGTTCGGCCACAACATGATCGTTTCCGCTAATTATCAAAATCTCTACGACTTTAACCGGGAGTGGGGTTTCCCGCTCATGCAGGAGTCAGAAAGGTTGAAGACAGGCCAGGATGTTGGCTTCAAACAGGAAGGGGGCCTGTCCGCCTTTGGAATAGCCTACTGCGCGCAGATGACCCCCACGTTCTCCTTCGGGTTTACCCTGAACTTCTGGGAGGACGGCATCTACAAGAACAAATGGGAGCAGACCACCCGGCAGACCGGCACAGGCACCTTCGTCGGCAACCCGTTCACATTCGAGGCATTGAGCCATGACGAATTTTCCTTCAGCGGCTTCAACGTCAACCTGGGTGTTTTATGGAATGTCAGCAGCAGCGTGACTTTGGGAGCGGTTTTCAAGACGCCTTTCAAAGCCGATCTCAGGCACGAGTCCGCCTTCAGCTATTTCCTTGATTTTCCGCAGTATCCATCGGCGAATTCCGCGGACTCCACTGCCTATGTTGAGGAGGAACATCTGGATATGCCCATGTCTTACGGGCTGGGGATTTCCTGCCGTTTTTCCGACCGGTTCACCGCGTCGGCCGACATATACAGGACGGAATGGGATGATTTCGTGCTGACGGATGCCAAGGGCAATGAGTCTTCCCCCATCACCGGAACGCCGGTGAGTGAATCGAACATCTCCCCCACCCATCAGATCCGCATCGGGGCGGAGTACCTGTTTATAAACCCCGGATACGTCGTTCCCGTTCGCGGAGGTATCTTTTATGACCCCGCGCCGGCGGAGGGAAGCCCGGACAATTATTTCGGCTTCAGTCTGGGCGCCGGCATCGCCTATGGAAGGTTCATCTTTGATATCGCTTATCAGTATCGATTCGGGAATGATGTGGGGGGTTCCATTCTCCGGAACATGCAATTCTCTCAGGATATAGCGGAGCATACGGTTTATTCATCGATCATCGTTCATTTTTAGGACAGGCTCAACGGTTCCGGGAGTTGGGATCAGGACAGGCCTTACTGAATTCCGGCTTCGAACGAATGAAAGTAACCTCTGCTAAACACAACAAGGAGGTTTAGAAATGAAAGTGAATATTAAGGTGGATTTGAGGTTAAGGGTGATGACAAAAATCGTTCCCATAGTCATAGCCGCTGCCCTGTTGTTATGGGGAGGGGGTTTGTTGGGGGATGCCCAGGCGGCTGTCTCGTCTGCTGAAGCGGGAGCCATGGTCGACCTCCGAAAAAAGACCGACGAGGCAAGCGGAACTGACAAAACAAATTGGATTGGCACGGTCGGCGCCGAGAGCTCGTACCATAGTCACCCGCCGGATCGACCCTCTCTCTATTTCCCGGCCTATGGCGCAACCGACATCTGCCCCACAACCACCCTTCAGACATGGCCATTCCATGACTATGATCAGGGGGACACGCACCAGAAAACGGACTGGGAGATCTCAAAAAATAACAACTTCTCATCCACCGTGTTGGATATAACTAGCGACACCCATCTTACATCGTTACCCATACCCCAATTTACCCTCCTTCCGGGAACCACATACTGGTGGAGGGCACAATTCTACGACAGCTCCGGCAACGCCTCCGGTTGGTCGAGTGCCTCCTCATTCACAACCAAGACCGCCACGAATGATCTGAATGGAAACGGGATTCCTGACGAACTGGAGAACAATACGGTCGATCTGGATCATGACGGAATCCCGGACATCCAGCAGACCGATATCAAGAGCTTGAATACGAGGGTGGGGAATGGACAGATGGGAGTATCCTGCAGGAATGCAACAAACGTTAATTCCATTGATTCCATAGACTCCATCGACCCAGCGACGATCTCCGATGTATCCAGACCCTACGGCATGCCCCTGGGCCTCCTTCCAATGAGGCTTTCCGTAAAAAATGCAGGCGACACGGTGCAGGTGGTCGTCTACTTTTCCCAGGCCGCAGATCCCAATGCCAAATGGCTGAAGTATGATCGGGTCAACGGATGGAAAGACTACTCTGCCCATGCCACATTCAGCACTGACAGAAAGTCCGTCACCCTGACATTGACAGACGGAGGCGAAGGCGATGCGGACGAGATTGCAAACGGGACAATCATAGACCCGGGGGGATTCGGCCTTGCCTCATGGGTTGAAGGGCTTATTACCAGTGCCTCTACCGGTCTGGGAGTTTCACGGGCAGAGGTGACCGTGGGCGACCTTACATTCTATACCGACCTGAACGGCAACTACCTTTGCATGCTGCTTCCAGGTGACCACACCTTCTCCGTGTCTGCAACGGGCTATATTACGCTCAAAACCTCTTCCAATATCCCTGAGGCCCAGACCGTTACACTGAACCTCGGCATGACCCCTTCATCCCAGTCCTACAGCCTCTACTTTCCCCACTCGGCCACAGCCTGGGGTTGGGAGACCGAAATAGCGGCGATCAATACGAGCGATACACAGGCAACCTGCACCCTCAACGGCTACAACGACCAGGGAGCGCTGGTAGAGGCCATGCCGATCACCCTGCCCCCCCACGGAAGGAGTGAGATAAAGATCTCCCAGGGGTTCACGAACCACAGCGCCATAGGCTATCTCATCCTCAACTCCACCATAGGCGCCATCAAGGGATACACCAAATTCTACCAGCAGGGACAGTACAGGGTAGCGATTCCCGCAGTGAGCTACAAGAACACCTCCGACATCTTCATCCCGCACATCGCCCTGGATGCAGCCTGGTGGACCGGGATCAGCCTGGTGAACACGACGTCGGACACCAAGAATTTGACCATCACCTTCAACAACGGAGAAACAGGCCAAATCACGCTCGCTGCCAACGGGCAAGAAGTAATCAACATCGGAGCGCAGTACTTCAACAACCAGCCCCGGACGGACATCCAATCGGCGGTGATCTCCAACGCGGGCGGCGTCATCGGCCTGGAGCTTTTCGGCAGTCTCGGATGGGGCACCCAGCTCGAGGGGATCCTGCTCACCGACAGAACCGCCCAGACCCTCTACTACCCCCACGTGCCCACTGCCAGCGAGGGTTGGTGGACCGGCATCGTGGCCTACAATACGTCCACGTCAGACTGCACGATCACAATCACGCCTTACAAGGAAAATGGGGCTGCCATCCTGCCTTCCTTACCACACACGATCGGGAATAAGGGTAAGTTCATCAGGCCGACTCCCACGGAGCCGCTCGGCCTTCCCGACCAGACGGCCTGGTTCAAGATCGTTTCCACGAGGCCACTCAGCGGCTTCGAGCTTTTCGGCAGCGCTGACGGCCAAAGGCTTGGGTCCTATGCGGGAGGGGGCGAAACCGGCAGGACGGAGGGTATCTTCCCGAAGATCGAGAAGGACGGCTGGACCGGCATTGCGTTCGTCAACACGGAGTCAACCGCGGCGACCGTGACGCTGACCGCCTACGACGACGATGGAGCTCCGGTGGGCATCGAGGTGCTATCGGTTCCCGGTTATGCCAAGGAGGTCAAGATCACGGCAGCGTTCTTCACGCAGGACATCAGCCGTGCCACCTACATTGCCTTCTCGTCGGACAAGAGAGTCGTGGGATTCCAGCTCAACAACAGTACGGACAATAGAATGCTCGACGGCCTGCCGGGAATGTAGCGGTCAAAGACAAAACCACCTTTTACAGACTTCAAGAGTTCTCAACGTATTTCTGGTAAAGGTGAAGGCAACGTTTAGCATCATGCAAAAAGCAGAAGATCACTTTGGGGAACTGGACAAGAAATATGCCGCGGTATGCGGCCTTTATTGCGAGGCTTGCTCATGGTTTATTGCCACAAATGAAGATTCCGAAAGGCTAAAAAGGCTTGCGGCACAATTGCATTTTTCGGAGGAAGAGAGCAGGTGTTATGGATGCCGGTCGGATAAGAGATTGCCCTATTGCGAGAAATGCAAGATGTTCGCCTGTGCGGCGGGACGGGGTATCGACTTTTGCTGCCAATGTGAAGCGTTCCCCTGCGATGATCTGAAACGGTTTCAATCTGCAATGCCGCATCGGATTGAACTATGGACCAATCTTGAACAAATCAAGTCTGTTGGCTATAGACAATGGCTGAAGGAAGTGAGAGGAAACTACGTCTGCCCACAATGTAAAACCATGAATTCCACCTACGACCTGAAATGTCGAAAGTGCGGTCGAGAACCAAGCTGTCATTATGTAGGCAAACACAAGCAGGAAATCGAGCAGTATCTGAAGAACAGGTGATGCATCACAAAGTCCTTACATAACGCCTTCTGACGTTGATGCTCGGGGGCTTTATTATGAGGATGAAAACAAATAAAGCGGTCAAATAGCGGTAAAATAATGCCTATTAAAGAGAAAGGGGTTAAGCTGCACTTGCCTAACCCCTTGATTTTTCTGGAGCCGATGAGCGGGATCGAACCGCTGACCTGCTGATTACGAATCAGCTGCTCTACCGTCTGAGCTACATCGGCGCTCTGCCCTTCGGCTGACGCCTCCCCGAAGGTTTGCCTATCTATCGCAAGCCATATCCCTTGTCAAGGTTTTCGTTCGTGAAGGAATAATGGAAAGCGGAGACTCCGCCTTGACTTTCGGATCTTCTCTGATATGATTCACCGTCTTTTGCACGATCCGGAATTCCGTCTCCTGGAAGAAAGGAAGAGGCGGGAATGACGGCACAAAAGAACATCCAGTGTCCGCAGGAACATCAAACGGCAGCGGCGGTAGACTTGCAGAGGAGGAAAGATCATGAAGGAGCGGTGGAAGAAGATCCTGTCGGTAACCCCTCTGAAGATTGCGATTCTGGTCATCCTGAGCGCCCTTGTTCTGTTCTTCTTTGACGCCCCCTTTCTCCGCTTTATGGAGCTGAAAGCCCTTGACCTCCGGATGATTTCTCGGGGGGCAACGCCGTCAGGGGGCGAAACGGTTATCGTCGTCATCGACGAGAAGAGCCTCAGCGAGCTGGGGCGGTGGCCCTGGCCGCGGACGACCCTCGCGAAACTGGTCGATGTGTTGAAAAGTTACGGCGCAAAGGCGGTCGGTTTCGATATCATCTTCGCCGAACCGGACGAGAACTCCAGCATGAAGACGGTCGCCGAACTGTCGCGTGATGTCAAGAACGCCGGCATTGGGAACAACCGGCTGTACGGCTTGTTGGATCAGAAGCAGAGAGCGGCCGATACCGACACCGCACTTGCCGCCTCCATTAAAAAGGCCAAAAATGTCACCCTCGGCTACTTCTTCCATATTTCCAAAGGAGAAGTGGGGCACCTGACCGAGGCACAGATCGTTGCCGGCGAGAGCCAGATCGCAAATGCCCGTTTCCAGATGGTCCGGGCCATCAAGGGTGCGGACGAGTTTCCTTTGATTCACGCCTATGCGCCGCAGCCGAATCTTCCCAAACTTTCCAAGGTTGGCAGGAACGCCGGTTATTTCAACGCATTTCCTGACTCTGACGGGGTCATCCGCTGGTCGCCGCTCGTAATCAAGTTCCGGAAAAACTATTATTATTCTCTGGCCATGGCGATGCTCCTGCAATACCAGGGCTGGCCGATGTCCGTTGTCAACATCGCCGAATACGGCGTAGAGAACATCCAGTTCGATAAACTTCGAATACCAACCGACGAAAGCGGGAGAATGCTTGTGAACTACCTGGGTCCGGCCAGGACCTTTCCCCATTACGCCATCTCCGATGTGATCCAGGGGCGGGTGCCCGCCGACAAGATCAAGGGTAAGATCGTTCTCGTCGGAGCCACGGCAACGGGGATCTACGACATGCGGGTTACCCCGTTCAGCGCAGTCTACCCCGGGGTTGAGATCCACGCCACCGTGATCGACAACATCCTCCACCGGAATTTCCTGATCCATTCCGGATGGATCAAGTTCCTCGACGTCTGCATGATCATCCTCGTCGGTTTCATCATGGGACTCACCGTTCCGCGGATGAAGGCCGTAACGGGGATTGTCCTGAGCCTCGCGCTGATCGGCGCCTTTGTCCTGGCAAACACAATGATTTTCGTCCGGTATAACGTCTGGATGAATCTGATCTATCCGGTTCTGACGATGATGGCGATCTACCTCGGGATCACCGTGTATCGGTACGTCACAGAAGAACGGGAGAAGAAGAAGGTCCGCGGCGCCTTCCAGTATTACCTGACCGCCTCGGTCGTCAACGAGATACTGAAAGATCCCTCCAAACTCAAGTTGGGCGGCGACAAGAAGAATCTTTCGGTCATGTTCTCCGACATCCGGGGCTTTACCTCGATCTCCGAGAAGCTGTCGCCGGAGGAACTGGTTCACCTCCTCAACGAGTATCTGACGGCCATGACGGACGTGGTCTTCAAGTATGACGGGCTCCTCGACAAGTACATCGGCGATGCCATCATGGCGGTCTTCGGCGCGCCGCTGGACCAGCCCGATCATGCGCTTCGAGCCTGCCGGACGGGGATCGGCATGATGGCCGAGTTGCGGAGGCTCCGGGAAAAATGGGCGGCGGAGGGTCGGCCGGATGTCAACATCGGCGTCGGCATCAACACGGGCGACATGGTCGTGGGGAATATGGGTTCCCAGATGCGTTTCGACTATACGGTCATGGGAGACAGCGTAAATCTGGCCTCCCGCCTGGAAGGGACCAACAAGGAGTACGGAACGAACATCATCATCAGCGAGTTCACCTATGAAAAAATCAAGGACGATCTCTTCTGTCGCGAGTTGGACGCCGTGCGGGTCAAGGGGAAGAAACTCCCTGTCCGGATCTTTGAACTCCTTGGAGAAAAGAAGGATGCGGCCCAGTGGCGGGAATTCGTCGGTCGCTTCGAGACGGGTCTGGCCAAGTATCGCGAGGGGCTCTGGGACGAGGCGATCGCCGCGTTCCGGAGCGTTCTCGATATCAGGCCGGCGGATACCCCCGCCAAGCTCTATATCGACCGGTGCAAGGCACTGAAAGAAAATCCCCCCGTGGGTGAATGGGATGGCGTCTTTACGATGACGAAAAAATAACCGGAGTGAGATGTCTTTGAAGGAAAAGCAGAAATACCGCAGTTGGGTCGAGGTCGATCTCGGCAATTTCGCTGCGAACTGGGCGGAGATGAAGCGGCTGGCCGGTTCCGACGTGAAGATCCTGCAGGTGGTCAAGGCGGATGCCTATGGCCACGGGGCGATCGAAATTTCCAACGCCGCCTTGAAAAACGGCGCCTCCTTTCTCGGTGTGGCGAACGCCGACGAGGGGGTACAGCTCCGCGTGAGCGGGATTGCGGCACCGATCCTGATCCTCTCCCCAGCCACCGGTTCCGAAATCGATCAGATCATAAAATACGACCTGACCCCCTCGGTCTCCGACCTGGGTTTTGCCCGGGAGTTCCAGAGAAAGGCCCGCAGGGCGGGCATCCGGGCGCCGCTCCACGTGGAGGTGGACACGGGGATGGGACGGGGCGGAACGCTTCAGGCCGAGGCCTGCCAGGCCATTCGGGAAATCACTTCCTTTCCCAATTTGAGTCTCGAAGGGATTTTCACCCATTTTGCCGAGAGCGAGATCCTCTCCTACTATAACGATCTCCAGTGGCGGGCGTTCCGGGAGGTTCTGGGACAGTTGGAGGCCGACGCCGTGCGGATTCCGATCCGCCACATCTCCAACAGCGGCGCCATCTTAAACTACCCGGATTACCACCTGGACATGGTGCGGCCGGGAATCATGTCCTACGGCGTTTACCCTTCCCCGGAGACGCGGGGCAAGGCATCCCTCGTTCCGGTGATGAGCTTCAAGACGCGGGTGGTGCTCGTCAAGGAGTTCCCCGAAGGGTACAGCATCGGCTATGGCCGGACCTTCATCACGCGGCAACCGACCCGGATTGCCACGATTCCCGTCGGCTACGGCGACGGTTTCGGCTGGCTGCTCTCCAATCAGGGGGAGGCCCTGATCCGGGGGAAGCGGGTCCCCATCGCGGGGAGGATCTCCATGGACATGTGCACGCTCGACATCAGTTCCATCCCCGGCTGCGCCGTAGGCGACGAGGTGGTCCTCATGGGTGAACAGGGCGGCGAGCGGATCACGGCAGACGAAGTCGCCGCGAGGGTCCATTCGATCAGTTATGAGATCCTCTGCGCCCTTGGGAAGCGGGCGCCGCGGGTTTTCCTTTACAAGGGACAGGCCGACCGGGTGGAACCGAGCCTCCGGCGGATTTTCATCCCGGACGAAGAGAAATCGATAGCCAGGATCGACAGCATCATCCGCCACTGTTTCCAGACGCGGGCCCGCAACCAGGAACTCGGCGACGCGATCTACTACGAGATGTTCGAGACCCTTTTCGGAAAAGAGGATCGCCAGCTCGAACTCCGGAACGATTTCCGCTACCGGATCCGGGTGAGCGAGTTTTCCCCGGAGGAGGGCGTTCCGGACGGGGACGCGATGCAGCATCATGTCCCCGTCCGGGACTATTTCAAGGTGACGACCCACGTGGAGTACACCAAGGCGATCCGGAATCCGGTTTTCCTGATCGGCTGCGCCCGGGGCAATGAACAGCTCGCCGCGTTCTTCGAGGACAAGCGGTGCGAATACCGGTGGCTTCTGAACCCGGGTGAGAACCTGGTCCCCGAGTTGGACTTCCGTGTGAACCGTGTGCGGATCGACGGGGAAGAGGTTCCTCTCCTGCGGACGGAGAACACGGAACGGGGCTATGAGGTCT
Source organism: Deltaproteobacteria bacterium (assembly GCA_016935075.1). Classification (GTDB taxonomy): domain Bacteria; phylum Desulfobacterota; class Syntrophia; order Syntrophales; family UBA5619; genus UBA5619. The sequence goes on along the minus strand of JAFGRP010000115.1, from coordinate 7,898 downwards.
GGTGCGGCTCGGAGGAACTCAAAAAGAAGTTGAACCGCCAGGTCCGTGTGGAGATCGAGATCGAGACGAAACAGCGCAAAAGCAACCGACTCTTCTCCGCCTATCTGGTCTATCCCACGCGGGGGATGGAGATCTCTTTCCAGTACGGCGGCACGGGCATAAAAAACTTGAGGGATATCGGATTTTTTGCCGGGAAGCACCCTTATCCGGAGACCACGCGGGAGGAGGGTGAATCGGTGACGCTCCGCCTCGGTGATGATGCGTGGATCTTCCCGACGAGCGGCGTGACCTTTATCTGGGATATATAAGGCGCCAAGGATATGAAAAAAGTGCGTGTGGGTGTGATTTTGGGGGGCATGTCCTCGGAGCGGGAGGTCTCCCTGAACAGCGGCCGGAACGTGCATGACCACCTCGACCGGGAGGCCTACGAACCCGTCGCGATTTTCATGGACGGGGAGGGTCGGCTCTGGGTCATCCCTTGGCAGCTGATTTCCCAGAACACGACGACGGACGTTACCGAGCGCCTGGAAGCAGAGGCGCGGCAGATCTCCTACGAGGGGCTGAAGGAGGAGATCGATTTCGCCTTTCTCTCACTCCACGGGAAATTCGGGGAGGACGGCTGTGTGCAGGGTCTGCTGGAACTCCTCGGAATCCCGTACACGGGCCCCGGCGTTCTCGCGTCGGCCCTCGGCATGGACAAGCACATCCAGCAGCGGATACTCCAGGCTTCCGGGATCGGTGTCCCCGAAAGCGTCCTCATCCATGAAACGGAATGGCAAAACGACCGGGAGGGAGTGATCCGCTCGCTGTTATCCCGCTTTAAACTCCCCTGCTTTACAAAACCCCCGCGCGAAGGGTCCAGTATCGGTGTCACACTGGTCAGGGACGAAGCATCGTTGGCCCGCGGCATCGAGGAGGCCCTGAAATGGGATCTGGCCGTTCTCGTCGAGGAGTTCCTCGACGGGGTCGAATTCTCATCCATCATCCTGGAACAGGACGGGGAGATCCGTGCCCTGGAGGTTACGGAGATCACCCCGCAAAGCGACTACTTCACCTATGACGATAAGTACATGCCGGGCCGCTGCCGGAAATTCACGCCGCCCAGAAACATTCCGCCGCACGCCGTGGAGGCCATCAAGCAGGAGGCGATCCGCGCATTTCAGGAACTGGGATTTCGATCTTATGGCCGGATAGACGGTTTCTGCCTGAAGGACGGCCGGATCCTGATTACGGACCCCAACTCCTCTTCCGGCATGGCCCCCTCCTCGTTTTTCTTCGAACAGGCGGCCTGCGCCGGGATGCTCCCCTCGATGATCCTCAGCCGGCTGATCGAAAACGCCCTGGTTATCCACCGGGGTAAATGCGGTCCGCTGTAGCCGGTTCCCGCAACAAAGGTTCATGACCTTCTGGAAAACGATGGTGTTTGATGGTATAGAAAAAAAAGGTATCGGCGGAGGAGACGGATGCGGGAAAGATCGCAACCGGCGTCGGACCTTGTATTACTTGGAGCGTGGGTTTTTAAGATGATTGAAACCGGGGCAGATGGGGCACGCAGGTTGAGGGTCGGGATCATCATGGGGGGGCTCTCTTCCGAAAAAGAGGTTTCCCTGGAGAGCGGGCGGAACATCTTCAGCAAGATCGACCGCGCTAAATACGATCCCGTTCCCATTTTCATGGACAGCTGGGCGGCCCTCTGGGAGATCCCCGTCAAGCTGATTATGCGCAACAGCACCAGCGACATCGAGGACGACCTTGCGGAAGAGGCCAAACCGGTCCCGTATGAATCCCTGAAGGAGCTGGTGGACGTCGTCTGTCTCGGCCTGCACGGCAAGTACGGAGAAGACGGCTGCATGCAGGGTCTCCTCGAACTCCTCGGAATCCCTTACACGGGTTCCGGCGTCCTCGCCTCCGCAATCGGGATGGACAAATATGTCTGCCGTCGGATCCTCGAGATCAGCGGGATCGATGTCCCGCGGACAATTCCCGTCCCCCGGCGGCAGTGGGAAACGAAGAAAACGGAGGTCGCTCAGGAGATCGTCCGGGAGATCGGCTTCCCCTGCGTCGTCAAGCCCTGCCGCGAGGGATGCAGTACCGCCGTGAAGAAGGTGGTTACGGCGGAAGGCATTCCCGGGGCCGTGGAAAATGCCTTTCTATGGGATAATGTCGCTCTCGTGGAGGAGTTCCTCGCCGGGATGGAAGTGACCTGCGGCGTCCTCGGCGTCGATGCGCCGGAAGCCCTGATTCCTTCGGAAACAATCCCCACGGATGATGTCCTCTCCCTGGAGGACAAGTTTCTCTATGGCCAGGGGGAGAACAAGACGCCGGCCCGGTTGCCAGGGGAACAGATCGAGAAGATCCGGGACACTGCAGTTGCAACATTCCGCGTGCTGAACCTGAAGGGGTATGCCCGGATCGACATGTTCGTTCGGGACGACGGCCGGGTGGCGGTCCTGGAACCCAATACGCTCCCCGGGATGACGCCCTCCACCGTCCTGTTTCACCAGGCGGCGGCCTCCGGGATCACCCAGGCGGGACTGATCGACCGGATCATCCAATCCGCGCTGGAGGTTCACACCGGCAAAAGAGGACCTCTGTAAATGAACCGTTTCTCCCGCGCCCTGGATCGTCTCGGCAGGACCGTTCTGGAATATGTCGAGGAGATGGGAAAAATCCTCCTCCTGTTCATCTCGGTCCTCGGCTGGATGTTCAGACCCCCCCTCAAGTTGCACAATATCTTCAGGCAGATGGAGTTCGTGGGGGTCAAATCGATTTTCGTTGTTGTTCTCACCGGCACCTTCACCGGAATGGTACTGGCCCTCCAGGGATACCACGGTTTCCGGATGTTCAGCGCCGAGAGCCTTGTCGGTTCCACTGTCGCCCTCTCCATGACCAGGGAACTTGGACCGGTTCTCACGTCGCTCATGGTCACAGCCCGGGCCGGGTCTGCGATGGCTGCAGAGTTGGGGACCATGCGGGTCACCGAGCAGATCGATGCCCTCTACGTCATGGCGGCGAACCCCGTGAAACATCTGATCGTTCCCCGGGTGGCCGCCGGCGTCCTGATGGTGCCCCTGCTCACGGTGGTTTCGGATTTCGTGGGCATACTGGGCGGCTACTTCGTCGGGGTCCAGATCCTGGGCATCAATCCGGGAGTCTTCGTCAAGAACATTACGCGGCTTGTGGATCTGGATGATATCTACAACGGCCTGGTCAAGGCCGCCTGTTTCGGACTGATCCTGAGCCTCATCGGGTGCTACAAGGGATTCAACACCTACGGCGGCGCCGAGGGGGTCGGCCGGGCGACGACGGAGGCCGTGGTCCTGGCGTCGATCACGATTCTGGTCAGCGACTATTTCCTGACGGCGATCATGTTTTAAATGGGTACCATGATTAAACTGGTCGATCTCCATAAATCATTCGGCAGGCAGAAGGTCCTCGACGGCCTTGATATCGAGATCGAGGATGGGAAGACCACCGTGATTATCGGGCGCAGCGGCGGGGGAAAAAGCGTCCTGCTCAAGCACATCATCGGTCTGCTCCGGCCGGACTGCGGGCAGGTCCTGATCGACGGCGTGGACATCACGAAACTGAACGACCGAAAGCTTAACGAGATCCGGAAGAAATTTGGAATGCTCTTTCAGGAGGCGGCCCTTTTCGATTCGATGACCGTGGGTGAAAACGTCGCCTTCCCGCTTCGGGAACAGACATCGATGAAAGAAAAGGAGATCCGGGAGACGGTCGCCGAACGGCTCCGTTCTGTCGGCTTGACGGGCGTGGAGGCGAAGATTCCCTCCGAACTGAGCGGTGGAATGCGCAAACGGGTGGGGTTGGCACGGGCGATTGCCATGCGCCCCCAGATCGTTCTGTTTGACGAGCCGACGACGGGCCTCGATCCCGTTATGACGGAGGCGATCAACCGGCTGATCCTGGACACGCAGAAAAATTACAACCTGACCTGCGTGGTGATCAGCCATGACATCCGGTCGATCTTCGAGATCGGCCACCGGATCGCCATGCTCTATGAGGGGAAGATCATCGCGTATGGAACGCCGGAAGAACTCAAGGCTTCGCGGAATCCCGTCATTGTCCAGTTTCTTGCGGGAAGTATCGAAGGGCCGATCCGGATCATGTGAGGGGGAAAAGGGGAAAGGGCATGAAATGGGTCTTTGCCGGGGCGCGGGAGATTTTACCGACCCTGCGTCTCCTTGTTTTTCTGCCGGAGGGAAAACCGCACTTTGCGCTCAAAAATTTTTTCAAACGGGCGATTCACAGCGGCGGCACGGTTCCCGGAAAAATCTCCGATGCGCCCCTATGCGAAGCCGCGTTTTCATGCTACTCTGATGCAAAGGCCGGAGGGATCGGTAGGCAGCGATGTTTTCATTGAGTTCGGAGGCAAAAGTCGGGTTGTTCGTCCTGGTGGGGTTGATTGTCCTTGCATACATGTCCGTTCAGATCGGGAAGCAGGGCCTCGGCCTGAAAAGGGGCTACACACTGGACGTCCTCTTCGACAGCGCAGCAGGCCTCGACCGGGACGCCTCGGTCCAGATCGCCGGAGTCGAAGTCGGGCGGGTCGAATCGATCAGTCTCAAAGAAGGCAAGGCTTTCGTCCGGCTCCGCATCGCCCCTAATGTCAACCTCGAGAAGGACACGATCGCCTCCATCAAGACCCACGGCATCCTTGGCGAAAAGTATGTGGAACTCTATCCCGGAACCCCGGGCGAAGCCTATCTTACAGCCGGCGAACGGATTTCCCGGACGGAGCGCCAGACGGACATCGACCGAATGCTCAATCAGTTAAGCCTGATTGCGGATGACATCCGCGGGGTGACCAGTTCCCTCAACCGGGTCCTGTCCGGTCAGTCCGGAGAAGAGAAGATCAACAGTATCCTGACAAATACCCGGGATCTTACGCGGAACCTCAACGATGTCATCGTCAGCAACGAAGCCGCCCTCCACGCCGCCCTGGAAAACACCCGCCAGCTCACGGGGAATCTGAACCGGATCGTCTCCCAGAACGATGAGAAGGTGGGCCAGGTTATGGAGACCCTGAAATCCGCCTCGCGCGAGATGGAGAAGACCTTCGCCGCGCTGAGCGAGATCACCGGAGGGGTCAACCGGGGCGAGGGAACTCTCGGGCAGCTCGTCAAGGACAAGACCACTGCGGAGAAACTGAATAAAACACTCGCCTCACTCGAGGAAGTGACGCAGAAGATCAACGAAGGACGGGGGAGTATCGGCAAGCTTGTCAACGACGACGAAACGGTCCGAAACCTCAACGAGGGGCTGACCGGTCTGAACCGTTACGTGAACAAGGCGGAACAGTTCCGGACCTTCCTCAGCTACCGGGGCGAATTCCTCTTCGACAAAAGCGATGCCAAAAGCTATCTGGATCTGCGGATCCAGCCCAAGGAGGACAAATTCTACATCATCGGCATCGTCAGCGACCCGCGGGGAAGAAGGAACACAAAGGATGTTACGGTGGACGGCGTCACGACACGGACGGAGGAATGGGACCGAGACGGCCTCCTGTTCAATGCCCAGATCGGAAAACGGTACAGGGATATCGTCCTCCGGGGCGGTATTCTGGAATCGACCGGCGGCGTCGGTATCGATTACTTTGCCCTGAACGACAGGTTGAAACTCTCGTTCGAGGCCTTCGATTTCGGCAGTGACCGCCGAGCCCATCTGAAGGCCGGCGCGGAATACCAGCTCTTCAAACACCTCTACCTCACCGCTGGTTGGGACGATTTCATCAGCGACCAGGACAACCGGTCCATTTACGGCGGCTTTGCCATCCGCTTCGAGGATGACGACCTCAAGTATTTGCTGACCACCACACCTATTCCGAAATAGCGCTGTCGCGCAGTCGATTGAGGTTGACACACGCCGGCCGGTGCATATATTATGGATAACCGAGAACTGGGGAAAATTCGATGGAGCGGTATTTTACGACGGAGCAGATATCGCTTGCCGGCAGGAGCTTTTCACAGGCCGAGAAGATGGCGGGACGGTATTTCCGGATCGGCCCGGCGGAGTGGAGGGAGCCCCGGTACGATGTCAAGACGCTCGCCTTTCTCGAGAAACACGAGGTCCGCGAAGGGGCTTTTGCGCACCTCTGCAAGTACCAGTTTCGGAATGAATCGGAGGGGACGGACGGAGGATTCCACTTCTACCGGATCTGTCTTCAGGACGGCCGGATCCTCGACGCCGTAGAGCGGGCCCATTCGTTCATCCGGCTCGCGCCCCTGCTCCTGTATATTGCCGTGCACGAGCTGGTGCATGTGATCCGCTTTGAGCGGGGCGAGGGGAACTTCGACGCCCCGGATGAGGAAAAACTTGGCGAGGAGGAAAAGGTCCACCGGATCACCCGGAACCTGCTTAAACCGGCCACCGATCCCGATCTGAATCTGGTTCTGGACTGCTTCAGCAACCGTTACCGGATCGGCGACCTGGTTCAATAAGATCATGTTGGAGGTTTGTCGCAATGCCGATTTATGAGTACAAATGTCAGAAATGCGGTGAGGAATTCGAGGTGTTTCAGGGAATCGCCGACCCCGCGGTGAAATCCTGCAAATTCTGCAAGGGTCACGTGCAGAAGCTGATGTCCCTCTCATCCTTTCAATTGAAGGGAAGCGGATGGTACGCCACGGATTACGGCGGGAAAAAGGCTTCGACGGGTGAGCGGAAGAAAGATGAAAAGACGCCCGAAACGGAGAAGAGCGAGCCCCCATCCAAAACGAAAACCGAAGAGTGATGTTCCTGCAACCGCGATTAAATGGCGGTTGCATCAAGAAGGAGGGCCGTCAGGAGAAAATCCGGCCCGGATCAGTCCCCAAACCAGGGTTTCAGGTCCCGGCAAAGTTCTTCCGGCATCACCGGGCAGATGATCTCGTCGTGGAGTTTCTCGAAATAGTTGAGATCGCTGGTTTCGAGAGGCAGGATGACAAACCGGGGAACGAGCTTCCCCTGTACCCGGAAGGTGTCGTCCTCCTGAATCGTCGCATAGAGCGTCATGTTGAAGCTGATGAAGTTGCTCTTCTCCAGATAGGCGAATATTCTTGAGAATCCCGTCAGGAGTTCGATGAAATCCCCTTCCGTCAGCGCGAAGATCGACCGCCTCTTTCGGAAGATGAAAGAGACCTCCCCTGCCATCCCCTTGGGGGCAAAAGCGGCCAGCCAGGCGACGGCGCCGGTATCGGCGATGAAACGCTCCCCCTGTTCCTTTTCGTAGGCGATGAAATCCTCCCAGAGATTTCCCCCTTCGCTTTCGCGGTAACGGCCTGCACTGTCGCAGAGATTCTGCATGAAGCGGGTCGGAGTCTCCCCAATCACGGTCTGGATGTGGGGGTGGAGCAGGCCGCCGCCTGCCGGGGGCATGTAGTTCCAGTTGATCGAACAATAGCGGAGCTCCGGGTGGAGTTCGACCATCCGCCGGAAATAATCCCGGCATACGAGGAAACCGTCCAGTGTCAGCTCCGGCGTCAGCTCCAGGAGTGGGACGTAATGCTGCGGCGAGAACCGGACGACGGTGTTGTACCGGTCATAGGGAAATGCGTTGGGAAAAAGAAGGGCCATCCCGTGACGGAATTTCCCCTCGGCGACGAGGTCCGGCGTGAACCGGGGGGTGATCTTCTCGAAGAGTTCCGGGCAGAAAGGACAGAGCGCCTCGGGTGAGCGGTCGATATAGGTCCCGACGTCCTGCTTTTGCGGAACCTTGAGACGGTAGGGGAGGATCCGGGAGGTCACACCGGTCATCTGATCGTGGCGGATCTCGAAAGCGGCCTCCTTCTCCCGGAACCCGTCGAAGGGGTCGAGGTAGCGGCCGACGGTAACCTCCCGCCGGCAGCCCATGTCCTTTTTACAGATCGTCGGTTCCATGCGGTTACTCCTTCCCGTTT
>JAFGRP010000114.1 GCA_016935075.1 Deltaproteobacteria bacterium | reverse complement strand
GCTTTTCCCCCGAACCGTTTCCGTCGGAGAGCGTTTCGGTATCTGCCATGTGGTCGAGGGGGGGGCGCCTTATGAAGTGGCCACCTTCCGGATGGAAGCGGACTACGATGACGGACGCCACCCCTCCCTGCTTGCTTTTGCGACGGCGGAGGAGGACGTCCGGCGGCGGGATTTTACGATCAACGGTCTTCTCATGGACCCGATGACGGGCCGGATCATCGATCGCGTGGAAGGCCTCCGGGACATTGAACGGCGCATGGTTCGAACGATCGGCGATCCGGAGGAGCGTTTCGCCGAGGATCACCTGCGGATGTTGCGGGCGGTCCGTTTCGCGGCCGCGCTCGGTTTTGAGATCGAGCCCATGACGTTTGCCGCCATTCGGCGGCGAGCGGCCGCCATCCGGCGGATCAGCGCCGAGCGGGTCCGCGACGAGCTCTCCCGGTTGCTGACAGGCGGCGGGGCGCGGCGCGGTCTGGAACTCCTGTCGGAAAGCGGTCTTCTCGGTGAAATCCTGCCTGAGGTTCAGGCCCTCCAGGGGGTCGGCCAGCCCCCGGTTTTTCATCCCGAGGGGGACGTCTGGGAACATACGCTGCGGATGGTTGCCCTCCTCGTCCGGCCGGACGGAAAGGCCGATTTGCGCCTCGCCTGGGCGGTTCTCCTCCACGACGCCGGCAAGGCGGTCACCCGGTCCGAGGACACCACCGGGACCCATTTCTACGGACATGTTCAGCGGGGAGAAGAGATTGCGGCCGCGATTCTCCGGAGGCTCCGCTTCTCCCGCGGAGAGATGGAAACGATCCTCGCCCTCGTCCGCGGGCACATGCTCTTCATGAATGTCCGCGAGATGCGGCCGAACCGCCTGAAACGCCTCCTCCGGCAGCCGGATTTCGCCCTTCACCTGGAGCTGCACCGGTTGGACTGCCTTGGGAGCCATGGTCTTCTGCATCATTATGAATTCTGCAGGCAAAAATTAGAGGAGTATCCGGAGGAGGAACTCCGGCCGCCCCGCCTTCTGACCGGGGCAGACCTGATGGATATGGGGTTCGCGCCGGGGCCGGTTTTCAAGGAGATCCTCCGGGCCATTGAAGATGCCCAGCTTTGCGGAGAGATTGCCGATGCCGCGGAGGCCCGCGGTCTCGTCCGGAAGCGCTGGGGGGACCCGAAGCCACCGGGTGACGGATCGGAAATCCATTCGCCTTCCCCGCCGGAGGGCGGCCGTTCTACGAAGCGGGAAAGCGCAGGGTCGGGAAAAGTCCGGCGCGCGAAAGGATGATGATTTTCAGAGTTTTTGAAAATACCGCCGGGGCAAGCGGGAAGCCGCTCCGGATGCGGAACTCCGCCACACCCGGGACGGGAGGCGCGATGTTTTGCGGGGGCGCCATGTTTGCATTTGTTCGGAAGCGGAGATTTTGGTGGATCGCCCTGCTGGCTTCGGTCCTGTTCGCCTGGGCCTGCGGGGGGCCGTCCGTCCGTCGGGCGCCGCCCGTGTCCCCCCGGGCGGTCGTTCCCGCATCGCCGGCGCAGAAAAAAGGGCTGCCCCGCCTGGGCTACACCATCCAGGCCGGGGCCTTTGCCAGCGCGGAAAACGCCGCCCGCTTCACCGGTTTCCTGAAGGAAAAAGGGCTGGAGTCCACCTATTTCGTGGCCCGCCGGGGGCTCTACAAGGTTCGCTTCGGAAACTTCCCCGCGAAGGAGCAGGCCCGCGCCCGTGCCGAGGAACTCCGGAAGGTCGGAATCATTGAGGAATTCTATGTCGTCCGACCGGAGGAGTACGCGGTTGCGCGGAGGGAAGCGCGCGGGGAGGCCTACCTCCGGGAGGAGCTGGTCCGGACCGCCATGAGTTTTCTCGGCGTTCCCTACCTCTGGGGAGGAAGCTCCGCCGGAACCGGCTTCGATTGCAGCGGTTTGACGATGACCGTCTATCATCTGAACGGTTTGGACCTCCCCCGGACGTCGTACGAACAGTTCGCGGCAGGGATCCCCGTGGACCGCTCTTCCCCGGAGAAGGGGGATCTCCTGTTCTTTGCCGACTTGGGGGGCAAGGTTTCGCATGTCGGGATCTATGCCGGGAACGGTCTGTTCATCCATGCCCCGGGAAGAGGGAAGATGATCCGTACGGATGCCCTTGCAAAAGAATATTTCAGCCGGGCTTATATCGGTGCGCGGTCGTATCTGTAATGCTCCACGATTTTCCCCGATTATTGATTGACAACGGGGCGGATTTCCATAAGATGGAGCCGGAAAAGCGGCGGGGAACCCGCAGGGTTTCTTCCCGAATCTCTTTTTGGGAAGCATTGAAAATATTCCATGGAATTGCCAATAACGAGGTCGAATATGCTGGAATTGAAGGATCTGTATTTTTCCGTCACCGAAACGGACGGGACGAACGGAGGCCGGAAACGGGATATCATCGAGGGGATCAGCTTCACCTTCGAGCCGGGGAAGTTTTATGCAATCACCGGTCCCAACGGGAGCGGCAAGACCACCCTGGCGAAGCTGATCATGGGGATCAATCCGGTGAGCGCCGGCGCCATTCGTTTCGAGGGGAACGACATCACGGGGATGACGATCACCGAGCGGGCCAAAGCGGGGATTGCCTATAGTTTTCAACAGCCCGCCCGCTTCAAAGGGATCAGCTTCCGGGATCTCCTCTCGATGGCGTCCGGAATCGAAGAGGAGCCGAAGCTTCTCGATCTCCTCCGCCGGGTCGGGATCTGCTCCCTCGCCTTTCTCGACAAGGCCGTCGACGCCAAACTCTCCGGCGGCGAGATCAAGAAGATCGAGCTTGCGACCACCATCGCCCGGAATCCGAAAATCGCCATCTACGACGAGCCGGATACGGGAATCGATCTCTGGACGATCGGGCCGATGGTCGACCTCCTCAAAAGGGAGCAGACCGACCACCACACGACCACCATCGTCGTCAGCCACAACCGGGCCTTTCTCAAGGCGGCGGACATTGTCCTCATGGTGAATCGCGGAAAATTCGCCTATGTCGGCAATCTGGAAGGCGCCCTGCCGATGCTGACGGATTTGAGCATCTGCAATTTCAAACCATGCCGGAAAGGAGAAGAAGATGCTCAATGCTTTAGATAAGGACCTGCTGAAGGCGGTAGCCGACCTGGAGGACATTCCCAAGGGGGCCTACAACATCCGGAAGAACGGCAGACTCCTGTCGCGCGCAACCTCGGCAAACATCAATATCGAGAGCAACGCGGAAGGAACAGGAATCGTCGTGACGATCGCCCCGGGAACGGTCAACGAATCGGTGCATATCCCGGTGATCCTGAACCAGGCCGGACTCTACGACGTCGTCTATAATACCTTCATCGTCGGCGCCGCCTCCGACGTCACGATCATCGCCGGTTGCGGCATCCACTGCGGCGGTCCGGCCCCCGAGGGGCACGAAGGCATCCATGAGTTCCGTGTGGAAAAAGGCGCCCGGGTAAAGTACGTCGAAAAACACTATGCCGAAGGTCCCGGGTCGGGGAAAAGGACGCTGAATCCGACGACGAAGGTGTTTCTCGCGGAGAACGCCCAGGCGGAGATGGAACTGACTCAGATCGGCGGGGTGGATGATGCGAACCGCCTCAACGAGGCGACGCTGGGACCGGGGAGCATGCTCCTGATCGCGGAGCGCGTGATGACCGACGGCCATCAGAAGGCGGTTTCTCGAAACGAAATCGTTCTGGCGGGGGATAACAGCCGGTCCAATATGGTTTCCCGATCGGTCATCAAGGGGAGCTCGCGGCAGAACTTCTACGCGACAATGGTCGCCCGCGCGAAATGTTTTGGACATATCGAGTGCGATGCAATCATCATGGATAACGGCGCCAACGAAACGATTCCCTCATTGAAGGCCGAACACCCGGACGCCGAACTGAGCCACGAAGCATCGATCGGCAAGATCGCCGGTGATCAACTGACAAAACTGATGAGTCTCGGGCTCACTTACGAGGAGGCGGTTAACCGGATCATCCAGGGGTTCCTGAGATAGGCTGTTGAAAAAACGCCCGTCTGCAGGGGGATTTCCCACTCGCTCTTTCGTTTCTGATCCGGTCGCTCCGGGATAACACGGAATTTCCAGGGGATCTTTATCTCCAAATACTGCAGCGGGATGCGGAACTCGACAGGGGGACGATATCCTCCATTTTGCCGTCCGGGGGCAGTTTGTCCCGGAAGAGATCCTGAACTCGGGACTGCTGCTGACCCCGGGTGAGGGTCAGGACGGCAGGCTGACCGTCCGCTGACGGCTGCGTAAAAGGTCTATCTGTCGAGAAAGGAGAAGCATGGATAGCGAGAATTTACTGATCACCGGAGGGTGCGGTTTTATCGGAAGCAACTTTATCCGCCATCTGCTGGCAAGAGAGGACTTCCGGGGAAGGATCATCAATGCGGACAGCCTGACCTATGCGGGGAATCCCGATAATCTGAGCGGCATCGCGGAGGCGCATCCGGGCCGCTATCTTTTCGAAAAAGCGGACATCTGCGACTTGTCCGCGCTTCAGGCCATCTTTGACCGGCAGGGGATCGATACCGTCTGCCATTTTGCTGCCGAGTCCCATGTGGACCGTTCCATCAAAAGGCCGAACAGTTTCATTCAGACCAATATCCTGGGGACGTTCAATCTTCTCGAAACGGCAAGGGCCGCCGGCAGCCGCTTCCGACTTTTCCACCACATCAGCACCGACGAGGTGTACGGCAGTCTGGGACCGGATGGGTATTTCACCGAGGAGACGCCCTACCGTCCGAACAGCCCCTACTCCGCTTCCAAAGCGTCGTCCGATCATCTCGTCCGGGCCTACCATGAAACCTATGGCCTGCCGACCACGATTTCCAACTGTTCGAACAATTACGGCCCTTATCAGTTTCCCGAAAAACTGATTCCTCTGATCGTACTCAATGCCCTGGAGGGGAAACCCCTCCCCGTTTACGGGGACGGAAAAAATGTGCGGGACTGGCTCTACGTCGCGGACCACTGCGAGGCAATCCGGACGATCATGGAAAAGGGGAGGCGCGGGGAGACCTACAACGTCGGCGGCCACGCGGAAATGGAAAACATCGGCATCGTGCAGATGATCTGCGACCTTGTGGATGAACTGGCGCCCGCCGGAGCGTCCCGGCGGCGTCTGATCACGTTTGTGGAGGACCGCCCCGGACACGACCGGCGCTACGCGATCGACTTTTCGAAGCTTCACGTGGAATTGGGCTGGTCTCCTGCGGAATCCTTCGCCTCGGGCCTCCGGAAAACCGTTCAGTGGTATCTCGGAAACAGGGGCTGGAGCGAAAGGATCCGAAACGGCGCTTATCGGACCTGGATCCGGGAACAGTACGGAGAGCAACGGTAGATCGTTATTCCACCTTCGCTCCCGCCGGCGACAGGTTCTGCAGGATTGTTTCCGCCGGATCGAATCCCAGACCGGGAGTCGCGAGAATCTCTCCGATCCGTTCTGCGGGATCGAGATCGTCGATCCTGCGGGATTTGTCGAAGAGAAGGGAGGAAAACCCCTCTACCGCGGAGAGGGCGGGTGCCGCTATCAGAAAGTGGAGAGCGGCCGATGTCAAGATCCCGGTTTCGCCCACGTGGGAGCCGAGCAGACAGGATGCACCCCGGGCGGCGGCGAGGCCGGCTATGCGATATGCGGCGAGCAGACCACCGACCTTGGAAATCTTTATGTTCAGGATATTACAGGCGCCCCGGTCGAGCAGTTCCTCCGCATCCTCGAGGCTGCAGAGGGATTCATCCGCAATGACGGAGATCCCAAAGGCCTCCCGGATCGCCTTCATCCCCTCAATGTCCCCCTTTGCAACCGGTTGTTCCACGGCGGTGATTGAAAACGGCTTCAGTATTTGTAGATGGGAGAAGGCCTCGTCTTTTGTCCAGTGGCCGTTCACTTCGATCCGAACTTCGATTTCCTCCCCGAAAAGGTTGCGAATCAGTTTCAACCTTTTCAGGTTTTCTTCTTCATCCCGCCCGACAAGGACCTTGAGAGAACGGAAGGTCCGACGGCGTATCCCCTTATAGATTCTCCGAATCTCCTCATCGGGCAGCAAGGGAACGGGAAGCGACCAGGGGAGATCCCTTCTGAGGCGCGGTCCGAGGAAACGGAATACGGGAACGCCATGACGCTTTCCCAGAGCGTCGAAAAGGGCAATATCAACGGCACCCATTGCGGAGCGATATGAAGAAATCCCCTTATCCCGGCAGGTCTGTTCGAGATGGCAAAGGGTCTTCTCCACATCTTCACGTTTACCGATCTCCCGGCCTATGAGGAGAGGGGTGAAACGGTCCCGGATGAGTTCGCGGACCGATACGTTGGTTTCCCCCGTGACATAAGGGCGCGGTGCGCTTTCTCCGTATCCGGCGAGGCCCCCTTCGCACCGAAGCACGAGGATTACGGAATCGGCCCGCAAACGCAGCAGATGCGCCGAGCGAAAGCCGAATAGGAAGGGGGCGTCGCAGCAGGGAATGACTTCGATTCCGATGATCTTTACAGTCGATTTCACCGCGACCATTCGCCCTCTTCGTTGACCTCTTGCGGATCAACGCCAAGTTCGCGGAGGAAGGGGTGCAAGCTCTCCGGTTCGGTGGTCTGTTCCATTTTAATCCTTTCCAATGCCTTTTCGCGGGTCAAGAGCCCCTCACGGATCAGGATGCTGTTTTTTATCGTTTCCTGAGTCAGACCATATTTTTTGAACTTCAGGTACTCCTTGATCGGGAAGAGGGTGCAGTCGAAGTGGCTGTCATGGCGTCCCGACGGCTGCTCCCATCCGAATTCGGCTCGAAGGATGCCGGGCATCCGAAACAGGTCCCAGGGGACGTAATCGGGGAGTTGGATCAGGCTGATGACCGAATCCCCCAGAGCCGTATGCTCGTTGCTGTTAATCTTGACCTGACGCGGATCGCGTACATTCATATAAGCCCGGACCGCTTTTTCCTCAATGAAAGGCTGCGCAATCAATTCCGCAAAGAGCTCCGGGGTCAGGTTTTTGAAGAAATACTGCATCGAAGTCACGGAAATTCCCGGCTGGAATTCGTATTTTTTCGACCAGCCGCCGACGCCGAGAGGGGTGTAGCCGAGCGCCCTTTGCTGCGAGAGACTGTAACTGGCCATGAGCAGGTATCCCATGTTGTTGCAGACCGAGCAGAATTCACCGTGCGTTCTCAGGAAATGGGCAAAGAGTTTCTTGAGGAAGGTCTGGGCGGGCCGCAGGACCACGAGGTCGATTCCATAGGCGTCGACCAGGGCCGTGAGATTGCGGACGGCATAATCGGAGCTGTAGCCGTTGTCAAAATTGATCCCCAGCATCTTCAAACCGTATTCCCGTCGGAGATAGTACGCGACATAGCTGCTGTCCTTTCCGCCGCTCAATCCGACAAGCGCTTCATATTTCCCCTTTCCCCGATGGACGGCAATGATCTCATCGAGTCTTTTCTTCAGCTCTTCAGGAGCGGGCCGCGTTTCCGGCGGCATGAGGCAGAGATGGCAGACGCCCTCTCCATTCAAACGGAGATCGGGATAAGTGGCGGGCAGAATACAGCGATTGCAGCGGATAATGTTCATCCAAACCTCTTCGTTTAAAAACGGAAATCTTTCTTCAGAAAGAGTTCGAGACAATGGCTTACGGCCTGTTCATCATAAAGGGTCCCCCGATGCAGCGAGATCTCCTCCAGGGCCTTTTCGATGCCGAAAGCCGGCCGGTAGGGCCGGTGAGAGGCCATGGCTTCGACCACATCCGCGACAGACAGGATCCGTGCCTCCAGAAGAATATTCTCCCCGCTCATGCCGGCGGGGTACCCGGAGCCGTCCATCCGTTCATGATGCTGCAAGACGATCTGGGAGATGGGGTAGGGAAAATCGATGGTTTTCAGAATGTTGTGTCCGACTTCCGGGTGAATCCGGATCATGCCGATCTCGATCGGACTGAGCTTGCTGGGTTTGCTCAGGATCTCCGCGGGGACATTGATCTTGCCGACGTCGTGGAGCGTGGCGGCCATGCGGATCGATGCGATAAATTCTCCGGAAAGTCCCATCTCTCCGGCAATGGCTGCGGCCAGCCGTGCGACCCGTTCCTGGTGCCCCGACGTAAAGGGATCGCGGGATTCCACGATCTTGGAGATGGCCTGGATGGTGCTGTCCAGAGCGGATTTCAGCTTCTCGTAGCTGCTTTGGAGTTTGGCCTCGGAGAGTTTGAGATCGGTCACATCTTTGAAGATTCCCACCACCCCGATCACACGGCCATCCGAGTCGAAGTTCGGCGCGCCGCTGATGCTGAAAGAACGGTCCGATCCGTTTTTGTGGAGGAGTATGCCGATAGCATCCCGGACCGTTCCCCTTTCATCCCGGATATGTTTGAACATGCCGATATAGAGCGGAATGGCCTCTTTCCGGACGAAATCGATGAAATACCTCCCGAGAACGTCTTCGACAGGGTGGCCCAGGATCCTCTCCCAGGCCGGGTTGATGTAAGTGAAAGCGCCCCGTGTGTCAATCGTGTAGATGATGTCGGGGGCGGTTTCGCTGAGGGACCGGAAACGCTTTTCGCTTTCCTGGATCTTCCGGTAGGAGATGGCGTTGTTGATGCTGATCGCGATCTGGGGGGCGATGCCCATCAGCAGGTTCATGTCGCTCTGGCTGAAGAGCCGCTTGGACTGGATGTTGTCCACGACGAGGATTCCCAGGGATTCCTTTTTGAAGATGATGGGAACGCAGATAAAGGAATGGGTGCCCATCCTTTTGGCGAATTCGATGCTTCGCCGGGAGAGGTCTTTTTCGATTTCACGGAGGTCGTTGATGAGAAAGGGGATCTGTTTCTGAAAGGAGACGACAAAAGCCCCCCGGGAGTCAGGGTTGTCGAGATGGAATTCGATGTTTTCCAGATATTTCCTCTGTTCCGGGTTGTATCCGTAGCCGATGGTGTAGAGCAGGCGTGTTCTTTCCCGATTCGCCAGCATGATCATGCCGCGGTCAAAATCAAGGCGTTTTTCCAGGGCCTCGATAATGAAGGCCAGAAGCTGGTCGATGTCGAGAATCATGGACGTGGCCTGGCCGATCTCCTGTACGAGAAGGGTGTTGTTGTAGCTGATATTGATCTGATCCAGAAGCCGGCTTGCGGTATCTCCCTGATTGATCATATCATCGGTCAGCTTGAGTCGATCCGTATGTTCGGAATAGTAAGACATTCCCGATACCATTGCGAGATACAGGCAAATCACGGATGCCGCGGCCAGGGGCGGAATGAAAAACCACAAGGCGATGCAGATGGGGAGACCGATCATGGCGGCATAGTTGCGGATCCGCTTCCATATCAGGGAAGGGGTTTTCTCCCAGGTGACGATATAAACGCAGCTTTTTCCCTCCCGGTGAATGCAGGTCGGATGGTCGATCTTTGCATAATTGCCGGTAAAAAGCTTCGCGATGGCCTCCAGGGTGCCGATTCTGTTCTCGCACTGGTAGATATTTTCTTGAACGCCGGGTTTGGGGGTGACGGCAACCTTGACCGTATCGGCTCCCAAGCTGATCGTCTGGAATGTATGACCTCGGGTGACGTTGGATGCGATTTTCCCTATGAGGGTATAAACGGCAATCGGAGTGATGCATCCGATCAGGTACTGTTTTATGGCGCCTGATGACTTGGAAGAGACGGAATAACGTCCCACTTCCCGGGAAACATTAGGATTGTTTGTTAAGCGGGTGACGATCTCATGAAACCGGTCAATCTGTTCCTGTGTGAACCAGTGCCCCTCATCCTCCATCTGGTATGTTGTTAATTTTGCGTAGTCGATGATGTTGTCGATGTCGATATCGGGATAATTTACCCGGAGATACTCGACATAATTTTTGATGATCCGACTATTATAAAGATCGTTATTGTTCATTTGGGCGCCATTTTTTTCAAAAGATGTCTGATCAGGAATCGAAGGTTGATCGTTGTTTTTTTCTCCATGTATTCCAAATACTCCTTTCCGTATTGTGTGTCCAGGATCCAAAGGAGGTAATGCTTGTCCACTCTCAAACCCAGTTCGGATGGATAATGCGCGGGATAGATCAGGAGCGGTACGATTTCGGTCTGGAATTCGGGTGTCAGACGGGCCAATGCGGCGGTCAGGACTTCCCACGGGAGACCGGCCGGATCGGTCACGATAACCTTGATGTTGTTCAGGAATTCGGACAGATTCAATCCGGGTGATGAATGGTTGACAACGAGGACGGCCTTCAGTGACTGTTCTTTGAGCAGCGCGCAGGTTCGCCACTGCCGGAGAAAACCATGGCGGCGATAGACTTCTTCCAGTTTTTCGTTCCCATCGTCCGTTTTACCGAGGCGAAGAACATCCAGAAGCAAGCCGCCGGAAGCGTTTCTGTAGAAACGTTCCAGTTCCGGAAGGTGGCTGGTCTCAAAATCCGTGAGCTGCCAGCCTTGGGGGATTGAATGATGCGGTCCGTTGGTGGGATGGTTCATGTAGGTGAAAAGGTCCAGGGAACAGGCGCGCGGATTTCCGAGATCCCGGGCAAAACCCCCGAAGAAAAGATTGGGGAAATGGTTTTCCGGACGAAAATAAAAGAGCATGTGATCCATTCGTATCGAAGAATAACGGTACAAACCGTCGAAAAAAAGGAGGACGTTTTTCAGTACGGTCAGTCCTGTACGCTTGCCTTTCAGCGGTCTTGCCGCAAGGTGGTGCACCATCCACGCCCGCTGGTATGCCCGAAAGATCGATACGTGCCCGTATATGCGGCCATTCTCCTGGTAGGTGAAATGGGCTTCTATCTTCTGCTCCTCCCGGTAGAGTTTGCGATAAGTTTCCTTGAATTCCTCACGACTGGACTGAAGCATGTGATATTTCTTGGGATAGATGAAACCCGTATCAAAGAAGAACTTCCAGAGGGCGTCCATATCCAGTTCACTGGAAAAACAAGCTTGGGGATTTCCTGCGTGGACCATGATGTGACTGAGGTGACGATACGAGTGGAAATCCATATCCAGGATGGCCATGCCGCAACGGACCCGCCCTTTCCATGTTTTTCGCCGGTAGATCACCTGGGCGTCGCAGGTCATTTTCAAAACACCCGCATCCCGGATTTCAAGGCCGGGAATGATCATCCCCGGCATCAGAATCCCTTCCTCCGCCGTCTCTTCCACGGAAAAACCCGCGAACGACAGATTATGGATGTCTCTCTGGATCTGTTTTTGAATGAAAGGATGTGTGAAATCGACGAAAAGCGGCGGTGTGATCCGCAGACGGGGGGTTCGCGTTTTCCTCTTCTGAAAGCGGCGTATTTCTTTTCCGATGGGTGAAGCGACGAGTTCTCTTTCGAACAGACCTCCGTTTTGGCGGATGCTGCGGCAGAGTCCGGAGAAGAGTATTTTCCCGTTGGCATAAAGAGAAATCGCGCAGGGGCTGTCGGTGTTCATCCAGACGAAGGAGCTGTTTGTTTCGGGGTGCACGCGCACGCGGAAGGCCATTGAACTGAAATCGATGAGTTGTCCCCGGGCGACAAAGCCGTTCTGGATCAGTACGACATCGATACCCCGGCACACATGTGTGCGGACTTGTCGTTTCCCCAGGAGACGGCCCTCTTCGGGAATAGCGGCCGAAAATCCTTCTTCGTAACGCTCGATGATACGGATCGGGAGCAGAACCAAAGAGAGCCCGTCATCCACAATCAGACCCTGGAGTCGAACGTCATTCGGAACAGGGATGGTTTCCAGCGGCCATCGGCAGCGGATCTCTTCCGCCGTGCAGGATTCAAGGATGCTTTGTATGAGAAAATCTTCTTCATGCTTCGGGTCCGTGAGCAGGAGTTGGACAGGGGCGTTTGAAAAATGGAGGTAATGGAGGGTTTGGATCAGCTCTTTTTGTTTGATGACGGGGGCATGGGGGACGGACTGGAGGAGCTTTCCATGCCTGAACAACCGGGATGGCAAAAGGCCGCCTCCCCCGTGGGGATGAATGTGTTGGGCATCCAGGGTAAAACGGTGATCCGCTCTCTCTTCGTTCATCCTCATGCCTGGTTTGAAGACACAGTATCCTTAAGAAATGAATCGCTTGTTTGTGAACGCGCGGCAGTTTGCAATCGGGAGCGGGCCTTGCCGTCAACGGATACGAATTTTCCGGCGCAATTTATAACGGCAATGGTCGTTTCTGTCAATAAGAATATGCCGCAGCAACATACTTAGAATGATATATTCAGCTTGAGGTCGAAACCGGAATTTGCTAATAGGATTATCAAGGATTGTGAGGGGGGTGCGACGCCCGGTTGTCATGACCAACGGATTCTCTGTGCATTCTCCATCCATCAAGAGAGGATTTCCATATCCGCAAAAACGGTAGAACGTCCTGGAAACAGATACTGTGAAGGAGGCGTCAATGGGTTTGAAATACGAGAAGGAAGGGCATATCGCAAGGGTGGGGTTGAACCGGCCGAAGGAAAGAAATGCACTGGACCCCCAGATCCTGATGGATCTTCATGAGACCTGGATGGACATCAACGCCGATGACGCGATCCGCGTCGTCATCCTCCATTCCTGTCTGCCGGACATCTTCTGTTCCGGGATGGACCTGCGGACGGCCATTCCCATCCTGACCAGGATGCGGGAGCCGGAAACGGATGCGGAACGGTGGCTTGCCCGGGTGGGGCCGCATGTGGCAGAGGCGATGTTGAAGCCGAACATCGTCAAAAAGCCGGTCGTCGCGGCCGTGAACGGTTACTGCCTCACCGGAGGGTTCGAGATGATCATGGGGGCGGATCTCCGTCTTGCATCGGAGGATGCGGTTTTCCAGATGCGCGAAGCGAGCCTCGGCATCATGCCGACGGGTGGATCGAATGTCTATCTCCCCCGGATCCTGACGCCCTGCCGGGCAATGGAGATCCTGCTGACCGCCGGAAATTTCAACGCGCAGACCCTCTGCGAATGGGGATTTCTCAACCGGGTCGTTCCCGTCGGCGGTCTGATGGCGGCGGCGATGGAGTTGGCGGAGAGGATCGCGGGCAACGGGCCGCTCGCCGTTCAGGGGATCATCCGCTGTTTCCGGGAGAGCATGGAGATGGGCTATACGGATGCCTTCCGGAAGGAACTGGAGATCGGACTCCCGGTTTTCGCCAGTCTTGACGCCCGGGAGGGGATCCGTGCGCAGAAGGAGAAGCGGAAACCCAATTTTCCGGGAACCTATGTCTGATCCATGCAACATGTTGAGTTCTGAAGAATGACATCCCCGAGATGTCGCCGGGATCGGACGGCGGCGATTGTGTTTCAGGGAGAGATCGATTAAGATGAAGGGACGAAAGGAGAATTTCATGGAGGAACGTTTGAATGCACTGGAAATCGCGTTGAAGAATGAGATGAATGAGCACCATTTCTATCTGAAGAACGCCGAACGGACGAAGAATCCCGTCGGGAAGGCGATGTTCGCGCAGATCGCCGACGAGGAGCTGGAGCACTACGAGCGGCTGAAACAATTGGCCGACAACTGGAAGAGGGACCAGAAGTGGCCGGAGACCCTTCCCCTGAAGGTGAAGGATACGGCGGTCAGGTCCGTGTTCGGGAGGGCCGCCCGGGGAGGTGGGCAGTCGGCGGGGGATGACGATGATCGGAAGGCCGTCCGCAAGGCGATCGAATTCGAGGCCAGGGGGGCGCAGTTCTACGCCGAGCTCAGGGACCAATCGGCAGATCCGAAAGAAAAGGCTTTCTTCGGCCTGCTTTCCGACATTGAACGGGAACACTTCGCTTCCCTCAAGGATACCGAAGAGTTTTTCGTCGATCCGGCCGCCTGGTATCAGAAGGCGCAGAGTTCGGGTCTGGACGGGGCGTAATGGAGACAGGGTTTGAGCGATAAATGGAGGGCGGGCCGGCGGGATGCGGCCCGCTTTTTATAGCCGTCAGGAGGTTTGACCCCTCAGGGACTCTTCAATCGCCTCCAGCCTCAGGTTCAGGTCGTTCCAGGCATAGTAGAGATCTTCCAGTTCCGCGGAGGCGGAGGTCAGTTCCTGATTGAGCTGCCGGATCCGGTCCGGATCCCGGTAGATCTCGGGTTCGCAGAGAACCCCTTCAGCTTCTTTCTTCTTTGTTTCCAGCAGCGCAATCCGTTCTTCGGTCGCGGTCAGATCGCGCTTCAGGGCCGATGTCGCCCGGAAGAGCCGGTTCCGATCTTCCGCCTCCTGGCGCTTTTCCTCCTTCGTCTTCCGGTTTCGCTCCTCGCGGGATTTTCGGTCCGGTTCGGCCGGCATTGTTGCGGCGGCCTGCATCGGCGCGCCGGTCTGTCCCGGTTCAGCGGCAGGGTTCATCGCCGGCCGGTTCGCCGGGGGAGAGGGTAGGGGACTTTGCGCCTCCCGCCGTTTCTCGATGAAATAGGAATAATTGCCGTGGTATTCATGGCAGACGCCGTCCCGGAGTTCGAAGACGTGGCCAACCAGACAGTCGAGAAAATAGCGGTCGTGGGAGACGATGAGGATTGTCCCCTGGTAGCGCAGCAGGGCATTCTGAAAGATCTCCCGTGTCTTCAGATCGAGGTGGTTCGTCGGTTCGTCGAGGATCAGGAGGTTCGTGTCTGAAAGGAGGATCTTCAACAGGGCGAGACGGGATTTTTCGCCGCCGGACAGGATAGAGATCTCCTTGTAAACGTCGTCGCCGGAAAAAAGGAAGGCGCCGAGAAGGTTCCGCCGCTCCTGGTCGTTGCTCCGCGTACCGGCGGCGTTGACCTCTTCCCAGATCGTCCGACGGTAATTCAGGTTCTGAGCGCTTTCCTGGGAGAAGAAGGCCGGCTTCACGTTCAGGCCCGCGGCGACAACGCCGGATGATGGCGCCTCGGTGCCGCTCAATATCCGGGAGAGGGTCGATTTGCCCGCCCCGTTCACCCCGACGACGGCCGCCTTTTCGCCACGGTAGAGCGTGAAGTTGAGGTCGTGAAAGACGGTAAGATCCCCGTAGGACTTGGCGAGACGGCGGACCGAAAGGACCTCCTTGCCGCTCCGCGGGCTTTCCGGGAAGCGGATCGTGACGGTTTTTCCTCCCCCCTCCTCCCGGAGAATGTCGAACTTCTCCAACTGTTTCAATCGGCTCTGGACCTGACTGGCCTTGGTTGCCTTGTAGCGGAACCGTTCGACGAATTCCTTGATCCGCTTGATCTCTGCCCGCTGGAGTTCCATCTCTTTTTTGAGGGCCTCACGGCGCCGCTCCTTCTCGGACAGGTAGTAGGTGTAGTTCCCCTTATAGAGCGTCATGGTCCGGTTGGCGAGTTCGGCGATCACGGTGACGATTTTGTCGAGAAAGACGCGGTCGTGGGCGAT